>JBNKZT010000075.1:0-20234 GCA_050301775.1 Promineifilaceae bacterium (SeqCode)
AGGTGGTGCAGGCAAAGGTTTGCAGCCGGTTGTGCATTTTGGCATAAGCGGCGGCGGTGTGGACCATCGCCTGCTCGTTGCGGGTCTGGTAGTAGGTGAAGTCGGTGTTTTGCTGTAATGCCTGGCCAATCCCGGCCACGTTGCCGTGACCAAAAATACCAAAGATGCCTGCGAAAAACGGCCGTTCCACCCCATCCCGTTCGCTGTATTGATTCTTCAAAAATTTGATGATGGCCTGAGCCATGGTGAGTCGTTTGGTTTCCATATTTTCCTCGTGTTGCGTATTGCGTAGGGCGTAGAATGTAGTGCGTAGATTGACTCGACTACGCCCTACGTTCTACGTCCTACGCTTTCACGTCCGGATTCGGCAGCATGAACTGCTCACGAATCACTTGAATCAACTCATGGTAGGAGGCGATAAAGCCGCGCAGGGTACGGACCGTTGCCCCGTAGGTACCAAATTCGGCCACCGTCATCCCATCCTCGTCGTAGGCCTTGCGGAAATCGGGGATGCGGTCATACAGTTCTTCAATGATGGCCGGATCAACCGGATCGTCCATACGCGGCTTAACTTCTACTTTGGAGGCGTTAAACAATTTTTGCCACTTGGACGGAATGGTGAGAATCACATCGCCGCCGATGAATTCCGACCAGTGCAGGTGGTGCCGATACGCAGCAGCCAACAACCGGGTGCGATAGCCACGCTCCTGGTAAAGGTCGTATGCTTTCTTAAACACAGCCACGCCGGCCCAGTGCGGATACTGCGGATTAACGGTAATGCCGTCCCGTTTTGTCACTACATGCATCCAATCATCTGTCCGCCCCACCATGATGGTGCAAACAGGAGCCATATTGTCAATCGGTTTGCCTTCTGCTTTGCGGCGGTCCAACCCTCGCTCAATTGCCTCGGCAACGGCAATGGCCTGCGCTACGGTAAAGCTGACGGTGGCGTTGATGTTCACACCTTGATAGGTGGCTTCTTCAATGCCGACAATGCCCTGGCTGGTAACCGGCATTTTTACCTGTAAATTGGGGGCCAGGTTATGAAACTCAACAGCCTGCGGGACCATTTTGGCAGCGCTGCGGTAGTTAGCCGGATTGGTTTGTATGGAAAGGCGGCCTTTGAGACCATTTTCTAGCTCGAACACAGGCAGCAACAGTTCTGCCCCTTTCATGCCAATCTCTTTGTAGACCTGCCACATTACATCTTCTTCGGTCCAGGTGGGATTATCGGCAATGAGCTGGCGGATACGGCCGGCCCACAGATCCCACTCCAGGCGCAGCACATCCAGGACAATCGTCGGATTGCTGGTCGCGCCTACAGCGCCATGCTCGATGGCGTAGGTTAGTTCGCTGATGGCGCAGGAATCGTTCCAAACGTCAGTCATTGTGGTGCTGACCGTCTCGTGTAAGGGGCTTTTATAGGTTGTTTTTAGCATTTGTTTTACTCCAAAAAATGTTATTGCGTAGGGCGTAGTGCGTAGGGCGTAACAGGTTTCTCTACGCCCTACGCGCTACGTTATCCTCTAAATCCTGGCCGTTGAGCAACGTACGATTAATTCACCCCGCAGCCGGATCACTTCGGGGGGGGCAGAAACGGCCGTTTCCCTATCCGCCAGCACCCGCAGCATCATTAACGCCGCTTCCCGGCCCAGTTCATACTTAGGCTGGTGGAAGGTGGTCAGGGGAGGGGAGACGTAGGCGGCCAGTTCGATATTGTCAAAGCCAGTAACGGAAATATCGTCAGGCACGTTCAGCCCGGCCTGCTGCACCGCCTGAACTGCGCCAATGGCCAGCAAATCGTTGTAACAGGCAACGGCCGTTGGTCGAGGTGACAGGTTTAGAATCTGCTGCATTCCCTCAGCGCCGCCATCCGGCTGGCCATTGGGTCCCACCACGATGCAATCCGGGCTAACTGCCAATCCGGCCTGTTGAAGGGCGGTCCGATAACCGTCAACCCGTTCGGCATTGGTTTTGCCGCCTCGAGCATTGCCCAAAAAAGCGATCCGGGTGTGGCCCAGATCAAGCAAGTGCTGCATTACCTGCCGGCTGCCATAAACATCATCGTGATAAACGGAATGGATATCCGGTTCATCAAATGCCTGATTGTTAATGAGCACCAGCGGCACCTTGAACCGGTCCATCTGTCGGATTTGTTCCGGTTGAATTTGGGTGGAACTGACGATCACGCCGTCAACCCGCCGCTCACCCATCACCTGCATAATTTCTTTTTCCCGGGTGGGATCCCGATGAGAGGCTGTCAGGAATAGGCTGTAGCCCGCTTCGTGCAGGACATCTTCAATACCTTGTAACACTTCTGAAAGAAATGGATCAACGATGCGGCGCACGATGACCCCCAATACGCGAGACTGGCTGGTTTTCAAGCCGCGAGCAGCAGTATTGGGTACATAACCCAGTTCTTCGGCAATTTGTTGAATGCGTTCAATCGTACCGGCTGAAATGCGGGGGTTACTGCGGAGGGCACGGGAAACAGTAGTGTGGGATACACCGGCAACTTCGGCAATATCCTTAATGGTCACTGTCATCGGCCTCACTCCTTCTTCTTCACTTTTGCGCACACGTGTGCGCAAACCGTTAATAATTTAGCATACTCGTTTTCCAATGTCAACATTGTGATTTTTTTTGCAAAGTACAAAATACGCCTCACCCCTGCGAATTGTCGCCACTTATTGTCTACAGCAGCAATCCATCTCCCGTACGTACATTAACATTGAGAGAATATCACGCACGGTTTACCAGGACTCCTGTAAAATGAAAGCGTCAGGCAAAAGCTGGCCGTTTTGGGCAACCTTTGACAGGTTGTTCTCCAAATTCTGGCGCTGTTGGTGATTTAGGCCAATCCCCCCAATAATTCCCCGATATCAAATCTACTTTGGGGATTGGTTCGCGGTTGCTTTCGACAATACCGGTTATGTTATTTCTTGCAGCAACCTTAATCCTATGACATTCAGTAAACGAATCATTACAAAGTATCCCAATTGGGCTTTTTGGGGCTGTTTTTTACTGCTCAACTGGCTCCTATCATTGCCCATTTACCTGTTTTTCCGGGAGGACACTATATTCTGGCCCTGGAAACCAGGAGGCCATTTAGATCTGCTCACGATGGTTTCAACGTTTGTTTTGCAGCGTGATAATCTGGACATTTTCCGCCTGAATGGAGAATTGCTGCTGCTGGCATTATTGAGCATCTGGTTCAAGTCGCTGCGCCACCGCCGGTTTTTGTTTTTGACCTTCGTCGTGTATTTAGTTCAGTTGATTTATGCGGTGTATGAGGGGTTTATCCGCTCTTATTATTTGCTGGAACCTGTTTTTTACAATGATTTTTTCCTATTTGCCGATGGCGGCAGCTTTTTGTTTCACAGTATGATTTTTCCACCGGCGCTATATCTCGCTGGCGGCTTGCTGCTGGCCGGGTTGGTGGGACTGCTGTTCTGGTTAAATCGATGGCTTTTTGTGGATATTCCCGTCGAACGATTGACGATGACCACCCGGCTGGCGCTGGTTGGATTAGGTGTGGTGGCTCTGGTTTCGGTGGTGATGGTGAAGGGAGAGGTGGGGGGATTGGAAACGGCCGTTACCAGCACCACCGCCAAAATCAGCCAAAATATCCAGCTCTCCCTGACTGCCAAAGCTGAAGCCGGCCGGTTTGACAGCCAAAACCTGGCCCATTATTACCAATTCACAGACTTGCGCGAAAAACCGGACATTTACCTCATCTTCCTCGAATCCTACGGCAGCGTCCTCTATAAACGCGCCGATTTTTATCAGACTTATGTCAAACTGCTGGGCGAACTGGAAGAGCAGCTTGACAGGTCTGGCTGGGCAGCCGCTTCAATCAGAAGTACCTCCCCTACCTGGGGTGGCGGCTCCTGGATTTCCTACACCAGCACCCTTTCCGGCTTGCGGTTGGATTCCCATGCCCAATATCTGGCCATGTTCAACCGCTACGTCCGGGAGCCATTCCCCCATCTGACCAACTATTTACGTTCGCAAGGCTATCGCAGCTACCGGCTCTCCTCCAATTCTGACGTACTCAACGACATAGAATGGCAGCGCTACAAAAGTTTTTATGGTGTCGATGAGTGGCTGCGCTTTCCCGATTTGCAGTATGATGGGCCACTTTATGGCTGGGGGCCATCGCCGCCCGATCAATATGCCCTCAACTATGCCAATGAATCCATGAACCAGTCATCCGACGCGCCTCACGTTTTCTTTTTCATTACGCAAAACTCGCACTACCCCTGGACACCTCTGCCGGAAGTGGCCCCAGTATGGCAAACGCTGAACGACGCACCGCCGGCGCCGCCCGCACCGACACAGCGTCAACCGGTGGAAGTGATGCGCCAACAATATCTGGCGTCGATTCAATATGAATTGAGGATGGTGGCCGATTTCATCGTCAAGGAAGGGGATGAAGATGATATTTTTATCTTCATCGGGGATCATCAACCAGCCCGCGTTGCCCGGTATGCCGACGGCTGGGATACGCCGGTACACATCGTCAGCCAGAACGAAAAGTTTGTTGAGTCGTTTGCCGAGTTTGGCTTTGTCCCTGGTTTATTCACGCGATCCAGAGACCCAGCTATTCACCATGAAGGCTTTTATTCTTTGTTCATGCGTGTCTTTTTGGCACAGTATGGGCAGGAACCAACTATTTTGCCGGAATACCGGCCCAATGGAATTCCCCTAAGTTAATTAAGAAGGAGTAGACATGATGAACAAAAATCAAATCGTTTTCAGTTTGGCCATTTTGTTGAGCTTAATTTTAGCGGCCTGTGGCGGCACGGCCGTTACCCCAGCCCCATCCCCCACAACAGAACCAGCACCCGTCAAAACTACTGCCGGTGAGGTTCGCACTTTTGTCGTTGACTCGACCCAATCCCAGGCATCTTTTGTTGTCAATGAAGAGTTTTTCGCCGATGCCTTGCGAAAATTGGGCATCGAAGCCGGTGAAAAAGTCGTTGTGGGTACAACACCGGGCGTGAGCGGTGAAATCCAGTTGAACGCTGCCAATCCGGCATTGGTGGAAGCGGCCCAGTTTACTGTGGACATGAACCGTCTGGCTACCGATCAGGATCGGCGCGATGAGTGGTTGGGCGATAATGCAATCGAATATAATCTCTTCCCGCAGGCGACGTTTGTCATGACTTCGGTCTCCGGTTTGCCAGAGAGCGTGACCGAAGGCGAAGAAATCAGCTTCCAGCTTACCGGCGACCTGACAGTGCGGGATGTGACCAGGAGTGTGACGTTTGATATAACGGCCATTCTCACCGGCGATACCATTAAAGGCTCAGCCACTCTGCCTCTGAAAATGACCGATTTCAACATCGCCCCGCCCGATTTCGCCAACACCCTTACCGTGGCGGATGATTTCACTATCCAGGTGGACCTGGCCGCACGCGAGGGTTAGGCAACGGCCGTTTCATACCTATACACGCCGCCAATCACAACCAGCAGCGCCGTCAAACCGCCAACAAACACCCAGGTCGTCACCTTAGCTGCGTCGAATTCGGCCCAGGCCCGAACCACGGCTATGAGGATGAGGAGAATGCCCAACATCTGACTTTGCAGCGTAATCCGGGCCGCACTCCAGCGCCGGTCGGCGGCGACGCCCAGCGCGACCACGCCGGGCAGGGCGAACCAGCCGCCGACTACGCGTGCGGTCAACAAGCTTAACTGCCAGGGCCAGATGGGGATAAATAACGCCGGCCAGATAAGCATGAGCAGCCCATTGCCCAGTGTGATCAGTCCCAGTCCGACCATCAACCAGCGAACGACAGGCGGCAAGATGACGTCGTCCGGGTCGGGTCGGCGAGGATCGGTACGGCCGTTCCGCCACCACAACGCCGGAATGAGCAGCGGCGTCACCAGATACAAAAACAACCAGGCCCAAAACGCCGGATGACTGTGATTAAACTTGTCATAATGTAAAACAGTGGCCGCCGCCATGAACCAGACGAACGTCGAAACGGCCGGAAAGCCCAGCTTTACCTCATGCCAGCGTTTGGCCAGCGCCACCCGGACAAAAAAGTACGCCCCAGCCAGATAGCCAGCCCCCATCATCATCGGCGTCATCGTCGGTTTAATCGTCCAGGCAAAATAATCTGGCGTGCGCTCCGGCAGCAGATACAGGATAATGAATGCCAGTACCAGCACCGGCACAACTAAAATGGCCACCCACCGGGTTACAGGGAAGATGTGATCGTCTTGCATGTTGCTCCTTGCCATAGGAGGCAAAAATAATGGATTTGCGTCAAACGGTGTGGAGATGAAAAAGACGATGCCGTATGACACAGTTGGGGAAAATTAGCCCTATCATGGGCGAATGCTGCTATTTTAGCATAGGAAGGAAAGGTGTCGATTAGTCGGGTAGTCTGGTAGTCGTTTAGTCGATTTGTATTGTTTTATGTCAAATGGATTAAGTGTTCCGACTCCGTATGCTGGGGTGAATGCTGTTTTGGTTGAGTTGTTAACGGCCGTTCCCCCCATCCTCGGAAGTAATTTTTTCGGCCTATACCTGACCGGTTCGCTGGCCGCCGGCGATTTCAACCCTCACCGGAGCGATATTGATTTTGTGGTCGTCACCACCACCGAATTGGCCGATGATACCATAACAGACCTGGCCGCGCTGCATTCACAGATGCGGCAAACAGGCGCGCATTGGGCCAGCCACATTGAGGGCGATTACATCCCACTGGCAGCTTTACGCCGCTACGATCCAGTTCAGGCATGTTATCCCCATTTAGGCACGAGCGGTCATTTTGCGGTGGAACAGCATGACAGTGGAGCCATCATTCAGCATCACATCCTGCGCGAAAAAGGCGTTGTCGTCGCCGGGCCGCCTATTCAACCGCTTATTGGGCCAGTTACGCCCAATGAGTTACGACGGGCAACGCTGGATATCTTGCACAGCTGGTGGGAACCCAAATTAATCATTCCAGTCCCTTTGGCCGACGATGAGTACCAGGTTTACGCCGTGCTGACGATGTGCCGGATGTTGTATACGTTCCAGTTCGGCGAGATAGTGTCTAAGCCGGTGGCGGCGAGGTGGGCATTGGGGGTAGTAGACGGCCGTTTCTCCTCCCTGATCGCCCAAGCCAACACCTGGCGAAACGGGCTGCCATTTGACAAATTCGACGAAACGGTGGATTTTATCCGCTGCACATTAGACACAGCCCAGTGACAGTCACTTGGCAAGAGGAACGTATGGAACAAGCCATTCGAGAACGATTTACCGACGACATTTTGCAAGAGGCCCAACTGCGTTACGGTATCAAGCCCGACAACTGCCAGGAATTAGGCGGGTTTGAGAGTTTTATGTACGAATTTGCCCGAAACGGCCGTGACTACATCCTGCGCGTCGGCCACAGCAAACGGCGCACGGTGGAATTGATTCAAGGCGAAGTGGATTGGATCAATTATCTGGCAGCGGGCGGCGCGGGCGTGGCCAGGGCTGTACTGTCGGACGCCGGCAATCTGGTGGAGATGATTGCCGACGGGCATGGCGGCCATTTTCTAGCGACGGCCTTTGTCAAGGCGCCGGGCGGCAACCCCTGGCAGATGGAAAAGTGGGACGAGACGTTGTTTAAACGGTACGGCCGTCTCCTGGGCCGCATCCATCGTTTGAGCCGGGATTATGAACTGCCGAATCCTGAGTGGAAACGGCCGTCCTGGGACGATCCCATCATGCGCGTCGAAAACTGGCTGCCGCCGGAAGAAAAAGTGGCCCAGGAAAAATTCATGGACACGATTCAATATTTGCAATCGCTGCCCCAGGACAAAGAAGGCTACGGCCTCATCCACCAGGACGCCCACGGCGGCAACTTCTTCGTCGATGAGGATTACAACATCACCCTGTTCGATTTTGACGACTGCGCCTATGGCCATTACATCTACGACATCGCTATGGCCCTGTTCTACGCCGTCACCAACCGGCCCGACGCCGAGGAGTTTGGTCCCCACTTTTTCCGCCACTTCCTGCGCGGCTACCGGCAGGAAAACCAACTCGCGCCGCATTGGTTCGCCGAGATTCCCAACTTTCTAAAATTGCGCGAATTTGATTTATATGCCGTGATTTTCCGCAGCTTTGACGTTAACAACCTGGATGAGCATGCCTGGGTGGCCACGTTTATGAACGGCCGTAAACAGCGCCTGGAGCAAGACATACCCTATCTGGCGATGGATTTTGCCAGTTTTAGCCAACATTCGTGAGGGAAATTATGTCAACCAATCAACCTGTCATTGTCAGCCAAAAGGGACGGCCGTTTGCTGCCTCAGCCATCGCCCTGCAAGCCATCATCGTCAATGACCAGGAACAAATTCTGCTGCTTAACAGTCCCAGCCGCAACCAGGGCTGGCAGGTTATCAGCGGCGGGCTGGAAGCGGGCGAGACGATTTTGGACGGCATCAGGCGTGAAGTGGCTGAAGAAGTGGGGGCAACGGTGCAGGTACGGCCGTTAGGCGTCATCCACGCCGAAACGTTCCATTATGACGAAAACGTGCGCTTCATGGTGGGCATTTACTACCTGCTGGCCTACGAAGGCGGTACAATCGTGCCCGGTGATGACATGACGGGGAGCGCCTGCCGCTGGTGGAGTCTCGATGAATTGGATGACGACAACCTGCACCGGCACCCCACCATCATCCCCTGGATGCTGCGTCGGGCCATCAACCTGTACCGTTTGTGGAAAGATGACCCGGCACGGCCGTTACAACCCATAATTTGAGCATTTCAGCACTTCAGCCGGTCAGCGTTTTAGCTTTCCGAGCTGACAAGCTGATAATCTGAATCGCTGACAGGCTAAAAATGATTCCCATCCGTATCCAACTTCCTAACCAACTGCAAGGCGGCCCCGTTAACGCTTACCTTTTCCCTGAACCGGAACCAGTGCTGGTCGATACCGGCGCTAAAGTCGATTGGCCGTTGCTCAAGGACGGATTAGCCGCTCATGGTTTCAGCGTCGCTGATTTGTCACGCGTCATCATTACCCACGCCCACGTCGATCATTTTGAATCGGCCAGCCTCATCGCCGCCGAAAGCGAGGCCCAAATCTGGGTATCGGAGGTGGCTTATGATTGGGTAGCCCGCCCGCAAGCGTTATGGCCACAGCGTATCGCTTTTTACCGCGACGTTTTTTTGCCGCAAACGGCCGTTCCCCCCAAAATGGTTGAAATCATCCTCACCTACATGCAGACAACGGCCGCTACCTGCGATCCGGTTCCTGCCGACCGCATCGTCACCTTTCCCGCCAATGGCAAAATTCACATAGGCGGGATGAACTGGCAGGTTTACCATACGCCGGGCCATGCCAGCCATCAAACCATCTTCCACCAGCCGCAAACCCGCCGCCTGTTGGCTTCGGACATGCTTTTACAGCGCACACCCACACCGGTTGTGGAATGCCCGCCTGACGGCATACAGCGCATCCCCGCCCTGCCCCAATTTCTCGACTCACTGGCCCTGGTTGAGGCGCTGGACGTGGATATCGTGTTTCCGGGGCATGGCGAACCGTTCTCCAACTACAGGGATATCATCCAGCAGCAGCGGGCACGGATTATGCAGCGCAAGGCGGAGTGCCTGGATTGGGTACGGCAGGGGTATGATACGGCCGTAGCCATCGCCCAGCAGATGTACGTCAACCGCATCACCACCATCATGTTCGCCGGCCTGTGGATGGTCGTGGGCTACCTCGACTTGCTCCTGGCCGAAAATACGATCACGGCGCAAGAAATAGACGGCGTACTCCATTACACAACAATTAACGATTGACGATTATCGATTATGAACGGCCCATAAATCGTAAATCGCAAATCGTCAATCATAAATGCTTATGAATCCTCCCCTCTCTTCCCTCAAAATACTCGATTTCACCACCCTGGTGCCCGGCCCGTTGGCTACAATGATGCTGGCCGACATGGGCACTGATGTTGTGCGCGTCGAAGCGCCCCATCGCCCCGACGCCGTGCGCTTTTTGCCGCCATTTGACGGCGACGTCTCGGCCTGGCACGCCGTTTTGAATCGCAACAAACGCGCCATCGCCCTGGATTTGAAGCAGCCGGAAGCCATCGAAATCGTCAAACGGTTGGTAACCGCCGATGGCGGAGCCTACGACATCATCGTCGAGCAGTTTCGCCCCGGCGTAATGGATCGGCTGGGCATTGGCTACGAAGCGCTCAAGGCGGTCAATCCCCGGCTGATTTACTGCGCCATCACCGGCTACGGCCAGACCGGGCCATACAAGGATCGCGCCGGTCACGACAACAATTTTGTCGCCCTATCCGGCGCGATGAGCTACAGCGGCCGCCAACACGAGAGCGCACCACCGCTGGGCTTCCAACTGGCCGACTTGGGCGGCTCGATGGGGGCCATCACCGGCATTCTGGCGGCGGTCATTCAGCGCACAACCACCGGCGAAGGGCAGATGGTGGACATCAGCATGTTTGACATGGCTGTGGCCTGGCAGGCCCACCTGGCCAGCAATTACCTGGCCGGCGGCGAGGTCCCGGCGCGGGAGCAAATGCTGTTGAATGGCGCCGGTATTTATGATTATTATGAGACGAGTAACGGCCGTTTCCTCGCCATCGCCAGCCTGGAACCCAAATTCTGGCAGGGTTTTTGCCAGGCCATCCAGCGGTCCGATTTGATTGAACCGGGGATGAGCCTGGAAACGGCCGTTCTCCAACAAGTCAAAACCGAAATCCGAACCGTAATTGCCGGGAAGACGCTGGAGGAGTGGACGGCCGTATTCGCCACCCTGGACGTCTGCGTCGAGCCAATATTAACCATCCCGGAAATGGTCGAACACCCCCACACGCAGGCGCGTGGCCTCATCGTCAACGTGCCCAAACCGGACGGCACGAGCCAGCGGCAGGTTGGCAGCCCCATCCGGTTCTCGGCGAGCGAGGCGGAATATAGGGGGGTGGGAACGGCCGTTGGCGCCCACACAGAGAAGGTTTTGTTGGAAATCGGCTATAATCAAAAAGAAATCGACGTATTACGAAAAGCAAAAACGTTTGGCTAATGTCATCTTTTTATCCGTGTTCATCCGTGTTTATCTGTGTCCGATGATTTTTGTACACGGATTCTCACGGATGAACACGGATTTTTTAATTGTTTGGGAGGAGGTCATGATTACAAAACATGAAAAGTTGACCGGGGAAATCATCGGAGCCTTTTACGACGTTTACAATGAATTGGGGTTTGGATTTCTGGAAAAAGTATATGAAAATTCATTGGCAGCCGAACTGAAATTGAGAGGTTTGAGTGTAGAGCAGCAAAAACCCATTCGAGTTTTCTATAAACAATCATTGGTTGGCGAATATTATGCCGACTTGATTGTTAACGATCTGGTTATTGTCGAACTTAAAGCTGTCCGTAAACTACTCGATCAGCATCAAGCCCAATTACTCAACTACCTGAAAGCCACACCTTATGAGGTTGGCCTGCTGCTGAATTTTGGTCATCTGCCCAGACACATTCGCAAAGTTTATGACAATGATCTCAAACCAAACTTGCCCAAATAAAACGAACAACCATCCGTGAAAATCCGTGTTTATCCGTGTCCTAACATGAGGAGAAGGAGCCGATGGACATTCAACCATTTAACCAACCACCACCCCAATTAGGCAACCAATATGATGATGACCGGGTGCTCAAATCATACCTGAAGCGCGTTCTGCCGCCGGAGGTGCTGGCCGAAATCGAGCCATCGCTGCGGGAAATGGGCGCGCTGGCCGGCGGCGAATTGTACCAGATGCAGTTGGCCGACCGGCTCAACGAGCCGACGCTGACCCAATGGGACGCCTGGGGCAACCGCATTGACCACATCGAGGTCACGCCGCTGTGGAAACGGGCCGAGCGGCTGGCGGCCGAGTTCGGGCTGGTGGCGGCGGGCTATGAGGGAACATACGGCCGTTTCTCCCGCATCCACCAATTCGCCCTGGCCTACCTCTTCCACCCTTCCAGCGACGTCTATACCTGCCCCCTGGCGATGACCGATGGCGCGGCCAGCACCCTGCGCCGCTCCGGCAACCAGGCCCTCATTGACCGCGCCCTGCCCCACCTCACCAGCCGCGACCCGGCCCAATTTTGGACCAGCGGCCAATGGATGACCGAATCAACCGGCGGCTCAGACGTGGGCACGTCGGAAACGATGGCGGTGCAGGATGAAGATGGGACGTGGCGGTTGTACGGCCGTAAATGGTTCACCTCAGCCACCACCGCCCAAATGGCCCTGACCCTGGCCCGGCCCCAGGGCAGCGGCCCCGGCGGCAAAGGGCTGGCCCTGTTTTACGTCGAACTGCGCGACGCAAACGGGAAGCTGCAAAACATCACCATCCACCGGCTCAAGGACAAGCTGGGCACGCGCAAAGTCCCCACCGCCGAACTGACCCTCGACGGCACACCGGCCATCCCGGTCATGGAACTGGCCAACGGCGTGCGCAACATCATCCCCATGCTGCATTTGACGCGCACCTGGAACAGCGTAACGGCCGTCGCCTTCATGCGTCGTGGTCTGGCCCTGGCCCGCGATTTCAGCCGCAAACGGACCGCCTTTGGCGCGGCGCTGGCCCAAAAGCCGCTGCATCTGGACACACTGGCCGGGCTGCAAGCGGAAATGGAAGCCGCCTTCCACCTCAGCTTTTACCTGGTCGATTTGATTGGCCGCGAAGAGACGGGCCAGCTCAGCCCGGAGCAGGTCGATTTGCTGCGCCTGCACACCTCACTGGCCAAGCTGACCACCGGGCGGCAAGCGGTTCACGTCGCTTCAGAAGTCGTCGAAGCGTTTGGCGGCGCGGGCTACGTTGAGGACACCGGCCTGCCCCTGCTGCTGCGCGACAGCCAGGTGCTGCCTATCTGGGAGGGTACGACCAACATCCTTTCGCTGGACGCGCTGCGGGCGGTGTTGAAGGATGAAAGCCTGGAGGCGTTAAAGGCGAAGGTAGCCCGCTGTGCGGCTGAGGCTCAAGAGGCGTCTTTGGTGGAATTAGGGAGGGTGGCGGTAACGGCCGTCACCACTGCCGAACAATGGCTCCAACAAACCATGCCGCACGGTCAACCGGCCCTGGAAGCCGGCGCGCGCCGCTTTGGCCTGACTCTGGGCCGTGGGTTAGCCCTGGCGCTGCTGGTCGAGCACGCCCAATGGTCGCTCGATCACGAACATGATGGCCGGGCGATGGCTGCCGCCCGCCGCTTCGCCCAATCCAGCGTTAACTTACTGGTCGAAATGGATCGCGCCGATGCGCTGGCACTGGCCAACGATGAACCCTTGAGTACAAGAAACCAGGTATGATCAGAATGCAATGGCTTCATTGCGAAAAGTAATCACTCACACCCGGTACCCAAAGTCAAGAACTCAGCCGCTACCCAGCCCTCGTCACCAAAAAGAGAGCGGACCTGCCGCCATTCGATACCATTGGCATCTGTTGGCCCTTGATCGAGTATGGTGACCAAATCCCCCTCGGCTAAAATCGAAACCTGTGCACCGCCCGGATCACTGCGCAGCGTCAACCCATTGCCAAAAGTCCCCTCAATAACGGCACGGCAAATCGGCCGGGTCGGCGTGGCTGTGGGGAAAGACAAGTCAGGTGTCGCCGTTTCGGTGGGCAGGGGCGGGAACTGCTCCACAACAGGTGTGGGCGTTATTGTTACCACGCCTTCAATAACGTCACCTTCTACAGGCGGCGCTGCCGCCGTCTGCTGCCGGTCGAGGACCAGCAGACCGATGGCGGCAATGAACAACAGCATACTGCCCACCAGTGTCAGGCCGGCCCGGCGCAGGATGGCTTCTCGTTCCAGGGTGTAAAAACGCGCCCCTCCTCGTTTGATGTCGCGGTAGCTGGCAAAGGCGGCGGCTACGCCCAAAAAAGCCAGGACGATGGGAATAAAAATCGCACTCATGCGGCAGACACCTCGGCTAGCGCAAGGGCAGACGCCGTGATGGGGCCTTCACGGATAATACGCAGCCCACCATCAACAAACGTAATGATCGTCGAGGGGATGCCGCCGGGAGTTGGGCCGTCATCGAGCACGGCCGTTACCAATCCATCCAACGCCGCTAATGCTTCCTCCCCGGTTTGGGCCGGTGGCTGCCCGGACTGGTTAGCCGAGGTCGCCGCGATAGCGCCACCAGCCGCCCGAATCAGGTCACGCGCCACGTCGGAGTCTGGGATGCGTACAGCGATGCTTTCATTGGGCGAAATATTGGCCGGCAATTCAGGATGCCGGGGCACGATGAGGGTCAGCGGGCCGGGCCAGAAGCGGGCCATCAAGTGGCGGACAAGGCCCGGAACAGCTTGCGTTACTTTGTCTAGGTCAGTCAGGTCAGCCAGGAGGATGGGAATACCTTTCTCATCTGGCCGCTGCTTGGCCTGATAGAGCTGCTCAATCGCGGCTGCATTGAACGCATCTGCACCCACCCCATACACCGTGTCGGTAGGGAAAGCGACAAGCTGCCCCTGCCGCAGCCATGTGGCGGCCTGGGCAACAGCATCAGGTTGTTGCGCGTTGAGCAGGTGTGTCTCCATCTTCTCCATTTTGGAGACTGGTGACTGGGGACTAGCTGAAGCCTCCAATCGCCAGTTTCTAATTCTCTAATTGAATCACCACAATCCGGTCATGATTAGCAAAATCTTGTATTAATTCAATTTGTGCTGCCGGAAAAACCGACTGCGCCAGATTGTGTACGGCCGTACCCTGCCGCCAGCCAATTTCCAAAAAAATGGCAGCCCCCGGATTAAGTTCGGTGACTGCCTGATGAAGCAGCTGCCGGATGAGGTCAAGGCCATCGGCGCCACCTTTGAGGGCAGCGGCCGGTTCGTACCATTTTACCCCATCGTCAAGCATCGTCCACTCAGCATCGGTGACGTAGGGCAGGTTGGCAATGAGCAGATCGACCGGTTTGGAAATAGGTTCAAGCAGATGTCCATGATGGAATAAGATGCGATCAGGTGCGTGCTGCTGCGCGTTTTGTCGGGCGATTTCTAACGCTGCGGTCGAGATGTCGGTGGCTTCGATGACGGCTTGCGGCAGATGGTGGGCCAGTGTCACCGGGATGCAGCCGCTGCCGGTGCCGACGTCTACAATATGGCAGGGCAGATGACCCAACGGCCGTGCCCTGGCCCAGTCAGCCGCCAATGCCACCAACTGTTCTGTTTCCGGGCGCGGAATGAGGACGGCGGGCGTCACGATAAAGTCCAAATGAAAGAAAGGGGCGTGGCCCACCAGGTAGGGAATGGGTTCGTGTCGGGCGGCACGCTCGATGAGTTGGCGGTATTGGGTTTCCTGCACGGCCGTTAACATTTCATCCCCATAAGCCACCAACCAACTGTGACTCACGCCCAGCACATGCTCCAACAGCAGGCGGGCGTCCAATCTGGCGGATGAAGAGTGGGGGAGTTGGGAACGGCCGTACTCCCAGGCTTCAGAGATATTCATAATTTTTAGCGCCGTCGTTTCGCTTTTCTTTTCTCTGCTTTCTCTCCGCGAATCTCTGCGTCACCTCTACGAATCTCCACGTAGTATTCCTACTGAATAATTATTTTCCGATAATGTCTAATAGATAAAAAAGCGCTTCCCGTTGGAAGCGCTTTTAAGTGGAGATGGCGGGACTCGAACCCGCGTCCGAAAAATTCGACCTCTGAACGTCTACAAGCTTAGTCAGCCTTTTGAGTGTTATCAGCAGGCGCCCCGGCCAACAGGGTCAGCTGCTGATTAGTCGATAGCTCCCGAAAGAGCCGCTTAAGCATCTCTATCGACGTCGAGATGCAGCACGTTGGCTAGAGTGTCGCCTGCGTTTACCCGACCAACGAGCAGAATAAGGCAGACGGGGTTCCGATTAGGGAACCTCGGCACTTCCTAGCGACCTAGTCACCTAGGCAACTACTGCAATTACGCAGCGAGGGGGAGTGCGCTGTATTGTGTACGTGCGTTTGCACTTATTTTTTGCTTCCAGTTTTACGAGGTGTAAAGCGTGCTCGGCTTGCAGCCCAGGATCAGCCTTCCCCGTCGAAACCTGTCATCCCCGGACGCTTACCCTGATTGGTGATTTAATAATCAGGGAGCAGTTAACAGAATTATAGCATGAGGCGGAACGGCCGTCTATCAGAGTTGCACAAATTTTTACCAATAATTCTGTTGACATACCTCGGAGTCCAATGTAAAATTCGACAAGATAAATATATATGATTCCGAGGTATAACCAAAGGAAGATCGTCATGAACCTCAAAGGTAGCTTATCCTTACTGCTCTTGCACATGCTGTCGCTGGGGCCCTCTCATGGTTACGGCATTGCGAAAGAGATAAAACGCATATCAGAGGGAACGTTAGATTTCGCTGAAGGAACCATTTACCCCACCCTGCACGATCTGGCGAAGCAGGGATTAATTGAAGCGTACGAAGAGGAGATGAACGGCCGTACCCGTCGTTACTACAAACTCACCGGTGCCGGCCAAACCGCCCTCAACCAGGAACGCGCTGAATGGCAACAGTTTTCGCTGGGCGTGAATCGCATTCTGGGAGAAACCATATGAACCGTGACGATCCTCCATCCTTGCATCATTGGCTGTCACATGTTACCAAAAGTCTGCCCGAAAACGCAGCACAAACCATCACGGCCGAAATCACCAATCATTTTCTGGATGCAGTTGACGATTATATGGCCGAAGGGCTGCCAAAAGAGGCGGCGCAAACGCGGGCGCTGGCCGATTTAGGCACAGCGGAAACCATCAACCGCGGCCTTAAAGATGTTTATCACGGTCAGCGCCTCTACAAAATTGGCGCTGTGGCCAGCATGTCGATCCTGGCCATCTTAATCTTTATTCCGGGACTCGTTTACAATTTGTGGGCCGGAAATACACTGGCCATCCAAATTGGCAACATCATTGTCGGCTTCGTGCTGGCCTGTTTGACTGCTTATGTTTTAGACACGCTGCGCCGTTTGCTCATCTGGCGGTTCGGTATGCTGGCGCTAAACCGGACGTTCAAAGTCGCCATCGCCAGTTATTTACTCTGGCTGGCTGCCGACATCGTCAGCCTCACCGCTTATAACGCGCCGCTCTACATCGGGTCGCTGCGGGCGCTGTCTGAAGCGGTTACTGAATTTGACACGGTATTAATTATTGCTGCCTGGATAGGCCAAATTGGATTAGGAATTAATGGTTTTTTGATTTCCTGGTCGTTGTGGCAGGCAGAGGACAAACTGTATGGCATTGGCAAATTATTGGCTGTGTGCCTGGCTGTTATGGCGGTTCCCATTGGATTGTCGGGCTTTGCTGTTAACCTGGGCTGGACAACGGCCGTTGAATTCTTATACCTGCTCGTTGTTATGGGACATATCTTCGTCTGGCCAGTGATCACAATGCTGTTCATCCGTACTATTTTCCGCCCACCCACTATGCACCCGACCCAATTAGCCTGAGCCATTTTCTATAGTTAAAAGATAATCCAAATAGAGATTGGACCATTTTCTTTACTGAACTAATCGCCATCCACCACATGATCAAAAATGGTCCAATCTTAAACTGAAAACTCTATAAGGAGCCGCATCCATGTCAACAAAAAAACGAGGTTTCTGGTGGTGGCTGCTGCGCATTACTGCCGGTTTGATCGGGCTGGTGAGTGTTGCGCTGCTGGCAACGACGGTTAATGCTTCTGTTCGAGACGGCCGTATCCACAATGCTGATTTACCGGTTGGTTCGCAGTTGATTGAGGTGAACGGCCGTCACATCCACGTTTACGTCCAGGGTGAAGACCAAACCGGGCCGGCCGTGGTGTTCGTCGGTTGTTTCGGCTGCAATTCAGCCATCTGGCAAGCCGTTCAACCCGATATTGCCCAATTCGCCCGCACCATCGCCTTCGATCCGGCCGGCTATGCCTGGAGCGACCCCGGCCCCGGACTCATGCCGCAAACAATGGCCGATGACCTCTTTGCCGCGCTGACAGCACTGGGCGAAAAAGAAATCATCCTGGTCGGGTTTTCCGCCGGTATGCTGCCCATTTACGATTTTTACGAGCGTTACGGCAGCCAGATTGACGTGGTAGGCATGGTCTCCGTGGAAGGCGCTATCCTGGCAGACATTGAAGGTGACTGGTATCCGCCAACCAACCCGCTAGGCATTTCCGACGGCATGGCCGACTTTCTAATCGCTGCCGGCGTGGCCCGCCTGCTGGCGATCCAGTTCCAGGGACCGATGCCCGACACAATTGTCAACGTCGATTACTATCGCCTGGTAGCCGAATCGGCCCGCACCCGGCAGTCGCTGCACACCTGGATCAGCCAATATACGCCAGCCACTCACGACGATATCCAGCGTGTTTTCACCACAGCCACCGTGCCCGTCGAGCCGGTCGTCATCGTTTTGCAATCTCAAGATATTTTGAACACGTCTGACGCGCTGCCCGGCTACGAAGACCTAGCGCGGGCCTACGCCAAAGCCAGCGTTGCTTGGTACGCGGAATGGACAGCCGCCGCTGCACCCGGTTCTCAGGTGATTGTTGTGCCGGACACGACCCATTTCATCATGAGCGACCAACCACAGGCTGTGATTGACGCCGTCAGCCAGATAATGCCGTAACGAGGTAGACAATTCATCAATCCTCATTCATAATTCCGCATTATGGATACGATTTTGCACATCACGAAACGCGAGGATTGGGAAACGCTTACACTGAGCGGAGCCGAAACGGCCGTTACCACCCCATCTTACCGCGCCGATTCATTGGAAATCGACGGCTTCATTCACTGTTCAACAATGGAGCAGGTCTTAAAACCGGCCAACGAAATGTTCCACGGCCAAACGGGACTGGTTTTGCTGGTCATCGACTCGGCCAAAGTCCAGGCGGAGATTGTTTACGAAGATTGCTACGAAAGTGGCCAGGAATTCCCCCACATTTACGGCCCGCTCAATCTGGATGCGGTCGTCAAAGTCGTAGATTTTCCACCCAATGCCGATGGGTCGTTTTCGCTGCCGGGCAAGCTTCGTAAACCGTAATCCGTATTCCGTGAACCGTGTTTAGTGACGAATTGTGGAATGTGGATTTTACGGCTGAGGGGTAACGGCCGTTTCCACAACTTCCCCCGCCCCCAATTTCAACAAGCGAGCCGATTTGGTCGAATCTTCCAGGGGTAAACGGCCGTATTCCCCCCTAACCAACCGCTCATTCGTCACCAGCCAGGGCGTAACTTCCGGCTGAAGCAGCGCCGCTACTTCACTGCGCCGAGCGATCATCGACTTGCCTTTCGTGTTGGGCCTTTCAGCCAGCGGAACCCAGCTTGATTGCAGGCGACGGCCGTAGCCATCCACCGTCACCAGCGCCAATTCTGCCTCATCATCCACCAGCAAAGCGCTCACCAGCCGGTCATCCTGGCCGCAGTTGTAGATTTGCGTGCCCGATAGGCGCAGCCCGTTCGTTTCGTAGGCCAGCGCCCGGCCATCGCGTGACGCTGCTACCAGCGTTTTCTGCTCATCCAGCCCCAGCGCGGCAACGACGATGCCCGGCAGCGGATGGTCAAAGCGCAAAGGGATGGGCGCTTCGATGTTTTCGCGCAAGACGTTCATGGGATACGGCCGGGCCACACCCTGAGACGTCACCAGCAGCAGTTTGGGAACGGCTTTCAGCTCCGCCCACCGGCTGACCGAACAAACCGTTTCACCCCGCTCCAGCTTCTGCGTATCGGCCAGCGTTAACTCCATCTGGCGCAGTTCGAGCAGGTGGCGCGGCGTGGTCAGCAAAAAGCGGTAATGGCTGGTGATGAGCAAAATCAGCTCGTCCAGATCGGCGGTTATGGCCTGCGTCCACTCACCAGCCAGGTTCAAATCAGCCAGCAGGATAGGGTCTTTTTGTTGGAAGGTGGAATTGGGGAGGGAAACGGCCGTGACCAAATCCGCCCCACCTAACACAACCAACGCCATCTCCCCTGCCCCTCCGCTCCCCTGCTCCCCTGCCCCTTCGGCCACATAAATCCGCCGCTGCAACACGTCCAAATTAACCGGGCTGACATTCGGCTTCTGCGACGAAACTGCCGACAGCTTCACGTTATCCGGCGTGAAACCCCGCACGTCAACTTCGCCTGTCTCAATCCCATGAGCGATGACGCCCAAACCGGCCGTGACGCTGCTAAACGTGTCTACTGTCTGCACCTTGTCCGCGCCAAACTTGCGCACCAGCATTTCATAAAACGCCGGCACCTGCGACGAACCGCCGGTGCGAATCA
>JBNKZT010000076.1:0-20121 GCA_050301775.1 Promineifilaceae bacterium (SeqCode)
AGAGTTTTAGCTGGACCGAATATTGGTATCCGGTACACGGCCTGGGCGGTTTCAACTACGCCAATCGAACAGCCGCCCTGCGCCTGAACGACAACGGCGGCAGTGCCGAGATTGGTGTCGCCGTCAGCGGCGGTGTTTCCGGGCGCATCATTCTCTGGGCCGGTGGGCAGGAAGCCGCCAACTGGCCGGTAACAATTTACCCCGGCCAGGCGTTTCGGGCAACGTGGGTACGGCCGTCTACCTTTCCCGGCGCATTAGGCTTGCAGTTGATGTACAATGATGGCACTGTAGCCGCGCAAACTGGACTGGTTCCGTAGATCGTAGTGCATAATGCGTAACATGCTCTGAATAAGCACTAAGCACTACGCACTACGAACAACAGGGGCAAAATGGACACGGAAAAACACATTGGTCACAAATTTGACCGCTACCGCATCTTGCAGCACATCGCCCGCGGCGGGATGGCCGACGTTTACCTGGCCGAGGATGAGGATTTGGGGCGCAAGGTAGCGCTCAAAATCATGCTGGATACGCTGGCCATCGATCCCCAATTTGTCCAGCGCTTTCGCCAGGAAGCCCGCACCGTTGCCCGGCTGGATCATCCCAACATTGTCCAGGTCTACACGGTGGGTGAAACGCTGACGGGACGGCCGTACATCGCCATGCAGTACATCGAAGGCGGCGCACTGCGCGAGAAGCTGGAGCAGTTGGCCATACGCGGCAAACTGCTCACCACCGAACAGGCGCTGAACGTTGCCCGCCAGATTGCCCTGGCGTTAAGTGTGGCCCATCAGGCCCAGGTCGTTCACCGCGACTTGAAACCGGCCAACGTCCTCATCCGACCGGACGGCACACCAGTGCTGGTGGATTTAGGTATTGCCGTTGTCCAGGGTGTGCCCAAGCTGACCCAAACCGGTGGTATCATCGGCACGCCCCACTACATGTCGCCGGAACAGGTGCGCGGCTTGCCGTTGGACGGCCGTTCCGACCTCTACTCGCTAGGTATCATCCTGTACGAAATGCTGGCCGGGACACGGCCGTTTGAAGCCGACGATTCGATTGCCGTCCTGCACCAACAGGCTTACGAGGAACCGGTTCCGCTGAGCCGCCGCCGGCCGGATTTATCGCCCGAACTGCTGTCCATCGTTGAAACCTGCCTCAAAAAAGAGCCTTCACAGCGCTTCCAGCGGGCTGAAGCATTAGTGGCCGCCATCGACCAGGCACTAATGGCCGAAGGGAAATCTGGTCCCAATCCCCGCTCCACCCAGGTGCTGACCGATTTGAGCGACAGTTCGCTCATCAGCCGCCTGCAAATCGTCCAAATTCCGACGGCCGAGCGGCAGGCGGCCGAACAACGTTTAGCAGAACAGCTGCCGCCCCGGACGATAGCCGTCCCGGTCTGGGCGATGGTGACGCTGGCGGTGTTGGTTACGGCCGTTATCATCCTGGTCGCCATGCAATTTCTGAACCGAGACCAAATCCCACCGTCAACAACAATTCCTGAAATCGCACAAGAGGCAACGGCCGTGTCCCAGGTCATCGAAATCGTGGCCACCGTTACCAACACGTCAGAACCGGAACCCACCGAACCGGCGGTTGAAGTGCTGCCCACCAACACCGCAGCGCCTGCCCCCACCCTGCCGCCGCCCACTTCCGCCCCAACCCAAAACAAAATCGTCTTCCAGTCTAACCGTGACGGCGATTTTGAGATTTACATCATGGATAACAGCGGCGGCAACCAGATTCAGCTTACCAACAACAGCATAGACGACAACTACCCGGCCGTCTCGCCCGATGGCCGCCAGATCGTCTTCCAATCCTACCGCGACGGCAACTGGGAAGTGTACGTCATGAATCTCGATGGCTCCCAGCCGCGCCGTCTGACCAACAACCCCGCCGACGACCGCCTACCTACCTGGTCGCCCGACGGCCAACAAATCGCTTTCATTTCCGACCGCGACGGCGATTTTGACCTGTTCACCATGAATACCGACAGCTCTAACGTGCGCCAGGTCACCAACAACAGCGACCTGCGCGAAGGCCACGTCAGCTGGTCGGTGGATAACCGGCTGGTCTACAACGCCGGGACATGGGATGACACAACCTGGGAAATCTACACGATTGACACCAACGGGCAAAATCTGCGGCGGCTGACCAGCAACAGTATCAGTGATTGGTCGCCTGAATGGTCGCCGGACGGCCGTTTCATCCTCTACCTTTCCATCGTGAACAATAACGATCCGGCCATCTTCATCATGAACAGCGACGGCAGCGGGGCGCGCCAGCTTTACAACAGTCAATATTACGAATGGGGCGCCGATTGGTCGGCCGACGGCAGCCAGATCATCTTCACCCGTGACGAAAATGACCTGGGCGTCCTGTACGCCATGAACGCCGACGGCAGCAACCTGTATATGCTAACGGAACGAGGCAGTTATCCCTCCTGGGTTCGGTGAAATGTCAAACGGGTCTCACTCATGATTGCCGGTTTTTGACGAATTGGATAACGTCCCCCACCAACATAACAAGCAAAGCAGCCGCAATCGTAATCGCCCCAACCAGATTATGCACGCTGGCGATCACAAAGATGACGCCAACCAGGCCAACCAGTAAATCCAGCCACTTCACGAGCCGGAGGAAGGGAAACGGCCGTTTCTCCCCCACCGCTGACAAAACATCAGTCTGGTTTACGGGTGGACGAAATGATTTACTGGCTCTGGATGGCTGCCGGTCTGAAAGCACTGTCAAAAGCATGGCCAGCAAGGCACACACCAACGGAATCCAGACAACCCAGGGAATCCCGGCCACAAACAATGCCGCCAGCCCTTCCATTTGGACGCGGGTTTCCTCGACCACGCTGGAACCGGTCATCCTCTGCCGGGCCGTCACCCAAACCCACGTCGTACTGGTATACACCGTCATAAGCACAACGCTGCCCAGCCAAAACCAGGAAAATCGAGCCGTTGACGTGGCTTTTCCCCCGTACAGCGTTTGCAGCACGCCTGTCGTATCCGGGAATGTCGGGTCTTTGGCCACAATCTCATCGGCCAAATGCCGGGCCGATTGCAGATGCTCCCCTGCCTTCTGATATTGTTTTGTCAGGTGAACCCCCTGTCGCGCTTTTTGCAGCAAATCGTTTACATTTTGATATTCCGGGTAAAATCCTTGCAGCGTCTCCAGTTCACGAATGGCGTCAGAAAATTGATGCTGCTCCATTAAAACGACAGTTTTCTCGTACTTCTGCTTCACATCTATCTTTCGTATGTCGTCAATGGCCTTATCTACAGCGTCAGCCAGCGCAGCCCCGGTCTGGTAGCGATTGGCCGGTTCCTTTTCCAGCGCTTTAAGCAGTACCGGCTCCAACGGTCCTTTGGCGCGGGAAGTCACGGTGGAGGGCAAAGGCGGCGGTTCGTAAATTTGTTTGTAAATGACCGCCGCCGTATCCCCCTGGAATGGAACTTGCCCGGTGATCAGTTCAAAAGCGACGATACCCAGCGAATAGATGTCGGAACGGCCGTCTACCTCTCCCCCCCGTGACTGTTCCGGCGACATATAAGCCGGTGTACCAATAGTTGTCCCCGTCAGCGTCAATTTCGCTCCTTCAGCCGCTTTCACAATGCCAAAATCAAACAGCTTGGCCTGGCCGTTATCCCGCATCAGAATGTTGCTCGGCTTTATATCCCGATGCACCAGTTGATGCTGATGGGCATAATCCAGCGCCATCCCTATCTGGCGGATGATTTTGGCCGTCTGGTCAAGAGACAGAGACTGATGAGCCAATACATCGCGCAAATTCCGTCCTGGCACATATTCCATGACAATAAACAGTTTGTCATCTGCTTTGTCCAAATCAAGAACTCGAACAATATTGGGGTGATCAAGCCGCACCGCCTGCTGTGCCTCCTGCCGGAAACGGCGGACAAAGGATTCATCACTCGCCAATCCGGCATCCAGAATTTTGAGGACGACTTCATTACCCAGTACCATATTTTTAGCCCGGTACACGGTAGCAAAACCTCCCCGGCCTAACAGTTCAATCGTTTGATATTTGCCCAATGTGAATTGTTTACTCATGACCTGACCCCGTATACTTCTTGCCGGTTAACTGTTAAAATGGGTGGGAACTACTCTGGCCGGTACTTTTGGCCTGAATTTATTGTGTCGTATAAAATGAGCTGTGTCAATCGACACATGCCCAAAAGTACTGGCGAGCAGCAATCAGGGGCGCCTCAAATTTTGAACTATGTCAGACCCAAATATTTTAATCGGACAACGTGTTGACCATTACCAGATTGAGCGCCTGATTGGCCAGGGCGGAATGGCCGCCGTTTATCTGGCCCGCGACCTGACTCTGGAACGGCAGGTGGTGCTAAAAACAATGCTGCCGGCGCTGGCCCAAAACCAGGAATTGATGAGCCGGTTCCAGCGTGAAGCCAAAGCCACGGCCCAATTGCAGCATCCCAACATCGTGCCGGTTTACACGACCGGTGTCACACCCTCTGGGCAGCCGTACATGGCTATGCAGTACGTCCAGGGCGGCGCGCTGAACGATTTTTTACACAATCTGGCCGGGCAAGGGCAGTGGATTTCAACAATTTATGCCCTGTCCATCACCCGGCAAATCGCCGACGCGCTGCGGGCGGCTCACGAAGCCAACATCATCCACCGCGATTTGAAGCCGGGCAATATTTTGCTGCGCCGCGACGGCACGCCGGTTCTGACCGATTTGGGCATCGCCGCCGTGCAGCAGGCGACAACGCGGCTGACGCAAACGGGCAGCATCATCGGCACGCCCAGCTATATGTCGCCGGAACAAGCTACCGGGCAGGAAATTGACGGCCGTTCCGACATCTACTCCCTGGGCATCATCCTCTACGAACTATTGAGCGGCCAGCTCCCATTCGACGCCGACTCACCCTGGGCTATCATCCACAAGCACATTTACGAGCAGCCGGCTCCGCTGGAACAGGTGCGGCCCGATTTGACAGCCCAAACCATTCAGTTGGTCGCTACCTGCCTGCAAAAAGAACCGGCGCGGCGCTTCCAGACTGCCGCCGAACTAGTTAGAGCGCTGGACTCAGCTATGGCCGCTGAAGGGGGAAATCCTCAAGTCGCATTGGGGTCGTGGCAGCCGCCGGACAACAGCCGTATCGTACAAGGCCCGCCAACGACTCGTCCCGGCGTTAAAAAGACCCCGCCCTCGCCAATACCATCGCCGCCTCAACCAGTCACGCCAACAGGGAAACGGCCGTTCTGGCATTACGGCCTCATCTTTCTGGCGCTCATCGTCGTGGTCGGCGGGATTTTTGCCCTGCGCGGCCCGCGGCTGAGTGTGGTGGGCGGCGTGACGCCCTCTCCCGTTCCACCTACCAATACGCCGTTAATGGTGACAGTCATTGCAACGCCTGCACTAAGCGAAGTCGAAGTGGCCGTATCCGCCACCGACATCCCGATTGTGGAGGCCGCAGAAACAGCCGAACCCGAACCAGCAGCAACGGCCGTGCCCACGCTTTTGCCAACAGCAACAGCAACAGAAGCCAACCCCTACCCCGACGGTTTCCTGGCTTACAGCTGCGGCATTGGCGACAGCAATCGCATTTACTTGAACACACCCGACGGCAGCACCGACAGCCAACTCCTGCTGCCCAACCAGCCGGGCAACAGCATCGTCCCCGCCTTCTCACCGGACGGACGGCAGCTTACCTACCGCTCCAACGCCGGCGGCTCCTGGCAGATTTTCGTCAGCGGCGTAGACGGGTCGAATCCGTACCCCATCACGGCCAGCGGCCAGGATAATTACGAAGCGGTCTGGTCGCCCGACGGCAGCCAGATGGCCTTCGTGTCCGACCGCAGCGGCTCCAAGCAGATTTATGTGATGGACAGCAACGGCAGCAATCAACGGCCGTTAACCGCCAACACCGCCTACAACGACGACCCATCCTGGTCGGTCAATGGGTCAATTATTTTTGAAAGTGATATGAACGGCCGTTTCGCCATCTTTCAAATTTCACCGGCCGGCGGCGTACCGGCCCAACTCATGACCCTGGGCGAATCGAGCAGCACGCCGGCCTGGTCCAAAGATGGGCAATGGCTGGCCTTTGAATCACGCACCGGCGACAACCGCCACATCTGGATTGCCCGCGCCGATGGCAGCGACGTGCAGCAGGTGACGGCGCTGGGCAAAAGCGACGAACGCCCGGCCTGGTCGCCCGACGGGACAAAAATCGCCTTCCACTCCAATTACCAGCAGTCCAATTCTGATTCTTACGATATCTGGGTCATCGAGATTGCGACTAAAGCGGTTAATCGTCTGACTTTTCAGGGCAACTGCTACGATCCATCGTGGGGCCTGGTTCCGGCGGATATGGCGGTGGAAAATCTACCCTTGATTGTCCCGATTCCGGTGAGTGAGACGGGGGTGCAGGCTTGTTTTGGGGTGATGGGTACGGCCGTTACCGCTGGCGAAAACACCCGTTTGTGGAGCCAGCCCGACGTCAGCAACGCCCAATTGGTCCGCGACGTGGCCAACGGAACCAGTTTGCGCCTGGTCAGCGGCCCGGTTTGGGGCCGCGTCCGGCTTGACACCACCGACGCCGGCTGGTGGTACGAAGTCGAAACCGGCAGCGTAACCGGTTGGGTCTGGCAGTCCCGCCTGGTCGAATGCGGGCAATAATCAAACGTAGGGGCGAGACAGGCGGGAAAGGCCTGGGCCGGATTACCAAAACGTTGGTTCCCGCCTGTCTCGCCCATTTGACCGGCCATCGGGCGAGACGGTGCGGAGATAAGGCCGTCCGGTTTGTCCACCTCTTACCCGCACCGTCTCGCCCCTACAACAAATCGTAACTGAAATGAAACACAACCTTTACCAAATCGATTAACGAGGAGGGATTCTTGGACATACAACGCTTGGTCGGCCAACAGGTTGACCATTATCGCATCCTCGAACACATCGCTCGGGGCGGGATGGCCGACGTTTACCTGGCCGAAGACACCCATCTTCAGCGCCGGGTAGCCGTCAAAGTTCTGCTGGAAATCCTGGCCGTTGACACCCAGTTCGTGCAGCGCTTTCAGCGCGAGGCCCAAACTGTCGCCAAACTGGATCATCCCAACATCGTTCAGGTCTTTGGTGTCGGGACAACGGCGTTGGGGCTGCCCTACATTGCCATGCAGTTCATTGACGGCGGCTCGCTGCGCGACAAGCTGAAGCAGTTGGCCGAGCGGGGAAAGCTGCTGACCACCGAACAGACATTGAACATCACCCGGCAAATGGCGCTGGCGTTGGGCGTGGCCCACCAGGCGCGCATCGTCCACCGCGACCTCAAGCCGGGCAACGTCCTCATCCGCCCCGATGGCACGCCGGTGCTGGTCGATTTGGGTATCGCCGTTGTTGGCGGCGGCCCCAAATTGACGCAAACGGGCGGCATTATCGGCACACCCCAGTACATGTCGCCGGAACAGGTGCGCGGCCAACCGCTGGACGGCCGTTCCGACCTCTATTCGCTGGGCATCATCCTCTATGAAATGCTGGCCGGGACACGGCCGTTTGAAGCGGAAGATTCCATCGCCGTCATGCACCAACAGGCTTACGAAGAACCGCCGCCCCTGCATATCCTGCGCCCCGATTTGTCATTGGCAACGCTGGCCATCGTCGAGACCTGCCTCAAAAAAGAGCCGGATCAGCGCTTTCAACGGGCCGAGGCCGTCGTGGCCGCCATCGACCAGGCGCTCAAGGCGGAAGGCAGCTACGGTCCCAATCCGCACGCCACCCAGGTGCTGACCAATCTGGCCGACAGCGAACTGCTCAGCCGGTTGTCTGTCGTTCGCTTACCAGCCAGCGCACCGCCGCCGCCACCTGCCGCCTCTGTGCCGCGCCGTTCCTTTCCGGTTCCTATTTGGGCCGTCATTACCCTGCTCACTCTGGCTGTGGCGGCCGTTTTGTTTACCGTTTTGCAATCATCGGGCGATGACAAGGTGACGCCTCCAGCGACTGTGGCTGTGGTGATGGATACGGCCGTTCCCACCCAAATTCCAGTCGAAACAGTCATCATCACCCAGGTCGTCGTCGTGGCCACCGTCACCGATTCCCCTGCGGTTGAGCCGGAAACAGCAGCCACACCCACCGTTGAAACGCCGCCAACAGACGCCGAATCACCAATGATGACACCCACCGCGGCTCTGGCCGAAACCTACACCGGCCGCGACGGGGTGGAAATGCGGCTGGTGCCGGATGGAGGATTTTTGATGGGCAGTACAAGCGCCGAAATTGATCAGGCGGCGGCTCTTTGCCGGCAAAATCCTGACGGCGACTCCTGTGTCCGGGCTGAATTCGTCAGCGAAATGCCGCAGCATTCGGTGTTCGTCAGCGGTTTTTACATGGACGTGACCGAAATCACCAACGCCCAGTACAAGGCGTGTGTCAACGCCGGAGCGTGTAATCCGCCAGACGGCAGCGGCACGTACGGCCGCAGCAATTATTACGACCAGGCTCAGTATGCCAATTATCCGGTGGTCTTTGTCACCTGGTTCGACGCCCGGGATTATTGCATTTGGGCCGGAGAGCGGCTGCCGACGGAGGCAGAATGGGAGAAGGCGGCGCGGGGGGATGACGGCCGTATCTTTCCCTGGGGTAACAGCTTCAACAGCAACCGGGCTAACACGCAAGATCGCGGCACGGACGTGATTCAGCCGGTGGGTCAATACAGCAACGGGGCCAGTCCCTACGGGATTTTGGATATGGCTGGCAGTGTGTGGGAATACGTCGCCGACTGGTTTGACCCCGATTATTATTTGAATTCGCCGGGCCAGGACCCACCCGGCCCCACTTCATCGCCGACCGGCCAGCGGGTGCTTCGCAGCGGCAGTTATGCCAATTTCCAGCATTACGCCCGCGCGGCCAACCGGGGCGCGGTGGAACCGGGGACCAGCACGCAGTTTCGGGGCTTCCGTTGTGTCATTGAGGCGGCAGTCGCAACAACGGATTAGAGTAAGAAACGGATGATTGCAGGTTTGTTTCGGGAATACCAATTCCCGAAACAGTTTACCGCAGATACTGGTCTTTTGAACCATACCGAAAAACAGTAGACGAATATGATCAGAAAGTGCCTCACAGATAACAGTGTCCGCTTCATCACTGCAATTTTATTGCTGACCGGCTGTATTCGTGTGTCGTCTAATGGGCCGGAAGCGCTGCCGACGATGGCGGCAACGACCGTTCCTCTTTCGCCACTACCGACGCCAATCTTGCCCACCCCTACGTCGCTGCCAACCGAAACGGCCGTTTTACCCCCCACACAGACGCCGCTGCCTGTCGAAACGGCCGTGCCTACTTCCACTCCCCGGCCAGAAATCATCCGGCCTCATTACACGCTTGATATCACACTGGATACAGCCAACAACACCGCCCAGATCAGCCAGATCGTTTTGCTAAACAACGACAGCAGCGATAGTTGGGAAGAAATTGTTTTCAATATATCACAGGCGTACTGGCCAGGTATTTTTCATTTGAATGGAGTAGAAATTACCGCTTCGACAGGTTCAGCGCAGGCCATTTCTCCCCGACTGGAAAACACGATGCTCCACTTACCCCTGCCCCAACCGCTCCCGCCCGGCACGCCGTTGACCATTACCTTCGATTTCAGCCTGACTCTGCCTCGCCTCGATCCGACCGGCTGGGGGCCGGAAGGCAACGCCGGTTGGGAACCGGGCCTGGTCCAGATGGGCGACTTTTACCCGGCGCTGGTTCCCTACCGGTCGGGCAATGGCTGGCAAACGTGGCAGTACGTGCCCGTCGGCGATCCGGTCATCAGCAGCCTGGCCGATTATGACGTGACCGTCAGCATCCCGGCCGACTATCTGGTCGCCGCCGCCGGTTTCACGGAGACGGATGCTGCTGGCCATCATTTCCACCTGGAAAAGGCGCGGGCGTTCGCCTTCCTGGCCAGTTCCAATTATGTGCGGTTTGATGATGTGGTGGATGGCATCCCTGTCTCTGTGTACGTGACGCGGGATTATGGGGAGATGGGATTGGTGGTGTTGGGTACGGCCGTTAACGCCCTGACCCTCTTCAACCAACAATACGGCCCCTACCCCTACCCGGAACTGATCATCGCCGAAAATGGCTTCTTGACCTCCAATGAATATTCCGGCTTCATTTCCCTCGGCGGCTACCTGTTCGACGTCCATAACGGCGGTTACGATTCACTGTTGGTTGCCCTCACAGCCCACGAAATCGGCCATCAATGGTGGTACGGCGGCGTCGGCAACGACCAGGTTAACGAACCCTGGCTGGATGAATCGCTGGCGATGTACAGCGAACTCATCTATTACGAACGCTACCACCCCGACCTGACTGGCTGGTGGTGGCAGGCCCGTGTCGATCGCTGGAATCCGGCCGGGCCGGCCAACGCCACGATCTACGACTACCCGGACAGCGCGACTTTCGTCCACAACATGTACGGTCAGGCCACTTATTTCATCTGGGACTTACGAACGACAATGGGAGAAACTGCTTTTCAAGCCTTCTTGCACGAGTACTACCAACAAAACAATGGGCAATTCACAGCAACCGAGACATTTTTCATCCTAGCTCAGTCCTATGTGGAAACGAATCTAACGTCGTTGCAGAACTTATATTTCAAGAAATAGAGAGATTCTAACGGTCAAATTCAAATGAGGCAGAGCAAATCTCATTATTATTTGAATCCCTGGCCGAAATCCTACCACGAAAATTTGTCCCAAAAGTATATTGATTATTGTCGATCCCCCACCAATCTATCGTGTAGGTTGTGCTTTCTACAGACACACTTCCATCCAGGACTAACGTATAACAACAATTTCCTTCCGGACCTTCCCCTAATACGCTGGGCCAGTAATGACTTGCTCCAGGCACGGGCGACCAGCTAATTTGCACACTTTTTTCACCGGACGGGCCGGCAGCATAAGCGTTGGCCAGGGGATTAAGCGGGCAAGACTGCGGCAGCGGAGTTGCTGGTTCAGTCGTGGCCAATGGTGTAGCCAATGGCACGGCCGTTGGCTGGGGAGTGGGTGTATCAGTACGTGTTGCGTCAGAGACAGGTGGCGAAACAAGCGGAGCAGAAACAAACTCGTCATTTTCGACCCGACTTATGGCAATCCTGGAATCGGCGCAGTCTCCATTTACGTCACAGGTAATTGTACCTGTCAAGCCGATCATGCCAGAAGTGGCAAACAAAGCATCGCGTAACGCCTGGCGGCCGATGAGCATCGAGCCATCATCCGCAACTTGAGCCACTTTTTCGATTGCATCCAAAACCATCCAGGTAGCATCAAACGCGTGGGCGTGAAACGGAGCTATAGGCTCAGAGCCAACTTTTTCCTGGTACATTTGCAGGAAATGCTCGTAATCCTCATTGGCGAAGCTCAAATCGGGGCCAGATGAATACATGCCTTCAGCCGCCTTGCCGGCTGCATCAATAAATGATGGAGATTGAATACCATCGGCAGCCGCCAGAATAACACCATCCAGTTCTGGCACTTCTTGCGCTTGTCTGGTAATGACCGCGCCCAAGGAAATAAATACTGGATAATACAAGAATTCCGGCGGACCTGCCGTAGCGATTGCCGATAATGCAGGGATCACATCATCGGCGTTGGGGTCAATCGGTTCCACCGCAATCAATTCTCCGCCTAACGCACGGAAAGCCTCAATAAACACGGTCGCAAGGCCTTCCGTGTAAGGATCACCATCATGAATTGCCGCTGCTTTAGCAACGCCCAAGACGTTAATGGCATACTCGGCCATAACTTGACCTTGTATTTTATCGTTATGGGATGTGCGCAAATAACCCGCTTCATGAATCTCAGGATCAGTTAAAGCCGGGGCTGTATTGGAAGGAGAAACCATTACATAACCGGCATCAGAGATGATTTCTGCTGCGGGCACGGCCGCACTGGAGCAGCTTGTACCAATCATCGCTACAACTTGTGGATTGGCGACGATCTTCTGGGCGACGTTTTCACCACCGTCTCGGCTGCAACCATCATCTTCCGATTGCAGTTCAATGGCATGACCCAACAGTTCGCCCCGTTCGTCAATAGCGATTTCGACACCGTATAGAGAATCAAGTCCCAACTGGGCATTAGGACCAGAAATAACCAGGGCTGAAGCGAGAAGAATGGGATCATCAGGGCCATAAATGACGCAACCCAGGGCATCTTGGCAATCATCGCCGGTAAACGTAGTCCCGGAAACAGTTGAAGGGGTGGGTGTTCTGGTAGAATCGGACGCTGAGGAGACTGCGTTTGTGGTGGGGGTTACCGGATTTGTGGTGGGGACGGTTCCGGTCACTGTCTCGCCGCGTTCGTCTCCATTTTGACCGCCCAACAGCGCGTTTAAGCCGACTAAAGTGATAATCACAATCACACCAATGACCGCCCAAGACCAAATCGGGAGACGGCGAGACCGACCCGGCTCAGTGGTTGACTGTGGCAGGGCAACTGGCTCTGGCAGGGCTGGTAAAACTGCCTCCGATTCTGGATCAGGTGCATCTGCTTCCCGCTCTTTTGGCAAAGGTTCTATTTCCAGCGACGTTGGCAACGGTTTGGGGATTGTAGGGACTTCCGATTGGGTAGTTTCTGGTTCTTGCAATTGAGGTGGAGGCTCTTCCAGTAGTTCTTCTGGCGACTGCGGCTCAGGCAGTGGCTCAACGATTGTATCCTTGCTCTCTGGCACGGCCGTTACTCGCGAAGCTAAATCAGAAATTGTGTCAGAAAACGCGGTTGTAGTCATCGGGCGATCTTCTCTATCCTTCGCCATGGCCTTATCAATTACCGATTGGTAAGCATATGGCAAAGAGGCGTTAACGGCCAAAATATCTGGCACCGGCTCAGTCACGTGCATGAAGGCAAGCCCAATGGGTGTGTTCGCCTTGTAAGGAAGTTGACCGGTCAACATCTGGAACAGGATAACACCCATAGCGTAAATGTCAGAACGGCCGTCCAACTCATCCACACCCCGTACCTGCTCCGGACTCATGTAAGCCGGCGTCCCCACCAGGCCGCCGGTCGCCGTTAAGGCCGTGCTGCTGCCGGCAACCAGCTTGGCAATGCCAAAATCGGAAAGATAGGGATTATTCCACTGATCGAACAAGATATTGGCCGGTTTTAGATCGCGGTGGATGATGCCCAAAGCATGGGCGGAATCCAGCGCCGGGGCTAACCGTTCAAAAATGCGAGCGGTCTCCACGATGGAAAGTGGCCCTTTTTCTAGCCGTTCGGCTAAAGAGCCACCGGTCATCAGGCGCATGACCAGGTACAACTGGCCATCAGCATCGCCAAAATCGTAAACGGGCACAATCGCCGGGTGTTCTAAGGCAGCAATCGTTTGGGCTTCACGCTGAAAGCGGGCACGAAATTGGGGATCGTGTAGAAATTCACGAGGCAAAAGTTTGATTGCCACATCACGTTTGAACCGGGGATCGTAACCCTTGAGGACAGTGGCCATCCCCCCCCGGCCAATTTCTCCACGAACTTCATAGCGATCAATATGGTTTGGAGTCATTTGTCCTCATTTTACAGGAAAACCCTGGTGTTTCAATGCTCATTTTTCATTCATGAATTATTTTTTGAGCATATTGCATCGAGGAAAACTCGAATTCACCAACACTTTACCAAGCCCCCCTTTCAATCTTTCTTATTTTTCGTTAAACTAAGGTCAGGTTGGCATTGGAGATTGCAAGATGGATGAAAAACGAATCGGCCGTTACGAAATTAAAAAGGAAATTGGACGGGGTGGGATGGCAACCGTCTATCTGGCTCAAGACCCGCGTTTCCGGCGCGATGTAGCCATCAAGGTGCTGCCCCGCCAGTTTACCCATGACCCGCAGTTCCGCATCCGCTTTGAGCAAGAAGCCCAAATGATTGCCGCCCTGGACCACAGCGCCATCGTGCCGGTGTATGATTATGGCGAAGAGGACAGCCAGCCGTATCTGGTGATGCGCTACATGCCCGGCGGCTCACTGGCCGACCGATTAAAGGACGGGCCGCTCCCCTTGTTGGAAGTGGTCAAAATCATGACCCGTGTAGCCCAGGCATTAGATCGGGCGCACAGCATTGGCATCATTCACCGGGATTTGAAGCCGGGTAATATTTTGTTTGACCAGTACGGGGATGCATTTCTGGCCGATTTTGGCATTGCCAAGATGGCCGAGGCTACAGCCGCTTTGACCGGCAGCGGCATCATCGGCACACCGGCTTACATGAGTCCGGAACAGGTGCGCGGCGAGAAAGTAAACGGCCGTTCCGACATCTACACCCTGGGCGTCATCCTGTTTGAAATGCTCACTGGCCATCAACCCTACCAGGCCGACACGCCGATTGGCATGGCCTTCAAGCACGTCCATGATCCGGTTCCGCGCCTTCTCGATGAAAAGGCAGATTTACCGCCCACACTGGAGACGGCCATCCGGCGGGCGATGGCCAAGCAATCCACGGAACGATTCCCCACCGCCAGCGACCTGGCCGCCAGCGTTTTGAGCGGGATACAAATTCCGAGTGTGCCGCCGGAAACAACGTCGTCACCAATGGTGAAGCCGCCCTCCCCACCAGCCCCGGAACCAAAGCCGGCTCCCCCTTCACCGCCGCCCAGTGCCAGCCTGCCCGAGTCCGCGCTAACCGAGGTCATCGAAGAAGAACCAGACGTGACTGCTCCGCCCGAGCCATCTTCTGCCACCCCGGTAAACCGCTACGCCGCCTCATCGTTGACCGAAGTCATTGCCGATGAAGAAGCGCTGCTGGATGCGGCATCACAACCTTCGCCGCCGGTTGTCCAAGTGGAGGCGGCGACGCAGCAGGCGGTTAAACCGACTGTGGAACCGGCCAGTAAGATAAATTTGCCGGTGTGGGTGTGGGCGGTAACGGCCGTTGCCATCATCAGCCTGCTCATTTGGGGAATCAGCAGCACCCGCAGCCCCAACACAACCCCCACCGCCGAACCAACCAGCCAACCAGAACCTCTCGAAACAGCCGGCCTGTCGGTCGAATCGTTCGTCATGGATAAATGGGCGGATGACTTTCACATCACCAACCTGGCCTACGGCAACAACGTTTGGGGCGTTATGATGTCCCAGGACAGCCCCTTTGGCCAACAAACCTGGCAAACCAAAAAGCAATTCCCCATTGAATTCATTGAAACCAAATGGGATGCAGGCTTCCGCGTGACCAGTCTGGCCTACGGCAACGACGTTTGGGGTGTCATCATGTCGCAGGGCAGCCCCTTTGGCCGGCAAACCTGGCAAACCAAAAAAGGATTCCCATCTGAATTTATCGAAGGCAAATGGGATGAAGGCTTCCGTGTGACTAGTGTGGCTTACGGCAATGGGGTTTGGGGTGTCATCATGTCGCAAAACACACCGTATGGCCGCCAGACGTGGCAAACCAAAAAAGAATTCCCATCTGAATTTATCGAAGGTAAATGGAATGAAGGCTTCCGCGTGACCAGTCTGGCCTATGGCAACGGTGTATGGGGTGTGATCATGTCACAGGATGGGCCATACGGACGCCAAACCTGGCAAACCAAAAAAGAATTCCCATCTGAATTTATTAACGGCAAGTGGAATGATGGCTTCCGGGTTACTGACCTGGCTTACGGCAACGGCGTTTGGGGAGTCATCATGTCCGAGGACAGTCCGTACGGCCGCCAAACCTGGCAGACAGCGCAAAACTTCGCCAATTAGAACAAATAAACCGGAACCAGAGGCCGCCCTTTTACCTTATCGCAGGCAGGTCGCCCTGGTCTGCTGGTGAATTAGACAACTTATTTGGGCAAACTTTGTCATACTACCGTTTCCAACCCAAAACAATCAGGTACAATAAGCGCCACACGTAGGAGGTCGCCATGAAAGTACTCTTTATTGGCGGAACCGGCATCATCAGTTCCGCCTGCTCACAATTAGCCCTTGATCGCGGCATCGACCTGTATTTGCTCAATCGGGGGCAGTCATCGCGGTCTGTACCCGCCGGCGCAAAAGTCCTGACGGCCGACATCAACGATCTGAATGCCGTCCAACAAGCGCTGGCTGGTCACACCTTTGACGCCGTCGTGGACTGGATTGCCTTCGTGCCTGAACAAATCGAGCGCGACATCAACCTGTTTCACGGCCGTACCGGGCAGCTCGTCTTCATCAGCTCCGCCTCAGTTTACCAAACGCCGCCAGCCAGCCTGCCTATCACTGAATCAACGATGCTGGACAACCCGGTTTGGGAATACTCGCGCAACAAAATCGCCTGCGAGGAGCGGTTGGTTCGGGCTTACCGCGAAGAAAAATTCCCGATAACCATTGTACGGCCATCCCACACCTACGACCGCACCCTCCTGCCCTTCACCGGCCGCTACACCGTCGTCAACCGGATGCGTCAGGGCAAAAAGGTCGTCGTTCACGGCGACGGGACTTCCTTGTGGACACTGACCCATCACGCCGATTTTGCCCATGCTTTCGTCGGGCTGCTGGGCCATCCCCGTGCCATCGGCGATACCTTCCACATCACCTCCAACGAATGGCTGAGCTGGAACCAGATTTTCGACATTGTGGCCCGTGCCGCTGGCGTGGCCGCGCCGCAGTTGGTCCACATCCCCTCTGACTTCATCGCCGCCTTCAATCCTGATTGGGGCGATGGCCTGTTGGGCGATAAAATGCACAGCATGATTTTCGACAACAGCAAAATCAAACGGCTCGTGCCCGATTTTACCGCCGCCATCCCCTTTGCCCGGGGCGCGGCCGAAATCATGGCCTGGTACGATGCCGACCCGGCCCGACAGACAGTTGACGAAGTCCTTGACCGGCAAATGGATGAAATCATTGCCGCCTATGAGTCGGCCTGGCCGAAGAAAAATTAACATCACGCATCATACGTCACCAGAGGCCATAACGTGACACATGACACATGACAGGGTAAAAGATGACCAATTCACTTCTCATAGACATTGCCAAAGGATTTAGTGACAAAGGCCCCATCCGTAAAGCCAATGAGGATTCATTTATTCTGCCTGACCCCAACGCACCAACCGATCTGGGACTCATTTACGTTGTAGCCGATGGCGTTGGCGGGCAGGAACATGGCGCGGAAGCCTCGCAGTTGGCGGTGCGCATTATCCATGATGTCTTTTACCAGACCCGACAGGTCGGTGAAAGCATTCCGGTGGCGCTGGCCCATGCCGCCGACCAGGCCAATCTGGCGATTTATGATGAAGCGCAAAAGCGGCAGGTGGGACGGATGGGCTGTACGGTGGTCACGGCCGTTCACCACCAGGGCCAACGTTACATCCTCCACGCCGGCGACGCCCGCGCTTACCTGCTGCGCCACGGCAAACTACAAAAACTGACCCGCGACGACACCTGGGTGCAGCGCCAGGTTGAAGAAGGGTTGATCGGCGAAGACACGGCCCAGCAACATGAACTGCGCCACGTTGTCACTCGCGTGCTGGGCAACAACCCTACGGCCGCATTCACCGTTTCTAAACCAATGGCCATCATGGCTGATGACATTCTGCTGCTCTGTTCCGATGGGCTGCACGATGTCGTCAGCGACGGTGAAATGATACAAATTCTGGCCGATTTTTTACCGCAAGCGGCGGCCGAAACATTGGTAGAAACGGCCGTTCACAACAAAACCCAGGACAACATCACCGCCGTCGTTATCCACAGCCAGGGCAAACCGGGCAGCGAAGCCACGATAGCCTCGCTTAAAGCGCCGGAAACAATCGCCATGACGGCTGCCGGAATGCCCATGCCGGAAACATTGGAAACACCGCGCCGCAAATCAGGCGTCCGGCTGCCGTTGTGGGTGCTGGCCAGCCTGGCCGTCGCCCTGCTTTTGGCCCTCATTTTTGGCGGGACTGCGCTGTTCCGGCAGTTGCGCACGCCGGACTTGGCACCGACCGACACAACGGCCACTGCCCCAGCAGTCATGGATCCAGCAACCACTGAATCGGTAACCATTGAATCAGTGGCTACGGCCATGCCAACGGATGTGTCGGAACTCTCAACCGAACAACCGGCGGCGCTGCCTACGCTCATGGAAACGGCCGTGTCGCCCCCCACCCTCACGCCGCTAGCGCCAACGACCGAACCGGTCCCGGTTGCAACCGTTGAACCAGAAACACCAACCGCCAATCTGGCCTGCATCGTCAGTCCGGGCGCATTCACATTTGTGTGGCAGGAAGCACAGCTTGTGGGCAGCAATTGCGACCAGTTCGCTCAAGATCTGCTTAGTGATGGCGATCCGGTCACCATTCTGGATGCCGCCCCGCGTGCTGTTCTGGGGCCAGATGCGACCTGCCTCGAAAACAACTTCATCAAAGTACAATCGGCCGCTGATCCGGCCATTGAGGGTTGGGTCCTGGTAGACAATGTGCAAGCCACAACCGCCGAACAAGGCTGCCCGCCATAACGAGCGGTAGTCGTTGATGAAGACATCTGAGTTAGTCATAATTGAATGTCCAAAAAATTGGGAAAAGTTCAATTAAAGACTCGTCCAAAAATAAGAACAAACAAGCTCAAAGGATTACAGAGGTGGATGATCGTGGAAGAAAAGCTAGCTGCAAATGCCCCTGGAGTTGTCCAGAACATAAAACGTTTATTTGTCGTCGTTGTCCTTCTTTTATTGATTGCGGGGTGTCAGGAGAAACATTTCGATGATGAAACAGTGGCAGCGGAAACGGCCGTTCCCACCGAAACAGCAGCCGCTTCCGAAACAAATGCCATCCCAGAAATTGAAGGGAAGATTGCCGTTACCAGCCCGGACGCTGTCAATGTCACGATGATTGCTGCCGTGGATTTAGCCGCCGCCAATATTGAGCCTCTACCGGCAAACGTCAGTTTGGTGAGTGATGTGTATGCGATTGATACGGGAGATACGGCCGTTACCGGACAAATCGCCATCAACACGCCGGCAAACGCCGACGTTACCTTGCTCGATGTATACGGCTGGGACGGCATATCATGGGTATTCGTGCCTTCACAATATGACCCAACCACGCAGCAGCGACACACTGCTGACCTCACCCTGTTTCAAGCCGTCGCCTTAGGGCAGGCCGAACCGCCGAACGAAATGACGGTTGGTGGTGTCTGGAGCGAAGAAGCAGACAGTGAAACATGGCCCGATCAATTCACAGAAGCCATCGTCAATACCTTATATTTGGCCGCCAAAGGAGAACTGGAAGGCTCGCTTTCAGACATTCCCGCAGGCATCGCCAATCCGTACCTGCAACTGACCAATGTTGGCGACGAAATTGAGACAGACGCGTTATCGGCGCTTCTGGTTGATGAATCGGTACAAACGGCTCAAATAGAAGCAATTGTTGCAATGGTGGAGCCTTATGCTGGTGTCAAACTCAACTATCAAGGGATAGCTGCCGACCAAAAAGAGGCGTTCACGACATTTGTCCAAAATCTCGCCGATGCTTTAGATGCGCAGGACAAAAATCTAATCCTTACCCTCCCCACCCTGCAAAATGCGGATGAGGTGAACGATCTAGGGGGATATGATTGGCCTGCGCTGGGAGACATAGCCGGCAGCGTTTATCTCCATCTCCCCCTCGATCCGCATGGGTATGAAGGAGAGGGGACGGTCGATCATCTGCTTACCTGGGCAACGGACAACATTGATCGGCGCAAATTGGTGGCCTTCATTCCCACCAGCCCCGTTATCCGCTCAGGGGATACGTGGACAGCATTGACGGCCGAAGAACAACGGATGCATTTTGGCAATGTGGCGTTTATTGCTGATACGTCAGAATACGAACCGGAAACGCCAATTGAAGCGGCCCTGTCCGGCAACATGTCGCCCATACAATGGGATGAAACCACCTCAGCCTACCATTACACCTTTGAAGATAGTGAAGTTTGGTTGGCACACCCGGCCACAATCGCTTATCGGATGGAAACGGCCGTCAAACACAATTTGCAAGGTATCGCCTTTACCACGCCGACCCAACTGCCCGACCCGGCTCAGACAGCCGATCCCACCATCGTTTGGACCGTTTTAGACGATGAGGAAAACATCATTGTTACAGAAAGCGGTCCCGAAACATCTTTCACGTGGGGAGGCCCACCAGACCCCGGCGAGTTTACGCTCCAGGTTGATTTT
>JBNKZT010000077.1:0-19964 GCA_050301775.1 Promineifilaceae bacterium (SeqCode)
GGAATTATGATTGACTATCAATCAAATTATCATAACAGTTGGGCACTTATTGTTGGCATTAACACTTATCAATATTTCCCGCCTTTGACATACGCATGTAATGATGCAGACGATATCGCAAATATTTTAATTACTGAATTGGAATTTCCAGCAGAAAACGTCACTTTATTGAAAGATATAGAAGCAACGAAAAAACGAATAACAGATGAATATCTAAAGTTCATTACGGTAGCCAATCATATTGATGATCGCCTGTTAGTGTTTTTTGCTGGTCATGGAGTTACTGTACCTGGACTACGAGGTAACACAGGCTTTCTTGTTCCTTGTGATGGTGAAGTAAAAAATCATGGTTCATTAATTCGATGGGACGATCTTACAAAGAACTCGGACATAATCCCCGCCAAGCATATCTTCTTTATAATGGATGCTTGTTATAGCGGATTAGCTCTGGCAACAGATCGTGGGCTTTCACTTGGTATCGAAAGGTTTGTTGGCGATATGCTACAAAGGCCAGTACGACAAGTCATCACTGCTGGTAAAGCAAATGAAAAAGTCGCAGATGGAGGTGGAGGGAAAGGGGAAAATTCCATATTCACAGGTTATTTACTTCAAGGATTGAGAGGAGAGGCTAACGATGAAGCAGGTGTACTGACTGGCTATGGTCTAATGGAATATGTATATCGAAAGGTTGGGCAAGATGATAAATCTAACCAAACTCCTCAATATGGTCCTGTCTTTGGTGATGGGGATTTCGTTTTCCGAGAACCGGGTGGTCTAATATCCGGTGCTTCTCCATCTAATGACCTGTTAGTGAAAACTGCGCCAAGGATGCCTCCAGATCCCTCTGATGAGACCCAAAAAGAGAAGCCATCTTTTGCGACCCTTTTAGGTTATAACGATCCCACTCATCCAAATTTCGGCCGTAATAAGTGGACAGATAAATTATACGAATTGAGGGGCGGGAACACTGGCCTAAGTTATAGCAAAGCATTTTCTTGGCTTTCTGTGATTATTGAACCAAACTCAAATTATCCTCTCGAAATTGATATTCCCCTTGAAGTTCAACGGTTAAAAAATTATCAACCAACTGGCGATAAACCTCAAGGGAGACTTGTTATCCCCCGAGGAATACTGACAACCATCGACTCGCTAATCCTCTTTAATCAAAAGGAACGACGCGAAATTAATGGGGACTCTAACTGGGAATCTTTTATGCGTATAACCGAAAATGGTTCTATGGAATATGCAACCAGTGATATTGTATTTCAAGAATGGGAAACGGAGAGGTCATTTCAATATGTCAAGTTAATTGGAACCATTTGGCAGTTTATTTTTTTTGCCAAAGAAACTTTGAAACATTACGAATATGAAGCAGGTGCAATCATCACAATTAACCTCGTTGGAACTCAGGGAACGAGCCTTATCGATTTCGCCAGAGGAGAAGGTGAAAAAAAACAAACTTGGCGACAACCAGATCGTTCAGGTTTTCATTACGATTTTTCCAAGTTAATATGTCACGACATTAATCTAAAAATGGACTATGAGGTAATTTTAAAATCGTTTTACGATTTAGAATTACATCAACTAATATACAAAATCGCGACCAAACTTGGACAAGCGTATAACCACCAATCAGCTCCTCGTTGTTTTAACTTCAATACCGATGTTTTTCCATGGAAACAATACTTCAGTGGATTGTATTGACGCTGGTTAGGTATTTTTTAAGACTAAACTACACAGCTACTCATCAATTCTTGGTTGCTCTCTTTTGCCACTTACCTCTGGCCGGCCTTTGATCGAGCCAGCTTTATCTGATGAAAATCTTGGATAGAAAAACCCTGCTTTCACTCATCGGCAAGCCGCCAGTCAAGCCGGTATTATCGTTAGAACTGATTGAGGAAGTCGACTGCGGCGCTTACGTCCGGCGCAAGGTGAGTTATCTGGTGGAAGCGGGGGAGCGCATCACGGCTTATCTCTGCCTGCCGGCGGTGGGCAGCGGCCCTTTCCCAGCTGTTTTTTGTTTTCACCAGCATGGCGGCAACCGGCTGCTGGGCAAAAGCGAAGTCGTGGGCCTGACTGGTTCACCCGATCAGGCTTATGCCAGCGAACTGGCCGAACGCGGCTACGTGACGCTGGCCCCGGATGCCATTTGTTTTGAGGGGCGGGCTAACTCGGTGGATCCGGTTTATTTCCATCTCCACCAGCTTCACACACGGCTGGTGAAGGGGAAAACGCTGCTGGGTAAGGTGCTGTTTGATATGTCGGTGGGGCTGGACCTGCTGACAAGCCTACCGGAAGTTGACCGTTCGCGCATCGGCTTCATCGGCCATTCCTACGGCGGGCGGATGGCTCTTTTTGCGCCGGTTTACGATAGACGGATCAAGACGGCGGTGTGCAACTGCGGTTCCACCAACTTCAAAGATATGCTGCGACACGACATGGGCATCCAGTTTGATTTTGTTGTGCCCGGCTTCCTGGAGCATGGCGACCTGGAAGATGTCGTCCGGCTCATTGAACCGGCCAGCCTGCTCATTTTGGGTACTGACGACGACAAATGGAGCCTGGGCATCGAGGCGATGGTTGCATATGCCCGGCCGGCTTTTCATCGGGGGACTCTTGCCTATCAAATTTTCCCCGGCCAACACCAATTCACTCCACCCATGCGCGAGCAAGCGTATGCCTTCCTGGACGATCGATTGAAAGGCTAGAAAACGGCGCACCCATGAGGGGAACAAAATGACAGTTTCCAACTATTACAAGTGGTTAAAAAAAGATTGGGCTAAAACAGGCTTTATTCTCTCTATTTTCTTGTTTGTTTTTCTGTTTACATTCGCCCGCAAGGCCGATATGGTGATTTTTATCCTGCTGCTGCAAACGCCCTTGTACATGCTTCATCAAACCGAAGAGTATGTTTTCCCCGGTGGTTTTGGCAAATTTTTCAATAGGGACATATTCAAGCTGGAAACTGAAAACGAACCAATCGACGAAAATTTTATTTTCTTTGTGAACATTTTTCTGATATGGATCGTTTTGCCCCTGTTTGGGCTTTTAGCTATTAAAAACTATCAGTACGGGTTGTGGATTCCCTACTTTTCATTTTTTGCCGGAATCGCGCACATCGCGTTGGCCATCAAAGCCAAAAAACTTTATAACCCCGGCCTAATTGTGAGCTTGTTTCTCAATATTCCCATTGGCTTGTGGTCGATTTTGTTTTTAATCAAGGAAAACGTTCTCCAGAATTTTTTCCTAAACCCCCATCTGGCTATCGGGTTGGGTGTCAATGCACTGCTGCCCATTGCAGGTGTGATTGTCCTGAGAAATTATAAAAGATTGTAAAGCGTGCAGATTCAAGACCAAAAGTTCAACTTTTCGTCTCGACAGAAATTTCCAGTTAATGACCAAAAGTTGAACTTTTTTCGTTAGACTCATAAAAGATTGTAAAGCGCGCAGATTTTTGGGTGCTCTTTGCTGTTTTTGGAGTACATGATGATGGTAGAAATACGGCCGTTACACCCCCAAGACTCACTAAACGATTTAATCGCCCTATCCCGCGCATTTTTTGCCGAATACGAGCAGCACGATCCCGCCTTCTTCGGCATCGACGATCTGCGGGATAACGACATCATCAACTACTTCACCCGCTGGCTTGGGGATGCTGCCGGGGAAACGTTTGTGGCGATGGACAACGGCCGTATCGTCGGCTACATCACCGTTTACGTGCAAGACCAGTCTGCTTTCTGGCAGGTCAAACAGGTCGGTCATATTTCGGGCCTGATGGTTGATCCGGCTTACCGGCAGCAGGGGATTGCCACGCGGCTGCTGGCTGAAGCACGGTTGTTTTTTCGGCAGCAGGGGGTGGTTTATTTTGTGGTGTTTACGGCCGTTGCCAACCACTCCGCCCTGCAATTCTACGAAAAATCGGGCCTGACCCCACTGTACACAACCTTTCTTGGTGAGGTACACTAGTGTTTCGCAGCACAAATAAACCAACAAATTACGGATGCTGCGAAACACTTAAGCAGTTGGTGCGGACGGTAGCGTAACTGTGGGTTTATTTGCGCCAAACTGCACTAGTCACAAAAAGCAAGAAGGTGAATAATGAAGTATCAAACCAATGAACCAGAGTTAGGCTACGATTTTCACCCAGGAACGACCAACCGTTTTCCCGGCCATCCCCAGCTAGACATCACCCTGTGGGAAGTTCCCACACAGCGCCATTTTGACCCGGAACAGGCTCACTTTGAAATCGCCGGGAGCGGCCGACCTGAAAAGTTAACCATCACCCATCCGTGGACCGGGCCGCGCCAGTTTCGCGTTTGCGCCGGCCGCATTTATATTGACGACCGCAAGCACAAACGAGTTGATGCCTTTTCCTTCGGCGGCAATCTGGAAATTACGACCCAACGAGAGCTGACGATTTGCCGTCTGAGTTCGACAGCCCCCATTTTTGACATGGTCAAATTGGACAGTCTATCTACCATCATGGCCACGGAAGCTGAAGTGCTGCTAGCCGAACGGCGCGCTGACTGGGACCCACAGCATCCGCATACGTTTGAACAGCATCTGGCAACGGCCGTGCCCCTGGAATTATACGCCTGCTGTCTGACCGTCATGCACGAAAAGTTCGCCCACTACCGCGAACATCACGAACCGATCTACCATCAACTCATCCACTTCATCACCAGCGAGATAAATCTGCTGCAAGAAACAGGCCAATGGCCACCCATCGTGCCGCCACTGGAAGAAATTCTGTAAGGCAGATTTCAAAAGGCGGGAATTAATGGATTAGGAGATTCCCTTGATTCTTATCTCCTAATCTCCCAATACCCGCCGGAAAAATCACTCATGACCCCATTAAAAGAAAAGGTGCGCTTAGCCGAAACCCAAGAAACACTGCTCATCACCCTGTACGCCAAAGCCCGCGGCTGCCCGGATGGTTTCTTCGACGATGAAGCGGCGAGGCACATTCTAAATCAGGTTGATTATGACTTTTCCCGGCTCAAAGTTCCCATTGGCACAAGTTTGACTGTTTGCCTGCGGGCCAAAAAGCTGGACGATTATGCCCGCGCCTTTCTGGCCAAACATCCACAGGCGACGATGCTGCATCTGGCTTGTGGATTGGACGGCCGTTACCAACGCATCAACAACAATCAAGTCCAGTGGTACGACCTGGATTTGCCCGACGTCATCGATCTACGCCGCAAATTCTTCCATGAAACCGGCAATTATCACCTGATTGCCTCATCCGTCACCGATTTGAGCTGGCTGGACACAATTCCCCAGCAAGGCCAGCCCGTCCTAGTCATTGCCGAAGGGCTGATGATGTATTTGGCCGAAGACGACGTAAAACGGCTCCTGCTAGCCTTGCAAACCGCCTTCCCCGGCTGCCATCTGGCCTTCGATGCCTACAGCGAAATGACTGCTCGCCGCGCCAAAAATCATCCCTCACTCAAAAAGACCGGCGCCGTCCTACGCTGGGGAATCGACGATCCGCACACGATGGCAACCTGGGGTGATGGCATCCGCTTCCAGGAAGAATGGTTCTTCATCCAATCACCGGACATCGCCAAACTGGCCTTTCGTTACCGGTTGATGTTTAAGCTGGCCGGGCTTTTCACCATTGCCAACAAAGCCCACCGCATCCTCTATTTCACGCTTTAAGATCATGCCCTTCATGACAATTCCAGCCGGGCCATTTCTCATGGGCAGCAGCAATGCCCAACTTGATGGGCTGGCCCAACAGGCTGAAATAGCCCGGCAGTGGCAAGCACACGGCCGTTTCCAACGTGAACAGCCCCAACACACCGTCACCCTGGCCCAGTACGAAATCGGCAAATACCCGGTAACAGTAGCCGAGTATCGTCATTTTGTGGCCGCTGGCGGCTACCAACAACAGCAACACTGGACAGAAGCTGGTTGGGACTGGCGCAAATCCGCCAACCGCATCCAACCGCTTTTTTGGGGTGAGGCGATCTGGTGTGGTGACGGCTGTCTCCCCGTCATCGGTGTTAGCTGGTATGAAGCTGTCGCCTACTGTCGTTGGCTGAGCGAAGAAACCAGCCAGACGTACCGGCTGCCAACTGAAGCAGAATGGGAAAAAGCAGCCCGTGGCAGTGACGGCCGTCTCTATCCCTGGGGGAATGAATTTGACGCGGCTAAATGCAACGGCCGTGCCACCAATCTAGACCACACCCTGCCCATCGGCCAGCACAGCCCGACTGGTGACAGCCCCTACGGCTGCGCCGAAATGGCCGGCAACAGTTCCGATTGGACGTTGAGCAAGTTCAAACCTTACCCGTATGATGGAGGTGACGGCCGTAACAATCCATCCGGCACAACCGAGCGCGTCATTCGCGGCGGTTCCTGGTTCAAACCCAGCCTTCGCGCCCGAACCAGCGCCAGAGGCATGAACGATCCCTTTTTCGCCGACAACGATGTTGGCTTCCGGCTGGTGCGAATCCCTTCTCGATAAGGCGCAAATTTAGTGGCAAGGTAGCTCATTTACCGTAGAATGGTAGCTGGTTGTCAGTTGCTGGTGGCTGGTAGCCAGCAGCTAGTAACCAACAACCAATACCCAACAACCCCTATTCTCACGGAGATGATCCATGCATTTCAAAACCATTATTGAACCATTCCGCATCAAAACGGTGGAACCCATCCGCCAGACGACCCGGGCCGAACGGGAGGCGGCACTGCAAAAAGCCGGCTACAACCTGTTTTTGCTCAAAGCCGAGGATGTGCTGATTGACCTGCTGACCGATTCGGGAACGGGGGCCATGTCCTCCAACCAGTGGGCGGGCATGATGCAGGGAGATGAATCCTACGCCGGGGCACGCTCGTTTTACAAGTTTGAAACGGCCGTGCGCGAAATCACCCACCTCAAACACGTCATTCCCACCCACCAGGGCCGCGCCGCCGAACGCATCCTCTTTGGTTCGGCGCTCAAGCCAGGCGACATCGTGCCCAACAACACCCACTTCGACACCACCCGCGCCAACGTCGAGTATCGCAAAGCAATCGCCCGCGACATCCCCATCGCCGAAGGCCGCCAACCGCAGTTGTACCACCCCTTCAAAGGCAATATTGATTTGGAAAAACTTGAGCAAGTCATCGTTGATAATCCGGGTAAAGTGCCGCTGGCGATGATCACCGTCACCAACAATTCCGGCGGCGGCCAGCCGGTGAGTATGGCCAACATCCGCGCCGCCAGCGAGATTTGCCATCGTCACGGCGTGCCCTTTTTCCTCGACGCCTGCCGCTTTGCCGAAAACGCCTGGTTCATCAAAACCCGCGAGCACGGCTATGCCGACAAATCACCATTGGAAATTGCTCAAGAGATGTTCAGCTACGTCGATGGGGCCACGATGAGCGCCAAAAAAGACGGCATGGCCAACATCGGCGGCTTCCTGGCTCTCAACGACGACGCCCTGGCCGCCCAATGCAAGACGATGCTCATCCTCACCGAAGGCTTTCCCACCTACGGCGGCCTGGCCGGTTACGATTTGGAAGCCATTGCCGTAGGCCTGCACGAAGTATTGGAAGAAGATTATTTGCGTTACCGCATCCGCTCGGTGGCCTATTTGGGTGACAAATTGACCACTGCCGGCATACCCATCGTCCAGCCGCCGGGCGGCCACGCCATCTACATCGACGCCAAAGCGATGCTGCCCCACATCCCGCAGAGCGAATATCCGGCCTGGGCGCTGTCATTGGCGTTGTATTTGGAAGGCGGTATTCGTTCCGTAGAAATAGGTTCTGTGATGTTTGGTTTGCAGCCCGATGGCAGTGAAAAACCGTCGGCGATGGAACTGGTCCGGCTGGCCTTCCCGCGCCGCATGTACACCCAAAGCCACGTTGATTATCTGGCCGAGGTGTTGTTGTATGTCAACAGCTTGAAGGATCAGATTCGCGGCGTTAAGATTGCCGATGCACCGCCTGTCTTGCGTCATTTTTCGGCCATCATGGAACCGGCGCATGGGGCGTTGATCATAAAATAGGACGCGGATGGCGCGGATAAGTCATTCACTATCTTTGCAGATTTACATTTTTGCCACGAATCAACACGGATTTTCACGAATTTTAGAGCGTAATCAGTGCTAATTCGTGAAAATCCGTGGCGAAATTTTCCGGTAAAGCAAAAGTGCAAACATAGTGTCATTAAATGCTATGACTATATTCAAAACAAATCAAGAAATGTTGCGGAACGTAGGGGCAACGCTGGCTGAATTTGACCAAATTTATTGGGTGCTTGGCGGAGCAGCGTCGGGTAAATCGACGGTGTGCCGGGCTATTGCTGAACGAACGGACACGGCCGTTTATGATATGGATGCCCATATTTATGGCGCGTACATGGGCCGTTATGATGAAGGTCGTCATCCGGCGAGTCTGGCCTGGTTTACGGCCGTTAACCCTCTCGCCTTCATTCTTTCCCTGTCAGCCACTGAATTTGACAGCCTGAACCGCGCCGCTAACGTCGAGTATCTGGATTTGTTTGCCGAGGAAATGCGGCAGAATCCGCCGCAAGGGTCGCTGCTGGTCGATGGCGGGCTGACTCATCCCTCGGTGCTGGCCCAGGTTTTACCGGTAGAACGGATTGTGTGTTTGGTAGTGGAAACGGCCGTTTCCCATCACGCCTGGAACCACGATCCCCAACGCGCCGAAATGAAACAATCCGTCCTCAATCTGCCCGACGGGGCCGCCGCCTGGGCCAAATTCCTGGCCTTTGATCAGCAAATCAACGACACGATGATCACCGAAAGTCGGGAAGCCGGCATCACGCTGGGTGAACGAACCGCCATGACCTCTGTTGAATCGCTGGCCAGCATGGTATTAAAGCGTTTTCAAAAATATAAATAACATTCAAATTACAAGCCGCAAATAACCTATGAACTATACTTTTGTTCCTATGACCCAAACTTACGCCACCACAATCGTGGAAACCTGGCAATATGACAACGAATATGCTCTTTACAACTACATCAACGAAGCCGACCACATGCTGGATAAAGAAGCCTGGGGTAAAGGCATATTTGCGGTTTTAGATGCCCAGGGCGAGCTGATTGGCGAGCTTTCCATTGAGTTTTATGACGAAGCGGGACATTACACCGATTATGCCGACTTTGATAACAGCGACATTATCAATCAACGTGAATTGTGGATTGGCTTTGGCCTTAGACCACACCTGGTCGGGCAAGGGCGCGGCGCTGAATTTGTGGCTGCCTGCGCAGCCTATGCTGTCCGGCGGTATGATTATCACGGAGAATATGTGCGCCTGGGTGTAGCCACTTTTAACCAACGGGCCATCAAAGCTTATACAAAAGCAGGCTTCCAGATATTCGCGCACGTGGTCGATGATATTAATGGCCAGACATTTGAATGTGTCCACATGCGTAAAAATCAACAGGGACTCTTCCGAAAAAAGCCTTTCAAGACCAAAAGTTCAACTTTTCGTCTCGACAGAAATTTTTAGTTAATGACCAAAAGTTGAACTTTTTTCGGTGGACTCAACAGGAAATTGGGAGAAATTTGTGACACCACCTTATACATTGAACGGCCGGGTAACCGGATTAAGCTGTGTACGCTGCGGTCAGCGTTATGAACGCGATGACGAAGTGGCCGACCAGGGAATTGGCTGCCCCGTTTGTCTGGAGCAAGGTTATCCGGCCAGCCTGCAAATCGATTACGCCGATCAGCCAGCGTGGCCGCTACAGGCTGATGCCAGGGGCATGAAACGCTATGCGGCACAGCTGCCCTACCTTGATTTTCCCAGTTTAGGCGAGGGCATGACGCCATTGACAGCGTTGACGGTACTGGCAAAAGAGTTAGGACTGCATAAGCTGTGGCTGAAAAATGAGGGGCAAAACCCGACCGGCTCGCACAAGGATCGGATGAGTGTGCTGGCGGTGGCGCGCGCGGCAGCTTTGGGGCGAACGGCCGTTATCGCCACTTCATCCGGTAATGCCGGCGCATCCCTGGCTGCCTACGCCGCTGCCGCCGGAATGCGCTGCGTCATCATCGCCACAACACAAATCAGCCCGGTGTGGGCACAAGCCATTAAGTTGACCGGCGCCGAGCTGGTTCTCACTGCTACTGCACTGGAGCGTTGGGAGACTATGGCGCAAATGGTAGAGCAAGAGCAGTGGTATCCGGTAACCAACTACATCAATCCACCGGTGGGCAGTAATCCTTTTGGCGTGCAAGGCTACAAGACAATCGCCTATGAAATCGTGGAGCAGTGTGGCCCGACAGCGCCAACGATGATTGTGATTCCCGCGTCACGCGGTGATTTGCTGTGGGGCATCGGTCAGGGATTGTTGGAGTTAGAACAATACGGCCTCCTGCCCCAACGACCGCGGTTGGTGGCTGTTGAACCGATTGCCCGATTGAGCCGCGTGCTCGACGGCGAGGATTACCGGCAGCTTTTTCCTGAGGAAGCCCACGCCATGTCGTCAATTGGGGGCGAGACAGTGACTTATCAATCGGTGGCCACTTTGCGCGAGTGGCAGGGATGTGCTGTGGAAGTGAGTACGAAAACAGCCAGGGCGGCCCAGGAAACATTGGCGCACAATGGGTTTTACGTGGAACTTTCGTCGGCGGCGACGTTAGGCGGATTGCAAGCGCTGCGGCAGCGCGGCGAGGTTGATGGTTCGGAGCGGGTTGTGTTAGTGGCGACATCGCATGGCTACAAGGAACCGCCAGCGTAACGATTCTGTCCCCATGGACGCGATGAATTATGGGGTTAACGCGATTAGGGCGCATCCATAAATAAATTGCGGAATTGATGGATGCGCTTCAAGTGACCTTTATCTATGTAAAAAGGGAACTAATTTATAGACGGTCACTTAGGGTTCGTTCGTTTTTAATTTGGCCAGATTGGTCCAATCTCAAAGATTGGGCCAATCTGAAAACGCCAAAGTTGTTAACGATTAAATGCTTTGGCAAGCACAGTTTTTAACTTGCGCATTTTGAGCGGTAGAAACTGCGCTTATCTAGGGCTTGATCACTACTGCTTTTTTACCTATTGACCGGCCTCCAACCTGACTTTATCGGGTGGCGGCAGGGCTTCTTGGGCTGGGTTTACCTCTGTCGCGACATTCTCCGGCCAGGGTTCAATTTCTAGAATGCGGCAGTAAAGATAATGGCCAATTATCCCGACCGAAGCGACGACTGGAATGATTATCAAAGCGACCAAAATCCCGGCCAGCGCCAGGGCGCCCATAATCGCAATGAAAACAACGGCCGGATGCATTTTCAGTGTATGTCCCATTATTCGGGGGCGCAGCCAAACATCTTCAAACAGTTTGATCGCCAGGAATAAAGCTGCCACCAGGATCATAAACCATGTGTTGGAAATTGGTAAATAGGTCGATCCGGCAAAATAAGCGACCGCGCCGGCGATAATCATGGCAATGGTGGGGCCTACCGTCAGGATAATGTCCAGCAAACCGGCCAAAAAGCCGAATGCGACCGCGCCTGGTAATCCTACCACGGCTGAGGCTACGCCGGTTATTAGCCCGATAGTGATCATCAAGCGGAGCTGTCCCACGAGATATTTTTGCCAGATAGTGCTGATCTCATCATACAAACGACGTGCGTCATCCGCAATAAATGACGGCGAAAGATTGAGCAGCCAGTTACGCAGCCGGGGCCAATCTTGCATGATGTAATAAGTTGTCACCAGAATAACAAGCAGCCAGGCCAGGTTTTCGCTGGCGGAACGGGCAACTTCGAGGATGAGATCGGGCCGGATAAAATCAGCCGATAACACTTGGGGATCGGCTAACAGATTGTCAAACGCGATCTGAAAACCGAAGAAAGCGATAGGCCGAGAAAGTGGTTCCTCTATCTGGATTAGGATTTTTTGCAGTTCAGTTATCAGGCTGGCGACCTGCTCGGGAATGATGGGCGCAAAAACGACGGCCAGGGTGATGATGATTGCCAGAGAAACAAGGTAAACAAATAAGACAACCCATTTACGTGGTAATTTTGCTTGCTTGTTGAAGAAAACGACGGCCGGATTGAGTACGTATGCCAATAATGCCGAGATGACCAGCGGGCCTATTAGGGCACGTGCGGTGACGATGAACCAGACTAATGCTGTCAGAACAAGGGTAAGTAAAAAATAGCGGGACGTTCGGCTCCAGGAATGCATAATCATAACTATGTCTCATTTGGTCATTTTTTGTCATGCGTTAAAACATGCATAGGATTTTGCTGATTGATTTTAAGCACGATGTTTTTTTATTTTACACGAAATTTTCTATTTTGGAATGATGTCTGGCTTGGGTTATTGAGACAAAATTTCGTACTGAGGTGAGCGGTGCTTGAATATGTTTACGCAGAAGCCGGGGGTCAGTTGCAGCAGTTTGTTTTAGGCGTTAGATGTATGCAAGATATGATACAGGATGATGCTGAGGGCGACATGGACGTTGAGGGAGTGTCCTTTGCCGTACATGGGCAGGAACACGGCCGCATCACAGGCCGCTAATGTTGCTTTGGTAACACCGTGGTCTTCATGGCCGACGACGAGGCAGGTTTTTTGGGGGTAGGCAAACGTGTGGTAGGGAACGGCCGTGTCCGCCAACTCTACCGCCACCACATGATACCCATCCGCTTTCAAATCAGAAATGGCCCGAACCGGGTCTTGTTCATAGCGCCAGGGAACCTTTAGGCTCTTAAACCGGCCTACCTTGTCAATCGTTGGGTGGGGCGGCGTGGGGGTAATGCCGGTCAGCACCAACTCCTTCACGCCGGCCCCATCCGCCACCCGAAAAGCCGAGCCAACGTTGGCCGGATATTCCACACTTTGTAACAAGGCCACTAAATCATGCGTGGGGTTGTTGGCCCGCTTGTAATCGCGTAAGAATCGTTTGAGGTCTGTACCAATAAGTGGTTTCATGTCATTTCGTCCAATAGGCGGCGTAGGCCCAGCTTGCCCCGATTAGCCATATGCGTATAAATCATTGCTGCCTGCACATCCTTGTGTTCAGCAGTTCCTGTATGGTGCGAATATCATCCTTGACTTCTAGCAAGTATACTCAACACGGGCGTAAAGTAACATTTTTGTTGGGCGGCAAGTTTGCAAATTTGCAGGTTTGCCAACACTCGTGACCAGAGAAAACCGGCCACCTGGCGTATTTGACTCAATAATTTTGGTTTTTGTATCATAAAATCCCCCTACGTGCCCGAAAATTCTTGACGGCCGTTCCCCAATTTCGTTATGCTGTATATATAGGCATGCCCGGTAAATTTTTAATCCGAGGCGGTTCATAGCAAAGGGGGTTTTTGCCATGAAAGACGAACGTCAAACAGCAAAGCGAGATTTGGCAATTTTAGAAGTGATGGTTGCCGAGATGAACGCATATTTGATGAGCGAGGCAACCCACTGGACGATGGAAAAAGGGGATATGCCCAAGCTGACGGTTGGCGGCTGCCTGATGCGCTGCCGGCGTCTGCCGGTTGTACGCGACCAGTTGGGCGAAAAGGCGCAGCAGCGCTTGGACGAAGCACTCCAAACGTTTGCCAACGCACTGTCTCAGAATGTGGTCCGCTTTGAGAAACGGATGCATCAGGAACTGCACGCCCGTCTGGCCGATTGGAGCAATTACCTGGCACACATGGCCAGCCGCATGATGGCTGATGTGGATTATTATGCCAGCGTGGTGGATACGCGGGTGGTTATTGAGGCGATGATTGAAGAGCTGCAAAAGCCAGCTTACCGGTTTGACAAGCAGATTTTGGAACAGGTGACGGCGCTGGATAATAACCTGAAAGGGCGCTGGCAGATTGGTGCGTTTGTCTGGCCAGACATCTGGCAGCCGGGTTATCCGCCGGAAAAGTATTGGTGGCTGTACGGCCGTCCCAAGTAACCATGGATAACAAAGCGACAAAAATCGCGGCGTTAGAGCAGGAAATCGACCAGCTAAAGCGGCAGTGGCCAGCCCACTCCGTCAGTCCCACGCTGCTGCAGCGGCTAGAGGAACTGGAAGAGGCACTGGCTGAAGCCCAGGCAGAGGCGAATACCGAATCGTAGAAAGAAATTTTTGGACACAGATTAACACGGAAGAACACGGATTTTTTATCTGTGTTTATCTGTGGGAATCTGTGTCCTATTTTTATGCCTGCCGCATGACGTCGGTCAGGAGGATTTGTGGCTTTTCGGCGGGGTCGAAGTTGGGGTCGCGCCAGCGGGTGAAGCGGACGACCCAGGGAGCCACCCACCAGCCCAGGCGAACGAACCAGCGGGACTTGATGCGGTAAGCGATGCGGGCCAGCCGTATGCGCAGGTCAAGCTGCTTGAAGAGTGGATCGGCCCACAGTCGGCTGCCGTAGTCGGCGAAGCTGAAATCCTGGCGGGCAAAAGCGTCGGCGATGGCCGGGGCAGCGACACGGCCGTATCCCAGCGCAAATGAAATCCCTTCCCCCATTAACGGATCAGCCCCGGCCGCGTCACCGACTAAAATGACACGGGGGATGGCGAAACGGCCGTTTTTGTCCCACCAGCGAATCGGATGCCCCTTCAACTGATAATCGTCCAGATTATGGCCCCGTTGGGCCAGTGCCTCGTGCAGTTCCTCTTTGAGATGGGCTTTGGGCCGTTCCGGGCGGGCGCGGCTGTCAAACAACCCCCGGTTCATGAAGGGACGGCCGTTTATAAAACTGGGGAAGTCCCAATAATAGCCCTGCAGGCCATCGGGCATGCGCGTGAAGTCGAAAACAGCAATGCCGTCGCGGAACTCCGGCTGGACACGGCCGTTTTCCGGCGTCAGCACCTCCAGCAGGCGGGCCACCCGCGAGTCATCGGCCCATTTGAGGGTGCGCCGCACAAAGCTGCGCGAGCCATCGGCGGCAACCAGCACCTGGGCGTGGAACGTTTGCTTTTCGGTGACAACCTCAACGTAATCATCGCCCGGCGTGATCGCTTTGACCGCTTCTCCCTGGCGCACGGTCACGCCCACCTGTTCGCAAGTTTTGACCAGCCAATGGTCAAATTCATCGCGGCGCACGATACGCAAAACCGGGTTACCAAAGAAGGAGTAACTTTGATCCTCGTAAACCAGCCGCACCTCGCGCACCTCGAAGTTTTTCGGTTCAAAGGGCAGGCCCAATTGGGCCAGGATATTCTGGCCGATATGGGTCACACCGCCGCCACATAATTTTTCGCGGGGATGGACGGCTTTATCGACGACAACGATGCGTTTGGCCCAGGCTGGATTTTGCCGTACCAGATGTAGGGCGGTGGACGTGCCGGAAGGGCCGGAACCAACGATGAGGATATCAACAGAATGGGGCATGGGTGCACCTCCGAAAGAGTTACCGAGTCGAAAAGTGACGGGGTGACATCGTCTTTTATGACTTTGCCACCCCGCCACTATGCTACTTTAGATCGGGTTTGCTTTGCAACTTTACGGCATTATCGGGTGATAATCGGCATCATCACGGCATGGGAGAGTAATATTGCCTGGGTCGTGTCTATGTCCTGGCTGGCGTGTGGGGTTTCGACGCTGCCCACGTTGTCGGTGGCCTGGACACGGAATTGGTAGGTCTGGTTGGGATCAGGCGGGGTGAAATTGGTGGAAACGGCCGTTGTCCCCGCCACCAATTCTGTCCACACCGTATCTCCCTCAGCCCGATATTCCACCGTGTATGAGGCTACGCCGGAGACGGCATCGCTGCCCTGCCATTGCAGGAAATAATCGCCGGTAGCCAGTTTGTAAATCTTATTGATCTGCGAACTGGGCGGCGTGATGTCCAGGGCAAAGCGGGTGACGTTTGAGGAGGCCGTATCGGTCAATCCGGGCTGCGGTGGCGTGAATTCTACCGTAACTTGCCAGTACAAAGCGGCATAATCCTGACCAAACGTGTGGCTGTTGCTGACCGCACTGCCGGTTACTGATTTGGTGAGGATGATGTTGCTCATACTCGCATCGGTGGCCACGTGCAGGGTGCTGGTCAATGGGTCGCTGATTTCGCTTAACACCCAGCCAAAGATGACGGTGGGGCTGCCGATGAGGCCGTTATCGGCCGGGGCCTGGTTGGTAACCTTGGGATTGAACAGGTTGACCGCATCGTTGGTGTTGATATCGCCGTCTCCGCTGGGTGGGGATTCCTGATTGCCGGCGACATCGGTGGCCTGGCTGCGGAACCAGTAGACCTGGCTGGGATTAGGTGGGGTAAAGGTGGTGGTAACGGCCGTTGTCTGCGAAATCAACGGCGTCCATGTGGCCGAGTCGTCGGCACGTACCTCAACAGCATAGGTGGCGATGCCGGAGAGGTTGTCGCTGCCCTGCCAATGCAGTTCATAGCTGCCGCTGCCGATTTCGTAGGTGAGTAAATCGACCTGCGAGCTGGGTGGGGTCATGTCCAGGCCAAAGCGGGTGGCTGTAGAGTAGACCTGGCCGCTCAAGCTGGTGTCCAGTCGGATACGCCAGTACAGATTGGCGTAGTTTTGGCTGAAAGTATGATTGGCGGTGGTAACGGCCGTTCCCCAACTCTGGTTGTAGATGATATTGCTGAATCCGGCGTCCGTCGCCACTTGAATGGTGGTGCCGGTTACCGAACTGGGATTGGCGACATTCCAACTGAAGTTGACGGCAGCCTGCTTGAGCCAGGCATCGGCCACCGGGGCGGTATTGGTCGCCGATGGGGCCAACGGCCGCAGCCGGATGGCGTCAAACCAGACGGCATAATCGTAATTGGTCGGGTCGCCGCTGGTCAGATCGGTCAGCCGGATAAGATTGCCGGTTCCGGCGTTCAAATTATATTCACCCAATGACATCCACAAGCCCGCGTTGGCCTGATGGCTGACGGTGCTGGTAGAGGTGCCGTCAGCGCCGGTGATGGTGTAGATGGCGCCGGCAGTTTCAGGTCCGCCAATGTTGCAGTAGGGGGCGTAAACCTGGATTTCGTAACGGCCGTTTTCCGGTACATTTGGCCGCCATTCCCCCCAATTTTCGATCAAGGACGAACTGTTAACGTTCATGGTGTAATAAGAATGGCCATTGTTGCCACAGCCGCGCGGCCCTTCATGCCAGGTATTATTGCTCTTGGTAAAGGCCGAACTTAACTCGTCATAATAAATATAATCCGAAACAAAATTAATGCGCTGGGCAACTTGATCGCGCAGGTAAGGCAGCAGCGCGTACGCATTGCCGCCGGGGCAAAGTGTAGACAAACCGCCATACACATCGCGATGGCCCATCAAGTGTGGTAGACCCCAGGTCATATTAACCAGGCGGCTGGCGCTGTACACGTCGATGTTGCGCTGACTGGCTTTCCAGGCCATGAGATTGGCAGCGGCATCCAGCATTACCTGCGGCGGTGTATCGTAGACATTATACTCTTCAGCCGTCGTAAAAGTGCCAATGAGGGAAATGCCCATGCTGCCCACGTTGGCCGCCGAAGCATGGGTGCCAATCACGTCCAGATTAAGGTAGTCCTGGTTCATGTGGCCTTCGTAAATGACGCCGGTGCGGTCAATCAGATAGTTGTAGCCAATGTCGCCCCAGCCATTAGTGTAGGTATGGTAATTCCAGATGGCACGAACGACGGCCGCCCAGTCGGTGCGGTCGTTGGCGGAAACGGTGTGGTGGACGACGATGTGGGTGGCCGGGCTGTATTCCAGGCTGACGGTGTAGTTGCAGTCAACGTAAGTGCACCAGACCTGGCGGCTGACGACGGTGGGGCGGGGATAGCCGTTGACTGACTGAAGTTGATCCATGCGGGCAGCGTCCAGGGCCGCCTGCTGTTCCAACATTTCGGCCGTGGTTGGGCCATCGGTGGTGTCCATCACGGTCAGGACGAACTGCCGAAATACGGGGGCGGCGCTGCCGGCATAGCCGCCAAAGCTGACCGAGAATTGGAACTGCCGGTGAACCAGGTCTGATTCCGGCACAACGAGCAAATCGCCAACCATGAAGGGCGAGTCCTCCGCTTTGAAGTCGTCGTTGGGATGGATGTCGTACCATTCACTCCATTCGCCGCCGGGGGTACGGGTGCGAATGTTCAGTTCCATGCTGGTCAATTCGGGGACGTCGGCCTGCCATTTGGGCACGGCAGTATTAAAATCAAACGGGGCGTCGAAAATGGGGGATGTGTAAACGGCCGTCATCGCCCCATCGGCCAGGGTCAATCCAGCGGCAGTGATGGTAAAGCCACTACCGGTTCCGCCGGCAAAATTGGCGGCGGTTAGTTCAATATCTTGCATTTTGGCTCCACCGGGCGTGGCTCCGAAGGTGGGAAAACTTTGGGCGGCCAATAAAATCAGCAGTCCGAACAAAGCGAGTGTTTTATACTTCATGGTGTACTCCTTTGGTTTTGTATATTTACAAGCGACATCTTAGCAGGAACGGCCGTGTCCTTGGGTGTAAATGCAGTGAATTTATGCGTATAAAAAGAGTGAATTTATGATTAGGCCCAATGGTCTGTTGTCAATTGACCGAGAATCAACTATCTTTCTGAAACGTGAAACGTGAAACGTGACACCTGACACCTGGTATTTGAAACATGACACCTGGCAATCGATTTTCACCCTGGCTAAAATGGGGCGGCGTGGCGCTTTTCATCGGCTGGCTGTTTTTTAGTTTGAGCGCTTATTATGTGGTACAGAAGCCGTTCAGCGCTGACAAACTGGCTGTTTTGCTGGAGAACAGCGCTGTCTGGCTGCGGTTTAGCTTTTCGGCGGCGGCGCTGGGACGGTCGTTGCTGGATGTGGCGGCGGCGCTGTGGTTGGCCTGGATTGCGCTGGGCGTGGGGCTGTGGCTGCTGGATCGTTTTCGCCTGGAGATGGGTCATGGCGAGCAGTTTTTGCTGGCTTTGGGGCTGGGATTTGGCGCGCTGGGGCTGGGAACGCTGCTGTTGGGAATGGCGGGTTGGCTGGCAACGCCCGTATTCATCACCCTCGCCATCCTCCTCACCTTGCTCACCAGCCGGGCGTCCTTCCAACTGGCACGCCAACTGCGACTGACGAGGCCGGGACGGGGAACGGCCGTTTACCTGTTTCTAGCCGTAAGTATCGCCCTATCGCTGGCCCTGCTGCCGCCCACCAGCTTCGATGCTTTGTTTTACCATCTCAAAGGGCCAAAACTATATCTGGCAGCGGGCCGCATCCTGCCCTATGATATTTTCCCGCTGCACTATCCGGCGCTGTTTGAGATGCTGTTTATGCTGGCTATGGTCCTGCGCGGCGACGTGGCTGCCAAACTGCTCCATTTTGTCTTTCATTTTATGCTGGCCGGATTGGTTTACCTTACAGCCTGGCGGCATTTGAAACTGAAGGAAGGGTGGACGGCCGTACTCTTTTTCTACGCCATGCCCATGATCTTGTCGCTGGCCGGCTGGGCTTACAACGATTTAGGACTGGCATTTTACCAGATGGCGGCACTGTATGTCTGGCTTATCTGGCAGCGGGAGCGGCAGTCGGCCTGGCTCATTTTGAGCGGTATTTTCTGTGGGCTGGCGCTGGGATTCAAATACACCAGTTTCGTCGCCCCGTTGACGCTGGCCGGGTTTACGGCCTGGTCGTACCGGAAGCAGTTTTCGGCCATGATCAAACCATTGACTTTGTTGACAGTGGCTACGACGTTGACAGCACTGCCCATTTACCTGAAAAGCTGGCTGTTGGTGGGAAATCCGGTTTATCCGTTTTTAGTGAACGGCCGTTATTGGGACAATTACCTGGCATCTGCCTTCACCGAATCAGGCACCGGCCTCGGCCTCGACCTGGTAGCCATCTTGCGCCTGCCCTATGACCTCACCCTGGGCTTGATTGACGTCAATCAAGACGCTCAAATCGGGCCGCTGATTCTCGCATTTCTGCCGCTCATTCTCATTTTGGCCTTTTCTCGCTGGCGTAAAGACGCTCCGTCGCCGTTAACCTGGCTGCTGTTATTTGCCTTGAGTCAGTACGGATTTTGGTTGGCCGGGGCAATGAGTTCACAGGGGTTTCTAATTAGCCGTGTACTGCT
>JBNKZT010000078.1:0-19949 GCA_050301775.1 Promineifilaceae bacterium (SeqCode)
AAATTATTAACTTTCTATACCGCGAGTGAAGACATCTGATGGCTAAACAACAGAAAGGCGATCCCCTCATTGAGGCCTTGATAAACCACCAACCACATACCATAAAAATGGCCGATGGAGGCAATCTTGCTTCTATGCGGGAAGTTTTGAAACATGGCCAAACCCTGACTTTTTCCCCTGTGAAGGATTACCGCGAAATACAAGTTAACGACATTGTTATTGTTAAATGGCATGGCGGAAATCACATCATGCATTTAGTGGGAGAAATAAACGGCGATCGATTTCTAATCGTGAACAGCCTCGGCAAAGTGAATGGTTGGGTGAAGGGTGATGCCATTTTGGGGCGAGTCACAGAAAGTATCGAACCGGAACCGCAGCCTGAAGTGCCCGAAATGATTAAACAATTAGACGCCGCTTACCGAATACTAGTCGAACGCGAAAAGCTGGCCGGAGTCGATGCTCAAAGAATGTACTCAATTGTTGAAGATATGCGCTGGTATGCGGCTGTATTAGGGCCTGAACGCTGGGAGAGGCTGCCGAAATTAAACAAATGGAGTTTCGCCCAACATTTGTGGCACTTGACGCAACAGGCTGAAGATGCTGCCGCCCTGGAAGCCTTCCAATCTATTCACCAGTTAATCCATCATGGGAAAGAGCATGTAGGACAGGTAGCTGAGACTTTTGCATTATTTGAAGGCGAAAAATCGCAACAAAATGATTGATTGCCTGTAAGCAAACATAAGGAAATATCTGGAGCAACTATGAAAGTTTTAGTCACAGGCGCTGCCGGATTTATCGGCAGCCATCTGGCCGAAAAACTGGCCAAACGGGGCGACGACGTCGTTGGCCTCGACAATTTTAACGATTACTATGATCCGGCTAAAAAGCGGGCCAATGAAGCCCGCCTTAACGCCTACCCCAACTTCAGAATGATTGAAGCTGACATCCGCGACCGGCAGCACATGTTCGACATCTTTGAGGCGGAGCAGTTTGAAGCGGTGGGCCACCTGGCGGCGATGGCGGGCGTGCGCAATGCGGTCAAGTTTCCCGAAGTTTATGTGGAAGTGGATTTGAACGGCACGCAGCATTTGATGGACGCCGGGCGGGCCAACAAGCTGGGCAATTTTGTCATGGCTTCGACTTCGTCGGTTTACGGCAATACAACCGTGATTCCCTTTGTGGAGACGGACCCGTGTGATCGGCCGTTGCAGCCCTATGCGGCGGCCAAGCGGGCCAGCGAGATTTTGGGCTACAGCTACCACCACTTGTTCGGTTTTAATTTTACGGCGCTGCGCTTTTTTACGGTGTATGGGCCAAACGGCCGTCCCGACATGATGGCCTATCTGGTTGCCGACAGCGTGACCAAAGGCCGCCAGATCCCCCTATACGAAGGCGGCATGATGTGGCGCGACTGGACCTTTGTCGATGATATTACGGATGGCGTGGTGGCGGCTTTGGAACGGCCGTTAGGCTACGAAATCATCAATGTTGGCCGGGGCGAACCAACCCTGCTCAAGGATTTTGTGGCCATCATTGAATCGCTGGCCGGGCAGAAGGCCAATGTGATTCACAAGCCCAAACTATCCGCCGACTTTGTCCGCAACCAGGCCGATATCAGTAAAGCCCGCCGTTTGCTGGACTATGATCCCCAGGTATCGGTGCCCGAAGGCGTTAAAGCATTCTGGGATTGGTACGTCGTCCACGGTTAGCCATTTTGGGCCTCTGGATGGTATAATGACGCTGCAAACTTTTACAGGTATTCAAATCTTGAGTTGGATTTTTATGATGGCAAATGCCCGTTTGACCATCATCTGCTCAACGTTGATCGCAAAGCCGCGGAGATTTTTGTGAAACTGCCGCCCCACCAATTGATTACAACACCCCAAGCCTGGCAAACCTGTCTGACACAGTTGAGAGCGGAACCACGTTTGGCGATTGATCTGGAAGCCAACAGCATGTACGCTTACCGGGAACAAATCTGCCTGATTCAGATTTCTGACTCGCAGCAGGATTACATCATCGATCCGGTCGCCGATGTTGATTTGAGTGGTCTGGGTGAATTAATCGCCGACCCGGTGGTTGAGAAAGTGTTTCATGCGGCTGAGTATGATTTGCTGTTGATGAAGCGGGAATATGGCTGGGAATTGAATAACCTGTTTGACACGATGTGGGCGGCGCGCATCCTGGGCTACGAGCGGTATGGATTGGCCAGTATGCTGGAGGAGTTGTACGGGATCAAGTTGAATAAACGGCATCAGAAGTCGAACTGGTGTAAACGGCCGTTATCCCCCGCCCAACTCACCTACGCCCAACACGATACCCATTTCCTGCTCCGTTTACGCGACAGATTGGAGCAGGAACTGCAAGCCGCCGGTCGATTGGTCGAAGCGCACGAAATCTTTGAAGAGCAGACCCACGTGACGCCTAACAACAATCATTTTGATCCCGACAGCTTCTGGTCCATTAACGGCGCGTACGATTTAGAGCCGCAGCAGCAGGCCATCCTGAAAGCGCTGAACATCTACCGTGATCAAGAAGCGCAGGCCCGTAATCAGCCGTTGTTCAAAGTGTTACACGACAGGACTTTGCTGCAACTGGCTCAAGACGCGCCCCGAAATTTCAACCAGATGCAGGAAATTCCGGGAATGACGTGGGGACAAATCAGGCGGTACGGCCGTGGCATTTTAGATGTCATCTCAGCCGGCGCCAGCGACCCGCCACCCGGTTACCCTAAACGACCTGAACGGCCGTCAGACGCAGTACTTAACCGATACGAAAAGCTCCACAACTGGCGCAAAAACCAGGCGCGCAAACGCGGCGTCGAGTCGGACGTCATCATCAGCCGCCACACCCTGTGGGAAATCGCCGAAAAAAAACCAGTTTGTCAGGCCGATTTGGCCGCATTGGAAACATTAGGCGAATGGCGCTGCCGGACATATGGCCAGGAAATCCTGGACGTGTTGTCCAAAGGTTAGCTTATCAGTCAATTGGTACGCTCGGATGGTGCAAGAGTTTTTTGACACGAATCACACGAATTGGGCCGATTTTTATTCGTGAAATTCGTGCCAATCGTGTCGAAATCTTTTCTGGTTTGTCCAAGTTAGGGAGGTTGTTATGCAGATTCAATTTCATGGTGCGGTACGGACGGTGACGGGTTCACAGCATTTGTTGAGTGTGAACGGCCGTAAAATCTTACTAGACTGCGGTTTATATCAAGGTTCGCGCAAGGCCAGCTACGAACGCAACCAAAACCTGCCTTTTGATGCATCCGAGATAGACCTGTTGGTTCTTTCCCACGCCCACATCGATCACAGCGGGAATATCCCCAACCTGGTCAAAAGCGGTTTTACCGGCGACATCGTTTGCACTTATGCCACCCGCGATTTATGCGCCATCATGCTGCGGGACAGCGCTAAAATTCAAGAGTACGACATTGAATTCCTCAATAAAAAGCGGGCCAAAAAGAACCTGCCGCCCATCGAACCGATTTACAGCGTGGCTGACGCCGTGGAGAGTTTGAAATATTTCATCGGCATTGGCTATGAACGGCCGTACAAACTCATGCCTGGCGTCACCCTCACCTTCTACGATGCCGGTCACATCCTCGGCTCGGCTATAGTTGCCCTGGACATCGAAGACGAAGAAGAAAAACGGCATACCCGCCTCGTTTTCAGCGGCGATTTAGGCCGTCCCGACCGGCCCATCCTGCGTGATCCGACTTTCATCGAAGGCGCTGACGTACTCATCATCGAAAGCACCTACGGCAATCGGGAACACGCCCCACTGAACGAGGCCAGCAAAAAACTGGAAACCATTATCAACAAAACGTGTCAGCGCGGCGGTAAAGTTATTGTGCCCGCCTTTGCTGTTGGCCGGACCCAGGAACTGGTTTATCGTCTGCACCAACTGGTTGAATCGCGAGATATTTCACCTAATCTGCCAGTTTACGTAGACAGCCCGCTGGCGATTGATGCTACGGGTGTTTACCGGCTGCACCCCGAAGCTTACGATGAAGAAATCGCCCAATTTATGCTGGGCGATAGGAACAGCGATCCCTTTGGTTTTGAGATGATGTATTACACCCGCTCCACTGCTCAGTCAAAGGAATTGAACTTCTTGCGCGAACCGGCCGTCATCATCAGCGCCAGCGGCATGGCTGAAGCCGGCCGCATCCTGCATCACCTGAAAAACAATATCGAAGACCCGGTCAACACGATTCTTATCGTCGGCTGGCAAGCGCCAGATACGTTGGGCCGCCGGATTGTGGAAAAGCAGCCCAAGGTCAAGATTTTCGGCGAAGAATATTTCTTGAAGGCGGAGGTGGCCACGATCAACGGTTTTAGCGCCCATGCCGACCGGAGCGAATTGTTAGAATGGGTGGGACGGATGACGAAACGGCCGTTGTACACATTCATTGTCCATGGCGAAGAAGAGGCATCATTAGCTTTTGCCGGTTCCCTGGTTAATGAACAGCAGTTAAAAAATGTAATTGTTCCAGAGTTAGGCCAGAAATTTAACGTATAAGATCATCTTCCTCCGTAAATTCATTTGAACAAAAACACCAGGGCGGCCTATTTGCCCTGGTGTTAACTTGTTTACATATAGTACTAAACTCCTGTATCCCCTTCGATATTCTCTTATTACAATCAACTTCGTAATTTATCCTGGAGAAGTACCAGTCCATGAACATTGTAGCGAACAATTCATCCTTTCCTCGCTCATTTTCCCCTGCTGCGTTAAGTAGAGTTGATCAAGAATTTCGCCAGTGGCTGCATCAGCGCGGGTTTTGGTCAGAACACACTGAGCGATTGTTTCTTTGTTTGATCCGTAACCAGCATATGCCATCACCCATAACCAGCCAGCAAAAACAGTTATTGGAGCAGGTGATTGAAGATGCTGTAGATGGTATCAATATTACAGAACGATACCCGGCTTTTTTTCGCGATTTACTGCATAATGCAATATTGCGGCGCGAATTTATTAACCGAGCAAGCCAAACACCGCAATCATAGCCGCCCGGTGTGATAATCAACCCTGGCTTTGCCAAGCAGTCTCCCACAATTTTTTGCGGGCTTCTAAGTTTTTTGGAAGGTATGGTGCATCGTATAGCCCCATCGTCCTATCTACGAACAACGGTGAAATTTGTTATAGTAAGTTTTGAAGTGTCGATTTTAATAGACTATAACAATGGAAGTTCAACTGTTCATGTCGTCACGATTTAGGTGAACTTTGGAACATCATGGGACGAAGATGGAAGCCGTACTTATACCTACGCAGAAACAACAAACCGAATCTATACTGGATGATGAAGGAATTAATGATCTCCGTCAACGGCTAAAACAACTGGATGTGTGGCCAGAGGCGGCTGATCGATTTTTGGCGTTAATGCCCCATTCTCGCTGGCAAAATTCGCCGCTGGTCGAGGCTGATTACGAATGGATGTCACGTGTTGTTGAGGATAGTTTGCAAGGTGTGGATATTGGTGCAAATTACCCTGCATTTTTCCAAAAACTTTTGGCTAATGGTGAGCTGCGTCAATCCTTTCTGAATGCGCTGGCAGTTCGATTGGACACTGCCTGAGCACCAGCAATTATTGATTAAAAAAAAGGGCCATCTCCAAATCCGGAGACGGCCCTTTTGTTTTAGAAGTGTTAGGTCGCCGATCTTGTGCGGATAAAGATCAGATGACGCCTAGTTCACGGCCAACGCGTTCGAAGACGGCCAGGGCGGTTTCTAGATCGCTCTGGCTGTGGGCGGCAGAGTTCATGACGCGAATGCGGGCTTTGCCCTGGGGCACAGTGGGGAAGCCGATGGCCATCGCGAAAACGCCTTCGTCAAACAAGCGGCGGCTAAACTGTTGAGCCAGCGGCGCTTCACCCAGCATCACAGGCACAATCGGGGTTTGGGTGTGGCCGGTGTCGAAGCCCAGAGCTTTCATTTCCTGTTTGAAGAAAGCAGCATTGGCCCACAGCCGGTTAACTTGATCGGTTGATTCTTCCAAAATGTTGATCGCTTCCAGGCAGGCGGCGACATCGGGTACAGTCATGGCGCTGGAGAAGAGAAACGGCCGTCCCCTTTGCCGCAGCCAGTCGATGATGATTTGTTTACCGGCCACCAGACCGCCCACGACACCAAACGCTTTACTGAGTGTACCGACTTCCACATCGACACGGCCGTGCAGCCCAAAATGATCGACAATGCCGCGTCCGCCATTGCCCAACACCCCTTCACCGTGCGCGTCGTCTACCATGAGCATGATGTCATACTCATTGGCAATGTCACAAATTTTGTCCAGCGGGGCGATGTCGCCATCCATGCTAAAGACACCATCAGTGATGATAAGGCGACGGCCGTAATCCGTCGTCGCTTCAATCTGGCGGCGCAAATCGTCCACGTTGTTGTGGGCATAACGAACAATTTGTGCCCGGCTCAGGCGGCTGCCATCAATGATACTGGCGTGATTCAACTCGTCGGAAAAGATAACGTCTCCTTTGCCTACAAGCGCCGGAATGGTCGCTAGATTGGCCGTAAAGCCGCTTTGGAAGCTGATGCAGGCCTCGGCCTTCTTGAATGCCGCCAGGCGGTTTTCTAGCGCAATATGGAGCGACATGGTGCCGGCGATGGTGCGGACTGCCCCCGGTCCCACGCCATATTCATCAACGGCTTTCTGGACCGCGGCCCGCAGTCGGGGATGGTTCGCCAGTCCCAGGTAGTTGTTGGCACAGAAGTTGAGCAGGGAACGGCCGTCAATCTTCACCCAGGCATCCATCGGCGAATCAATCGTTCGAATCGTGTTAAAAAGCCCGGCCTCTTTCAGCCCGTCAATTTCATCTTGAATCCATTTTGTTCTGTTGTCACTCATCGTGGTTATCCTTTTGTGGGAGCCGGCAATTTTCTCGCGCCGACTTTTACATGTTTGTGGGAAAATCAAAAAACTTTACTTCAATGTCAAACGCATCAACCAGGTGTTGGCCCAGCGCCTGGACACCGACTGTTTCCGTAGCATAATGACCGGCATAAATGACATTCAATCCATAATCGGCCGCCGCCCAATAATTGGCGTGGGAAGTTTCGCCAGTTAAATAGGTATCGGCCCCCAGCGCTTTAACTTCGGCAATATTATCAGCGCCAAAGCCGGACAGGATAGCCATTGTTCCCACCGTTTCGGGGCCGTGTGGCAACACTTTTACCTGGCAGTGCAGCTTGTGTTCGATCTTTTCCACCATTGCCGAAAGTGATGGCGAATTGGTGGCTTGTCCAACGACTCCCAGCGGAACGCCAGTTGGCGCCCCCCACCAATCGGCTACTTCGACATCCAGCATTTTTGCCAGAACAGCATTGTTGCCTACTACGGGGTGAGCATCCAGCGGTAGATGGGCAGCGTATAAATTGATGCCGTGCTGCAGCAGCAAACGTATCCGTTCTCCCAAAGGGCCGGCTATACGCTCCACGCTGCGCCATAGAATGCCATGATGGACCAGAAGCATATCGGCCTGCCAATCGGCGGCTGCCCGGATAACTGGGGGGGCTGTGTCCACGGCCAGGGCAATGCGTTTGATTGTTTTGTTGCCGGTTTCGACTTGCAGCCCTTGTGGACCGTAATCTTTGATGTCGGCAACAAGTAAATAATGGTCAAGATATGTTGTAAGTTTGTCTCGTTGCATGTTAAAAATTCGTTATTTTGCCCGTCAGAAGATTGACGGTTTAATATGGCCTCAGGTATACTGCTGCGCCATGAGGAATGGCATTTTGAATGAACCAGTGCTCATTCTGAACGTGAACTTTGAACCGTTACACGTGACCAATACGAAACGGGCACTGTCTCTAATTATCGCGGGCAAGGCAGAAATTGTCTTAAACGGCCGTGGCATGATCCACAGCAGCACAGCCGAGTTTGAAGCGCCCTCTGTTATCAAACTTGGCTACATGGTTCGCCGCCCCCGTCCCCGCGTAGCGCTTTCCAAACGGGAAGTGCTGCGACGAGATGAATTCACCTGCCAATATTGTGGCCGCAAGATGCATTTCCTGACCATCGATCACGTTGTTCCTCGACGGCAGGGTGGCGGACATTCTTGGCAAAATCTGGTGGCGGCCTGTGCGCAATGTAATCGTCGTAAAGGGGGCAAGCGACCCGAAGAGGCCAACATGTACCTGAAACGACCGCCATTTGAACCCCGACCAACGGCCGTTTACCGATTTGGCCAGCATCTCTCACAACACAAAGAGTGGCTTCAATTTATGGAAGGATGGTAACGTACCTGAGTCACTGTGGATGATAGTGGTGTGCATTTTCCTCGGCTAATTCAATGATCCGATCCAATCCATTATCGATTAACATCGACAATTCATCGCCCATTTGTTGATACATGGCCAACGGTTCACCGTATGGATCATGGACGCTGTATGATTCCCCTACCATTTCGCTGAGTAGATAAATTTTGTTAGCGTGATCTGTGAATTCAGCCTGTAGGGCTTCAACATGACCCGCTTCCATACAAAGAATCAGATCGGCTTGCTCCAAAAGCATCTTGTCAATCATCCGGGAGCGGTGTGCCGTAATATCCAGCCCCATATTTTTACAAACATCAATGCTAAATTCGGATGCACCGCGAAGCCACAAAGCCCACGTGCCGGCAGAGCGGACAGTCCATTGTGTCAGACCACGTTTTTGCAAGCGATCTTGTAACAAAGCTTCCCCAACTGGTGACCGGCATATGTTTGCTGTGCAAACAATAAGAATGTGGGCCATTAAAAAATGATGGAGGCTGAATGGTGTTTTCCAGCCTCCATCTATCATCGTTGTATTAGTCTAATTCAGGTTGCAGCAGACCGTAGCTGCCATCGTGCCGTTTATACAGCACGTTGATGGCTTCGTCATCGGGGTTGAAGAATACGAAAAAGTCATGACCGAGCAGTTCCATCTGCTCAACCGCTTCTTCAGCCGCCATGGGGTGAGCGGGGAATCGTTTGTAACGAACAATTCCCAGTTCTTCCTCGGCCTTCATTTCTTCTTCGAATGGCAAAGGTTCCCCCAAAATAGATTCATCGTCACCGGCACTGCGGTATTTGCGCCGCCGCTTACCCTGGTAACGACTGATTTGCCGGTGCAATTTGTCGATAACTGTGTCAATAGCGGCAAACATGTCATTGCTGCGTTCTTCGGCCCGTAAAATAGTGCCCCGATCGTCACGAATGGTGATCTGGGCGACTTGACGCTGCAAGGCACTGCGGGTTTTTTCTTCGGATAAATCTACATGGATTTTGGTCAAATTGGGCATATAACGATCGAGCTTGCTTGTTTTCTTTTGAACATAGTTTTCGATTCGTTGGGTAATTTCTAGATTACGGCCGTTAATTGATAGTTCCATATTTCTAACTCCTGATTGTCATTCTCTTGGATAGATATTATATGCTACAACGCTCTCGCTAAACAATATGCAGACACGCGCTTGGCTCCCGCAACCATCAGTGCTTCAGCTGCGGCTTTAAGTGTACTGCCCGTCGTGCAAACATCATCAACCAATAAAACATGTTTCCCTGCCGCTTTCGAGCGGTCGGCAACAAACGCATCAGCTACGTTGACTACACGCTCGTTGGCATTAAGTCCCACTTGTGGTGACGTATTGCGTACACGTTGCAAAGTCCCTTTGTCCTCAACTAAATTTACTTGATTACAAAAATAACGCGCCAATAAATCTGATTGATTATACCCGCGTTTTTTTTCGCGCTGTGGATGAAGTGGTACGCCAACGACCAAATCAACGGGCATTTGCCATTTTGGCCAGGCAGTTGCCATCAAATCGGCCAAGGGTTCGGCTAACCCAAAATAGCCATTATATTTTAGTTGGTGGATGATGGTTGGAATTGGTTCAGCAAAAATCACGGCGGCTCGCACTGGATTTACAGGATACAGTGGCGATTTTAAGCAGGCCGAACACCGCTCTGCTTTTTTGGTAACAACACGACCGCAGTGAAAACAGATCGGTTCGTTTAACCAGGTGATTTCTGCCGAACAATCCGTACATAAGAGTTTGCCCGGTTTTTTGCAATTGGCGCAAACAGGGGGAAAAACAAAATTTAAAAGGTTGTTTGTCAGGTGTTGAACCCGTGAAAGCCAGGTCACACCTGACGCTTGGATACGGTTGGTCAACGACGAATGCCTTTTATAGTCCCGAACGGTTGACAATATTAAGGAATCGTTTACAAATAACTTCAAAAAGAAAACGATTCCTCTCAAGAAAGCGCAGTTTTTTCTACTCAAAAATGTACAAGTTAAAAACTGCGCTTGCCTAGAATGAGGTCCTTTTTTATCCTGTGACCCCTTTCAACGCATCACTGCGGATAACCTGGAAAGCTGCTGGGCCTAACAAAACCAGGAAAATCGTTGGGAAAATTAAAAACACCATTGGGAATAGCATTTTTACAGGGGCTTGATGCGCTTTTTCTTCAGCCCGCTGGCGGCGTTTTATTCGCATTTGCTCAGACTGAATACGCAGCACTTTCCCAATACCGACGCCCAATTGTTCGGCTTGAAGCACGGCCGCAATAAAACTCGTAACATCGGGCACATCTAATCGATCAGACATATCTTTTAATGCGGCTCTGCGTGATTTACCAAGTTGCATTTCATAGATGACTCGGCCAAATTCGCGGGCCAATTCGTCATCCCATTTTTCATCTACCTTTTGCATAGCCGCATTGAAGGTTAGTCCAGCATCCACACAAATCGTCATTAAATCTAACGCATCAGGCAGTTTTTTTACAACAGCGCCTTGCCGCCGATCTTTCATAGAGCGTAACAGCAAAAATGGTAAGGTGAAGCCCAGAGCCGATCCACCTAAAATGTACAATAATTTGGTTCCGGTAGGCTGACTGCGGGCAATAACGAATCCTAAACCAGCAAAAAGTACAGTTACGAACCCACGTATTGCCCAAAATTCAGCAGCTGTCATATTGCGCGGGTTGCCAGCAAGTTCCAGTAAGCGTGTTGTACGTTCAAGAGTAGTTTGCGGCGTAAACCGAATGACAAAATCACTTACTCGCCGAATAATAGGAACAAAAATGCGGTCTGTAATCGGCATGGACAGCTCAATATCCTCGATAGAGACGGCTTCCTCGCGTACAGCGAATTCATCAATACGAGCAGTTAATGGATCGTCCTCAGAGCGCCTGAGTAATAGGATACTGACCATAATGATGACGATGGCTGCGATGCCAAGTATTATTAAAAAAGTTGCATTCATCTTAGGTCTCCAAATATTTCGCTATAAGTGCAATGAAAGGATTGATTTTGGCGATGATATGGATAATTGTTTCTTATACTTCAATGTCCACTATTTTGCGAATAGCCAAGGCCCCTATGACAATGAGCAGTGCGCCAGCACCAAGTACAACCCACCCGCAAGGGAATACTGGCTCTAATATCCATGGTTTTTCTTTAATCCATAATTGAGAAACGTATTCGGGGTTCATCATATAAAGAATCATGCCTAACCCGATAGGGAGCAAACTGATGATCCAACCTGATACGCGTCCTTGCGCAGTCAGGGTTTTGATTTCGCCTTTGATGCGAACGCGTTCCCGAATCGTAAAGCTGATCGTATCTAACACTTCTGCCAGGTTACCGCCAACTTCACGCTGAATGTTAACGGCCGTAATCACCAAATCAAGATCATCACTTGGCACACGCCGATACATATTCGCCAATGCCTGTTCCAAACCAAGCCCCAACCGAACTTCCTGAACTACCCGCTCAAACTCCTTGGAAACAGGAGGAGGTAGCTCTGTTGCAATTGATTCCATCGCCTGCAATACACTGTACCCTGACCGCAGCGCATTGACCCACAGATTGAGCGTATCACCTAACTGGCCATTAAACGTATTCATTCGCCGATTGGCTGCAAAATTGATATACATGCGCGGAATCCGCAAACCAAACACAAAACCGACAATAGCCATAATCCATGAGCCATCAAAAAAATAATAGCCTAATCCCATTACACCTAAACCAGAGAGTACAATAAGAATCATATACTCACTGACACGCAGCTTTACGTCAGATTTAGCGATACGTACCTTAATGGGGTCAAAAAATGCGCGTCCTGAAATTATCTTGTCTAATCTGTCTGCAACATCAACACGTGGGCGTGAATCCTCAATCTCCTCTACAATTTCAGCAGTGGCCGCATTCCCCACAAACTGTTCAAGCCGTTCATCCACATTCCCCCGGCCGCCAGCAATAAGCGCAATACCAGCTCCCAACATCAGGAGAAAAGCAACGCCTGCAGCAATCAAAATTAGAGGGGACATACGTTAAAACTCCTTTGCCAACCAAATTAGCAAATAGAAACTGCCCTGACAAAATCTATCCATTAAAGAAAGATTATCGCCTTCGTGTGCCAATACCAAAAATGGACGGCGGCAGCATAATTCCGGCTTCCTGAAGCTTCCACATAAATTTTGGTCGTAAACCAGTTGGGCGCAACCGGCCAATAACCTTGCCATTTTCAATGTTCGTTTGCTCAAACCGGAAGATTTCAGACGTCGTAATAATGTCACCTTCCATCCCTTGGATTTCACTAACAGAAGTTACTTTTCGTGTACCATCTCGCATGCGATCCTGATGAACGACTAGATGAACGGCCGCAGCAATCTGTTCCCGGATAGCACGGTGCGGTAAATCCATACCAGCCATCAATACCATTGTTTCCAGACGGGCCAGCATATCACGCGTACTGTTAGCATGGCCAGTTGTCATACTGCCATCATGTCCCGTATTCATTGCCTGAAGCATATCAAGAGCCTCGCCACCACGAACCTCGCCAACAACAATCCGGTCAGGGCGCATACGCAATGAATTAATGACCAGGTCACGAATAGAAACCTGACCTCGGCCTTCCACATTTGCTTCCCGAGATTCTAGCGTGACCACATGATCCTGACGCAATTGAAGCTCAGCCGCGTTCTCAATTGTCACAATACGTTCACCATCAGGAATGAAGCTGGACATAATGTTAAGGAGGGTCGTTTTACCCGAACCTGTACCGCCCGAAATAAGAACATTTAATTTGGAGATCACACAGGCCTTAAGAAATTCAACAGCTTCAGGAGTGATACTACCAAATTCAATCAAATTCTCAACAGTAAACGGGATTTTCGAGAAAATACGAATCGTCAACGCAGCGCCATTCAAGGCAATTGGTGGTACCACTGCATTAACACGCGAACCATCAGGCAAACGCGCATCAACCATCGGCGAGCCTTCATCAATACGCCGGCCCAAAGGTGCTACAATGCGGTCAATAATACGCAACAAATGATCATTATCCTCAAACGTCACAGGCGTCCGCGTCAGCTTTCCTCCTTGCTCAACAAATACATTTTTAGGGCCATTGACCATAATTTCAGTAACCCCCTGAGTATTCAAGAATTGCTCCAAGGGACCATAACCTAAAATCTCAGCCACAATTTGTTCAAACAAACGTCGTTTCTCATTACGGGTAAGGACAATACTTTCCTCTGCAAGCATAGCCTCGAACATTTCTTGAATTGTTGCTCGAACTTCAGCTGTCTGGGTAATGTCCATACCGGGGTCTAGTTCAGCAATTAGCCGTTGTTGAATCCGATTTTTTAAATCGACATAAGCATCCTTCGATCCTATGGCAGGGGAAGATCGCTTTACTCTTAATTCCTGTAATTTTGAAGGCTCCGATTGAATCGACTCTTGATTTCGTTCTATTCGTCTTAACAATGACATATTGACCTCCAACGACTACTTTTTCCCAAATACCCGCTTAAAGAACCCACCTGATTCATCCGACCCATTCCCCGCTTTGGCTGCCTCAGATTTACCACTCATTAAATCATCGATCACATGCTCGGCCAATTTGATAATGGCCGCACTGACAGGCCGTCTTTTGTTTCCTCCGGTCACAAGAGGAATTCCCTGGTCAATAGCAGAATTAACCGTATCGTCATCAATAGGAATAGCCATAATAACCGGACGTTTGAGGGTGTTTGAAATATCTTTGACGGATATCCCTTTTTTATCTGAAACTCTATTAACAACCAGACTTACCTTATCAGTTTTATAGTTCAGGCTCTCGCTTAAGTCAAAGAATCGGCTGGCATTTTTTAAACTAGGCAAATTTTGTTGTGTAACCAAAATAATTCTGTCGGCAACATCTAAAATACTCAGTGAAATGCTATCTAAGGACGAGCTGGTATCCACGATGATAAAATCATACATATCTCGCAGCGCATTCAACAAATCCTTTAATTTTTCTTCAGTGACAACTTCTGCCATTTCTGGACGCGGTGGTGCGAGGAGAACATTTAAATCGCTTTGGTGTTTCTGGATGACGCTGCTAATCAGTTCATTGTCCAATTCGCTAGCATGGTCACTTAAATCGACCACACTCGTAATGGGTTTCATGTTTAGCATAACGGCAACATCACCAAATTGCAGGCTCCCATCGACTAGTGCCGTATTGTATCCTTGTTTAGCAATACTAACTCCCAGGTTAATGGCAACAGTTGAGCAGCCGCTACCACCTTTGGGACTGAAAACGGCAATGATATTTCCGGCAATAGCTTCGGGAAGCGCTTCCGCCATTTGCATACCGGTACCATCTTGCTGCCTTCTACTTGGGATAGCGGCGATATTAGGACGCTTATCATAAACTCGACGTATAGCAGCGACTAATTCATCGCCACCAAATGGTTTTGTCAGGAAATCTCGTGCACCAGCCATCATTGCCCGGCGTAAATAATCCGAATCACTTTGTACAGACATGATGATTATTTGGGCACGAGGGACGAGTTCTGTGATTCTTTGGCTGGCGCCAATGCCATCAATACCAGGCATATTAATATCCATCAAAATAATATCGGGCTGATCGGCTTTGGCCATTTCGATGGCTTCCTCACCGGTTCCGGCCTGATTAATTACTTCGATATCTTGTTCAAATTGCAGTAATTTGCGTACATTTTCCCGCGTTTCGGGAAGATCGTCTACGATTAATACACGGATACTATCTGCCATTTTTCACCTAAAAATTTTCGCCAAGATAATCAAATTTATTAGTAGATATACTTACATTGCATTGCAATCAATTTTATAATAACATAATCATACACTTATTGGGAATAATAAGGCAAGGTCATTAATACGCAACTGCAAGGCAAACGGTTCTTTTCTACTATACTATCATTATCAAGTTACCCAAAAACGCTTTCATCATACTCCGTTCCTTATCATTGTCAATAGGCTGGATAAGGGATAAAACCAACGTCTTATTGGCTATTGGCATTGCTAAAAAAAAAGACCCTATCGGTTAAGATAGGGCCTTTTTGCTAAACGAATTACTAATAGATCTGTGAAATTTATTGAAAAAAATGTTCGATTAGCTGAGACCAGAAGTGATCTTGCTGAATACGTTACCGATCTGGGGACCGAGCAGAGTAAGAATGGCGATTACGACAACGGCTACCAATACGAGTACGAGCGCGTATTCAACCAAACCCTGACCGTCTTCACGATGTAAGAATAACATGGATATTTGCCTCCTTTGCAAATTTACCGGACATTAAAATTATAACAATACTATTTTTGTTTACTTTGATTACTACAACCGAATTTCTAACTATACTGTAGGTAGAAATTCTTAAGAGTAACCTTACGAAATCTTGAACAAAGTTTACTGTGTATTTTCAATGGTTTCAATAGGACTGATGTACTTGTTTTGTAAATGGTTGGATTGTTAGACAATTTGATCTATTCCTTCTACAGGAATAGTGAATTCGATACGAGAGCCTTGGCCAAGGCTGCTTTGTATGTTTAGTTCACCACCTAGCATTTCAATTCGTTCTCTAAGCGATGTAAGACCAATCGTTCGATTGTTATTGTTCAATGCGTCTTCCACATTGAACCCACTTCCATTATCTTCAACGACAGCTAGAATTTGATCTTGGTTGAGATCAAGAAGGACCTGAATCTGCGTGGCCTGGGCATGGGATAAGGCATTGCTCAATAATTCTTGAACACCACGGAAGATGGTTACTTCAACATGGCTTTCCAAACGGCGCTCTACGCCGGTTACAGTGATGGGTACGGTTACACCGTTTTTTTCTTGGAATGACTCAACATAGCGGCGCAGTGTGGGAACAACACCTAAATCATCGAGCATCATTGGACGTAAGTCGAAGATAAAGTCTTTTACATCACTAAATGTGGAAGCGGCAGCGCTTTTTAGCGCGTTTAACTCAGTCTTGGCGCGATCGGGATTGACATCAAAAAAGCGCTGGCAGATTTCGGCTTGTAGGATGAAGTTGCTTAGAGAAGATGCCGGGCCATCATGCATTTCACGTACCAGGCTTTGTTTGGCGGCTTCTTCGGTTTGGATGACGCGGATGATACTGGACAAGTCGCTTTCTTTAGGCCGAGATTTGCCGGTAGACGTCAACGATCTCCCACCACCAGCCAGATCGATAAGCCGTTCCAGGAATTCGGCCAGGCGTTCGAGATTGCGTTGGTCGCTTTGTAACTTTTCCAGTTGCCCCCGCATTGTGAACAGGCGTTGTTGTACGTCGTTCAGGTTTTCATAGACTTCGCGGATATAGTCACGCGGTTGTGTTTCAAAGTTATTTTTTAGAGCACGTTCCTGACCTAGTGCCTGCGTGTTGCGCTGTACCAAGCGTTCTACTTCAGCAGCACTTTGTTTGATTAGGATGTCAATTTCTTTCAAGTCTCGTTGGGTTTGTTCGTAGTCTTTGCTTGCTTCTTCAACGAATGACTGAAAAGATTGCTCTCCATTGTTGTTTGAGTCTGCCATTGGTAAAGGCCTCTTTATGTTTTTTTGTTATCCGCGGGAACCTTCTAATCGGACCCACCCATGTCGTAATGCGTATACGGCCGCTTGTGTGCGATCATCGACGCGTAATTTACGCAGGATGGCTGTCATATGGTTTTTGACGGTTTGGTGGCTAATACCGAGTTTATAGGCGATTTCCTTGTTGCTTAGGCCACGGGTAACGTGTTCGAGGATTTCCATTTCACGGGGGGAAAGAGGAACGAACATTTCTTCTGTATCACTAATTAATGGACCAGCGAAACGGCCGATTTTTTGTTCCACCCATTCTAATACTTCATCATGGTTCATCGTTTTTTCGCCGACAACGTAGTTTCCGCCCTGAACGATGTTAATAATGCCGATGAGTGCTTCTGGGGTTATGTCTTTGGGGCAGTAGGCAGACGCCCCAGCGCGTAAGGCGTGGAAGACTTGTTCGGCATCATCGTAGCCGGTGATCATGATGACTTTGATCTGGGGGAACTGGCCTTTTATTTTACGGGTAACCTGAAGACCATTCATGGTAGGCAGGTTGATGTCCATCAAAATGACATCGGGGTTGATTTCCGGAACGATTTCCAGAGCCACTTCCCCGTCAGCGGCTTCCCCGATGATATTCAGATGGGGGTCTGTTTCCAGAACGTCGCGGAGACCCTGACGAAAAACGGGGTGATCATCAACTATGAGTACTTTGATTTGTTCTGACACGGTTTGACCTCTTTATTTTCTCAGTGAATTTTTCATAATTCTCCGAGACGCGGATTGAATAATTAAACTATTGTTTTGAATATGATCGTCAGTGTATGGAGCGTAGAATTGGAGTCAGTATACCATGAATAGTACCCCATTGGCAACAAAGATTATGGTAAGTTGATTTGATAAACGGTCATGTTGTTTAGGCCGTTTTGTTGTGTCCAAGCAAAGTTGGTGGTGTAGATTTGGGTAGTCGGTTGTTTATCTATGATCTGATGGTATGGCCAACCAGGGGCGGTTACGAGGTATTTTGCCTGACTGTTTTGGATATAACGGCCGATTTCCGCCTCATCGTCAAGGTAGGGGATGATTTCTGGTGTGACGAGGCCGGCCAGATCGAGCAACGGCCGTTTCGCAAAATACCCTATAGCCCCAATATCGTGCGCTGCAATCAAATCATTGGGCTGGGTGTTCTCAGCCAGCCAATGGGCAACTGTGACCATTTCGCCTTCGATGAAAGCGACATCCTGGGCGTAACTTTGGCCGCCGAGCAGGAGAAAAAAGATGAGTAAGATGCCGAAGGTAAGGCGGGCAACCTGACGGCTTATGAAGGCGGCACGATCATTAGGAATTTGATTTAAGAGCCAGAGCCAGCCAGCCAGACCGAATAACAGCCAGATTGGCAGCGCGGCAAGCAGGTAACGGCCGTGTTGATATGTCACCGGTAATCGCCAGGCATAAAGGGCGACATGTCCGCCGGCCCACAGGAGCGGCAGCAGGTGGCGTAGTTGTTTTTTCTGCCAGTCGGTGCGGAATGCGTGGTAAACGGCCGTGACCAATCCTGGCAGCAGCAGTAAATGCGCCCCGCTTACACCGCGCCAGCCGCTTTCCGGTCCGCCCAGGCTGAAGGTGAGCAGACGAATCAATCGAGCAGCAAGGGGTTGGGCCAGCAAGGTGGCGTACTCAATCTGTTTGGCGTAAAAAGTATTGGGCCAGATGCTGCCGCTGGACCAAAGATTGAACGCAAAATAGGGCAGGAGGGGGAGAACGGCCGTGCCGCCAAACATCAATACCCTTTTCATCCGTTGGCCCATTGTCCCTCTCTGTAATCCCAAACCCGCCGCCAGCAAAAGCAGCAAAACCAATCCATCCGGCCTTACCAAAATCAGCAAGCCTGAAAAGAAGCCCAGGAGGATTGGAGACTTGCCACCTGCCACTTGCCACTTGCCACTGGCATACTCGCTCACCAGTGCCAGCCCCAGCGCCGCAAACAACAACGTCTCCATGCCGCTGGCGGCGGCCCAGGCCAAAGGCCAGGTGAGCACCAGCACCAATCCGGCCAGCCAGTCACGTTGGGCGAAGTCGGGCCAAAGCTGCCGCCAGAGGCGCATCCCGGCCCAGGCCAACAGCCAGAGCGACAACCCGCCCAGCAGGTAGGCCCATAACATATAGGGCAGCCGCAGCAGGTAACCAACCGCCAGCAAAATTGTCCAGAGTGGCGACGTTGACCCGGAACTGACGACGCCCGGAATGAATTCGAAACGGCCGTTCCGGGCCAAATTGCGGGCATAGGTCTGATGAATCCAGCCATCATCCAACGGGAAGCCCGGCCCGCCGTTGGCGGCTGAGAGGCCGATGAACAAGGCCATCACCAAGACGACCGCGCCGCCAATGAGCCAATGACGATATTTGTAAACGGCCGTCATCGAGACACATCCACAAATCGATAAAGAATAGTACCTTCCCCAAAGCGCTAGATTGGTTGGATTTGGGGCAAAGACAGGGCACCCTCGTAAAAATCAGCCAGCGGGCGGGGGCGATCCGCATCTAAAATGAGAAAGGTTGCCCCGTAGCGGGCAGCAATTTCCGGCAAAATTTGCGGCGGTTCATTGGGCACGATGATGGCTGGATGGCCGGTGTGGTAATAAAAACCGGGCGCGTCTCCGCTCATGACGATGGCGTCGGGCGGCAGGACGGTGTTGATTTGGGCATAGATGATGGCATTCTCGTTGCGCAGCGGCTGACCGCCGGAAACGGCCAGACTGATGGCAAACACAACGACGATAAACATACTGGCGAAGAGCGGCTTGGATTTTTCTGGCTGCCAGTGCGGCAGGCGGGCGGCCATCCAATCGACAGCGAAGCCGATACCGGCGGCAGCCAGCGCCATTGACCAGGGCCACAAGGCCGTAGAAGTGTGCAAAAGGCTGCCCCGCTGACCGGGGAAGGTGAAGATGAGGCTCATTGCGCCAAAAACGATGGGGGTGTACCAGGTAAACGGCCGTAAAAATCGCCGCATTTTCCCATCCCGACTCAGCTTAATCCAGGCCCAGACGAAGAAAAAGGTAAATACAGTCAGACCGGTCACGCCGATAAACGTCTGAACCGCCAACGACAATGCTTCCAGCT
>JBNKZT010000079.1:0-19920 GCA_050301775.1 Promineifilaceae bacterium (SeqCode)
TGCCCATTAACGGCCGTAACGCCACCGGAATCCAGCCCTTCAACTCAATCGTCAAATAGGAAATACAGCGCCGGGCGTCCAGCACATACGGTTCAGGAAACGCATTCGTCGGGCAGGCATCCAGGCAGCGGTAGCAGGAGCCGCAAGAAGGCACTGCGGAACTGGAGACTGGAGATTGGAGATTGACAAAGCCTCCACCAGTCTCCAGTCTCCAATCTCCAATCTCTTCAAACGTCACCGTCGTCAAAACCTCGCCCAGGAAAAAGGTGGAGCCGCGCCGGGGATGGATGAGCATCGTGTTTTTGCCCGTGAAACCCAACCCGGCCGATTCGGCATGGTCACGCTCCAGGATTGCGCCGGTATCGACGTAGACTTTGCTGGCACTGCCAGTCGTCTCATCGAGCCAATCAGCCAGTTCTTGCAGACGCGGCGTCAAAATGTCATGGTAGTCCAGCCCCCAGGCGTAGTTGGAAATGCGTCCGCGGGCCGGGTCATTGGCAACTGATTCCGGCAGTTGGAAGGTATGGTAATTCAGGCCAACGGAAATGATGGTTTGCACGCCGGGCAAGATGACATTCAAATCCTGGCGGCGTTCAAGACGGTCAGAGCGGGCCAGGTAGCCCATACGGCCGTGCATCTCCGCCGCCACCCAACGCAAATAAGCATCTAGCCGCCGCCCCGGTGCGGCTGGTATCAGGCCAAACAAATCTAAACCCAGTTCCTGTATTTTCGCATTTAGCCGATTTATCAACCCATCCATCTGTCAACTATAATTCGTAAATCCAAAATCGTAAATCCAAAATCGCTTTTTACGTTTCACGTATGGTATAATCGGCCTCGTTCGTCATTCATGACTGATCCGCAATTCAGTCACTGCATTTAGGAGGCAAAGAGTTCATGAGCGAGACAGCATTAAATATTACCCGTGAATCCCACAAACGCGTCGATCTTTTTACCGTATCCGGGCGCATCGACAGCAGCAACGCCAATGAGTTTGATACGGCCGTAAAAAGCGCCCTGGCTGAAGGTCGTCATAATTTGGTCCTGGACCTGTCTGGCGTCAGTTACATGAGCAGCGCCGGGCTGCGGGTTCTGGTTGCAGCACTGCGCGAGTGCAAAAAATTACCCAACAACGGTGATGTTCGGCTAAGCAGCCCATCAGAACGCGTGGCCGAAGTTTTGGAACTGGCCGGATTAAACAGCATGTTCCAAACTTTTGAAGATACGACATCGGCTGTAGGCAGTTTCTAAAAGTCACAACAACGTGAAATGCGTGATGTGAAACGTGATGCGTGATGCGTGATGACCATTTGATCACGACTCACGGTTTACGTTTCACGTTTTTTGTTTATGGGTAAAAAACACGTCCTGACCGTGCCCGGTCTTTACGATGAAATCAAAACCATCTGCCAGTTTGTAACACAGGGCGCAGCAGCGGCAGGGATGGATGAAACGGCCGTGTTCCACATCGAGCTGGCCTGTGATGAAGCCTGCACCAATGTCATCGAACATGCTTACGCCGGCGAAAGCGGCGGGAAAATCACCGTGAGTTGGCAAGTCTTGGACGATTTATTTGTCATCACGGTCAATGATAACGGCCGTCGCTTTGAGCCCGGTCAAATCCCGACCCCACCAACCACCGACAACATCGAAAAGGTCAAAATTGGCGGCCTGGGCATTCATTTTATGCGGAAATTAATGGATGATGTCAGTTTTAGTTTCGACCCGCAAACCGGGAACGAACTCATTATGAAGAAGAAAATAAAAACAGAGGCATCATGAGTATCGAGCAGCAAAAAATCGGCAAGTTTCACCTAATTCGGGTTAACGGCCGTCTCGATCACAGCCAAACGCCGCAGCTTGAGAATCAACTCGCCCATTTACTGGAGGCGGGTCATCGCTTCCTGGTCACCGATTTGACCCAAACCAGCTACATCAACAGCGGCGGTCTGCGCTGCCTTGTGAGTGCCTGGCGCAAAGCACGGCAGCAAGAAGGCGATCTGGTGTTGTGCGGTCTTAACCACCGGCTGCAAGAAATTTTCAACATGGTCGGTTTTGATAAGGTATTTCAAATTTACCCCGACTACGAAACAACGCGGCAGACTCTATTGAATAAATCGTAGATCAACCTGATTTGGTTTTGTGAAAGGACACCATGCTAACCAATGGCCTGACCTGGCCCACAGTCTCCTTCGCCGTCCTGGTGGCATCGCTCCTGCTAAGCGGCTACATCCTTTACCGGCGTTACCGTTCGCGGCAAACGCTTATCCAACGAGTGAAGGAACTGGAAACATTGAGCGCTGCCGGCAGCGCGATTGTTGCCGCCGAATTGGATGTCGTCGCCCTGTGCGAACTGATTGCCCGCGAATCCGGCCACGTCATCGACAACAGTACGTTTCAAGTCGGCCTGTTTGAAGACAATCTGTATCATATTTTGTTCTGGCGGGTAAACGGCCGTATCCAACCCACCCCCCAAACCTTCGACCTGAGTGAAAACAGCGGCGTCATCGGCTGGCTGCGCCAAACCAAAAAACCCCTGCTGGTCCACGACTTTCTGCGCGAACTAGACAAATTTCCGGCCCAGCCACGCTACATCAGCCAAACACCGCCCCGTTCCGCCATCTTCATTCCCCTCATCAATGGCGATATTGTCACCGGCATCGTCGCCGCGCAAAGCCAGCAGCCCAATCGTTTTGACGAAGAAGATTTGCGCCGCCTGATGATTTTAGCCAATCAGGCCGCCGCCGCCATCACCCAGGCCCAGCTCTACGAAAGAGAACGGCGAAGAGCCGCCCATCTGGAGTTGGTCGGCAAAATCGCCCGGCAAATCAGTTTGCTGCGCGACCGAACCGAAATTTTCACCCAGGTCGTACAACTAACGCGGGAAACATTCGGCTTTCATCCCGTCACTATTTTTTCGATTGACCCGCCGGATGGCGCGGCGACGGCTCAGGCCAGCAGCGCGCCGGAATTGGCAGAACTACGGGCGCAGGTCCCCGCAGGAGAAGGATTGGTCGGGCTGGCCGCGGCGCAGCAGGAAACAATTCTGGTCAACAACACGGCCGATCATCCTGATTTTATCCAGAATTTCGAGATGGTTGATTCAACGGTGACGGCCGTTACCAAAGCCGAACTGGTCATCCCCCTCATGGTCGCCGGCGAGGTGTTGGGCGTGTTAGACGTGCAAAGTCCCACAGTGGGCGCCTTTTCGTCCGCCGAAAAGACCGCGCTGGAGGCGCTGGCCGCCGAAGTGGCCATCGCCATCGATCAGGCCCGGCAGTTAGCCTGGCAGCGGGAACAGGCCTGGCTGACCACGGCTCAATTCCAGGTAGCCAAAGCGTTGGGCGAGAGCGCTGATTTGGACGCTGTTTTGACGACCGTGACCCGCCTCACCCCCATGCTTGTGGGCGTGGATTACTGTGGCATTTTGTTGTGGGATGAGGAAACGGCCGTTTACCAGGGCGGCGCATTATACGGCAGCGACAATCAAACTGTAGCCGCCTTTGTCAATTCGCGCCTATCCATTGGTGAGTGGGGAGCGCTTGATGCCGTCCACATCGGCCAGGAACCGATGACCAGCCACAAATGGCCGCCCTGGTTCAGTAAACAACAGCGAAAACACAGCCGGCCTGAAACCATCGCCCTCTTCCCCATTCACAGCAAAGAACAAAACCTGGGCGTCATGATCGTCAGTCAGCCCGGCAGCGGTAATCACGAAGACAGCTCCCCGCTGTCCCGCCGCCAGGAACTACTGGACAACATCATCACCCAGGCCGGGCAAGCCATCGAATCGGCCTACCTGCGCCAGGCCCAGCAGGAAGAAGCCTGGGTCAACACTGCGCTGCTTCAGGTGGCCGAAGCGGTCAACAGCCTCTTCGATTTGAACGAAATTTTGGACACGATTGTGCGCCTGGTCCCGCTGCTGGTTGGTGTTGAATCAACCCTTATTCTGATTTGGGATGAAGATCGGGAAGCGTTTTACGCCGGCCCCAACTATGGCCTGAGCAAAATGGGCCAGGGCTTGCTTACCGTCCACGACATCGAACTCGGTGAATTCCTGACTGTCCGTCAGAAGTCGGCCGACTTTTTAACGCCAACTGCCACCTACTATTCCTTGACTTTGCCATCCTGGCTGGCGACCAGTATGGGCACCAAATCGGCCCACGCTTTCCCGCTCAACGCCCGTGGCAATCGGGTTGGGCTGATGTTAGTCGGCAATAAAACGGGCGAAACGCGTTCTTTCTCGGCCCGTCGTCTCAATATTTTGAACGGGATTGCCCATCAAGCGGCAACGGCCGTTGTCAACAACCAGCTCTACAAAGAAGCCGCTGAACGCGACAAGTTGGAGCAAGAACTCAACGTAGCCCGTGACATCCAGGCCAGCCTCATTCCCAACGGCAGCCCCGATATTCCGGGCTGTGAATTAGCCAGCTATTGGGAAGCCGCCCGCCAGGTCAGCGGCGACTTTTACGATTTCATCCCCTTGCCCGACGGACGCTGGGGTATCGTTGTGGCCGATGTGGCCGACAAAGGCGTGCCCGCCGCGCTGTTCATGGCCATGAGCCGCACCATCCTGCGCACCGTTGCCTTCAACCGCGACGATCCGGCAGATGCCCTCATTCGCACCAATGAAATCATCGAATCGGAAGCCCAATCTGACCTGTTTGTGACCGTTTTCTACGCCATTTGGGACCCCAAAACACAGATTTTGACCTACGCCAACGGCGGCCATAATCCACCCATCCTGCTGCGCAGCAACGGCAAAATCCGCCTGCTTCAGGCCGGCGGCATGGCCCTGGGCGTTCTGCCCGACATCGAAGTCGAGAGCCAGTCAGTACAGCTTAACCCCCACGATACGGTCTTGTTCTACACCGATGGCGTCACCGAGGCGATGAATGAAGATTATGATGAATTTGGCATGGAGCGGTTACGGTTAACGGCCGTTAACCACATCAAACAATCCGCCACCGCCATCCGCCAGGCCATCACCGACGCCATCCGCACTCACGCCGGTGACACGCCCCAGTTCGATGACATCACACTCATCGTCATGAAACGGACAGGCTAAAAGGAAGCAGAGATACGCAGAGGAGCGGAGGTGCGCAGAGAAGAGAAGATGATGGGGACAACGGTTGTACGGCCAGACTCAGAAACAAATAAGGGGCATGGTTCAATTATCTCGAAATCATCTTTACAATTTGCTGTGGATTGAAATCCACAGCTAGAGTATGAAGTGCGTTAAAACGCACTAAAAATACTCCGAAATGTACAAAAGCAGCCACCGCAACCTGTTTTAACAGGTTTCCTTCTTTAGCCGGGCATTTCAATGCTCGGCAGTTACGGTGAAATTGTAAAGATGAATTGTTCATTTTTGAACCATGCCAAATAAGGAAACCAAATGTCAGTAAACAAACAAACCAACATCCCCGCCTCATTAAACCGCGCCGCCCGCGCCGGAAAACCAACCGAAGACCAAAAGCTGCTGCTGGCTCCGGCTCAGGAAAAAGCCAGCTTTACTCACACCGACCCCTGGCGGGTGATGCGGATTACCGGTGAGTTTGTGGAAGGGTTTGATGCGTTGGCCGATTTGGGAACGGCCGTCACCATTTTCGGTTCGGCCCGTACCAAACCAGGGGAAGTGCATTATGAAACGGCCGTGGAAGTGGCCCGCTTGCTGGGTGAAGCCGGTTACGCCATCATCACCGGCGGCGGTCCCGGCATTATGGAAGCCGGCAACAAAGGAGCCAAAGCCGCCGGCGCGCTCTCAATCGGTCTCAACATCGAACTGCCTTTTGAGCAGCACCTCAACCCCTATGTCGATTTGTCGGTTGATTTTCGCTACTTTTTCGTGCGCAAAATGATGCTCGTCAAATACGCCCAGGGCTTTGTCATTTTTCCTGGCGGCTTTGGCACAATGGATGAGTTATTCGAGTCGCTGACTCTCATCCAGACCGGCAAAGTGGCCAACTTCCCTGTCGTCCTCTTCGATTCCGCCTACTGGGGCGGCCTGTTGGACTGGCTGCGGGGCACGATGGCCGCCCAGGGTAAAATCTCCCCCGGTGACACCGACCTGATGATGGTCACTGACTCGGCCAAGGAAGCGGCCCAATTCATCATCCGTGCCCGCGAAGAAGCCAACTGGCGGCTGGAGCAAGAGGAATCTTCCCGGCAAGTGACACGTCAAGTTTTCGGTCTTGAATGATTCGGGGAGGGTCAGTTTGGCCGATCAATTGGTCTGTCTATACTGTACTCGGAATTGGGTCGCGTTTTCGGGGTTAAGCCAGACTGAAGAAGTCCTTAATCTCCAAGGGACTCGCGTTCCCCGGCTTAGTTCAACCAAGACATTCTGTGAATGTCAGTTTATTGCGGCGGCTAACGGGCTGGTTGACGAAGGTTGTGTTTGACCGCGCCGCATGAAACGCTTATTCGTTTGCCAGCGCAATCACGAGTAACGGAGGAAACGGAAAGGAGAGACAAAAATGGGAGAATATAAACGAAGCACAAGAGAATGTACATTGGAAGATATGCGACCTGAACTGAAGGCCGCCATCAACGAACACATCGAGAGAGATGGACTGGAAGATGTGATTGACGCAGCGATCTATTGCTGTGAGACAGTATCGACCAGGGAAAAGAAAAAGCTATTTGGTAGCAAAACGGAAGTGGAGATTAGTAGTGCTGTACTTACACCAAAGTGGCTGATCACGGCAGGGGGGAGAGAGAAAGGGGATATCGGGGTGCTTTCGGCAAGATTGCAGGAATTGAGAATACAAGATTATGAGAAAACGAAAATGTACGCAATGATGGCAGATACAGGGCTGGATGTGTATGGATTTCCGTCAGCGACTGGACCAGCTAGCGTTTTCATCGGGTTAGGCCCGGAACCAGCGGCGCAAAGATTGAGGGAGATGCTGAAGGAAGCGATGGCGAAAGTGTAAAGCATTGCGAGAACGAAGGTTTACGCTGGCTAACCCCGCGTAAACCTGACCTGGCTGTCGCGGATCTCCCGCCTGCGTGAGGATGCGGCCAAAATTCTTTGCCAGTAATGGCTTCAAGTCGTTCTCGCCGGGCAGGTTACGCGAATCGTTAGATTACCGACAAATTCAACGAACACGGCCGTATCCCCACTCCCCAATCACCCCCTGCCCCTCATCCGACTGGAGCCAGGCCAGGAAGGTGCGCAGTTCCCCCTGCGGCTCGGTAGGCGAGAGGAAGTAGAGCGGCGCAGTTAGGGGATAGGTTTGGTCAGCGGTCGTCAAGGGGGTGGCGGCGATGCCTTCGATGGTTAGCATGTTGACGTTGGCGGTAACGGCCGTACCCATCATACTGTAGCCAATCGCAGTCGGATCAGCCGCAACGGCAGCCAAGAAGGATGAGTCGTCCGGCTGGATGAGGGCGTTGATACTGATGCGCTGCTCGGCCAGCACCCGCTGCTGCAAAATGGCCCGCGTCCCCGCCCCCTGCTCCCGGCTGATGAGGTTGATGGCTTGATCGGGGCCGCCGAGGGTCAACCAGTTGGTGATACGGCCGTTAAACACCGCCTGCACCTCACCCAAACTCAGGTTTTGTACAGGGTTATCGGGATGAACCACAATAACCAACCCATCCAACGCCACCGGATTAAACCAGCCGGGACTGCCAACCGGAATGTGATGGACCAGAATGGCGTCTAATTGCCCGGCGATCAGGTCGGTAAAAAGGGCCGTGTTGTCAGCCAAAATGAATTGGGGATTGGTTTGTTCAGTCTGGACCGCATAAGGTTCGATGACCCATTCAGCCAGCGCCGCCGCACTGCTGCTCAAGCCAATACGCAGTACGGCCGGCGGTGGTGATGGCGTGATTGCCGGCGGTGGTGCTGGTTGGACCCGGCAAGCCGTCAGCGCCAGGCATAAGGCCATGAGCCGCAGCCCCCAGCCTAATAATCGTTTCATCCCAGGAAATAAACCAGCAGATAAATCGTCCCAAAAGCGGCGGTATACCCGGCAAATAAATACAAGCTATGACTGCGCAGCCAGGTCAGGAGGAAATGAATGCATAAATAGCCGGAAACGGCCGCAGCTACAAAGCCGGCAATCAGCAGCGGCGTTTGGGCAGCCAGGTCATTGGCTTGCAGCAAATCGATACCGCTCAACAAACCGGCGCCCAAAATAGCTGGAATGCCCAGCAAAAAGCTAAAGCGAGCCGCCGCCGCCCGGTCCAATCCGCGCAGTAGACCGCCGGTAATCGTGCTGCCGCTGCGCGAAACACCGGGGAACAGAGCCAGCATCTGGAACAAGCCGACCACCATCGCATCGTTCAGGGTCAGGTTTTCGATCAGCTTTTTGCCCGACAACATACGCTCACCGATTATGAGGAATACGGCCGTTAATAACAAAAACGCCGCCGCCACAACCGGTGTACCAAACGCTTCCTCAAAAAAGCTTTCCAACGTTAACCCGGCAATGCCCGCCGGAATTGAGCCGGCCACAATATACCAGCCCAGCCGTGAATCGGCCGTAGCCAACGGCTGCCGCGCCAGCAACCCCTGCCACACAGCTTTAATAATCTGCCACAAATCGCGTCGAAAATAAACCAAAACGGCCAACAGCGTCCCTTGATGAACAATGGCAACCAGCGACAAGCTGGCGGCCGGCCAATTAAAAATTGTTGGTACCAAAACCAAATGACCAGAGCTGGAAATTGGCAAAAATTCAGTCGCACCCTGGACAATTCCCAGAATGATCGCTTCCCAAATTGTCATAAAAAGTTCCTCGATTTAGAAACCCAACTGGTTTGTCAGATTTAAAAAATTGGGGGCGCGGGCAGCCTCCCCGCTTTTTCTCCGCTCCCAAATGTAGCGCTGTATGCTTACGCTATCTCTTGCGGTGTGGGAACAACCGGATAATGGCTCAGAAACTCCTCAGCAAAGGGCCTTAACTGGCCGACGGCAATCGCCTGCCGCATCTGCCGCACCAATTCCAGTAAAAAGTGAATGTTATGCGTCGTCAGCAAGATATGGCCCAAAATTTCGTTGGCCTGGACCAAATGGCGCAGGTAAGCCCGGCTGAATCCGGTACAGGTGGCACAGGTACAGCTTGCATCCAGCGGTGCGGGATCGGTTTTGTATTGGGCGTTGCGCAGATTGATTCGCCCGCCTTTGATCAGCGCCGCCCCGTTGCGGGCAATGCGTGTGGGCAGGACGCAGTCAAAAATATCCACACCGCGCAGGACGCCATTGACCACATCTTCCGGCGCGCCGACGCCCATCAAATAGCGCGGCTTATCCTGGGGCAGGAGGGGATTCATCACGTCCAACGTGGCATACATTGCTTCCTTCGATTCGCCCACAGCCAATCCGCCGATGGCATAACCGGGCAAATCCAGCCCCATTAAAAAGCGGGCGCTTTGTTCGCGCAAATCGGGGAAAATGCCGCCCTGGACAATGCCAAAGAGCGCCTGATCATCGCGGGTTTTGGCTTGCAGGCAGCGTTCGGCCCAGGGGTGGGTACGGTTAAGTGATTGCTTAACATAATCGTAGTCGGTCGGCGGCGGGCATTCGTCAAAGGCCATGATGACGTCTGCACCCAGGTTTTCCTGAATGGCGATGCTCTTTTCTGGCGTGAACCAGTGGTAGGAGCCATCCAGGTGAGATTGGAAGGTAACGCCGTCATCGTCAATTTTGCGGGTGTCGCTGAGGCTGAAGACCTGGAAGCCGCCGCTGTCGGTCAAGATGGGGCCGTCCCAGCCCATGAATTGATGCAGCCCGCCCAAGTCGCGGATTAACTCATCGCCAGGGCGCAGGTAGAGGTGATAGGTGTTACTCAGCACCAAAGTCGCACCTAAATCATGCAGATCGGACGGCCGTAATGCCTTGACGGTGGCCTGGGTTCCCACCGGGGCAAAAACGGGGGTTTGCAAGATGCCGTGGGGGGTGTGGAAACGGCCGTTCCTGGCTCCTGTCTCTTGATCAACTGCTTCAATCTCAAATTCAAACATAGCCGCGAATTATACCCAGCCATCGGGGATGTGTCATTTCTTTACACCGTGCCCACATTCGCTTCATATCTTCTTCACACAGCATGGCTAAGATAGAGACAGTTAACAAAAAACATCACCCGCCGACAATTTGGCGGGTCTACAAAACAGTATTAGGAGACTAAAAATGAAACGTTACATGATAGTTGGTATCGCCGTCGTGGCGATTTTAGGAATTGCGATAACGATGGCTTTGGCCAGTAATCCAGCAATGGCCGACAATGCTTTCGGCGGTGCAGGCCAGGCTGATTCTGCGATTGACGAGGGTGTGAATACGGAAACGGCCGTTACCCAAGACCCTATCGCCAATCCTACCGGCCAAAACTTCGTCGATGAAAACGGCGACGGCGTTTGTGACACCTGCGGCAATGTCCCCGGAACGGGAACGGGCAGTCAGAACGGCAACGGCGCGGCCGGCAGCAACTTCGTTGACCTGGACGGCGACGGCGTTTGTGATACCTGCGGTACAGCCCCGGCTGATGGGACCGGCAGCCAATACGGCCGCAACAATGGCAATGGTGGCAACGGCGCGGCCGGCAGCAATTTCGTCGATGAAAATGGTGACGGCGTCTGTGACACTTGTGGCAGCGTCCCTGGCACGGGAACAGGCAGCCACAATGGCAACGGCGCAGCCGGCAGCAACTTTGTTGACCTGGACGGTGATGGCGTCTGCGATACCTGCGGTACAGCGCCAGCCGATGGGACTGGTAATCAATACGGCCATCAAGGCGGACGAGGTGGCCAGGGCCAACGTGGCGGTGGCCGCTGGAATAATTAATCTGGCTTTCGACCTTCCCGGAGGTTCTGAACCTCCGGGAGGGTTGGTTGCTTCAAGTGAGTTTAACCCTTCAACGCCCCAGCCAAAATACCTTTAATAAAATACTGCCCCAGTGCCAGGAAGAAAATCAGAGGAACCAGCAGCGTAATAACGGCGGCAGCCATTTGAATGTTATACACCGCCACAAAACTGCCTTTAATCTCGGCCAGTTTAATCTGAATAGTCGTCGTATCTGGTGTTGCCAGCGTCAAAGCCAGGAGAAATTCATTCCATACCTGGGTAAAAATAATAATCGCCGTTGAAGCATAAGCCGGAAGCGCAACAGGCGAGATAATCTTAAAAAATATTTGAATCCGGTTGGCTCCATCTACTCTGGCCACCTCCTCTAATTCTCTAGGGATTGATAAGAAAAAGGTGCCCATCAGAACAGTAGCCAATGGAATATTCAAGATCAAATAACTGGTAATCAAGCCCCAAAGCGTCAACGCCAATCCCGTCTTGGCCATGATTTGTACCAATGGAATCAGGATAACCTGATAAGGCAAATATATAGCCACACCAACAAGAATAAACAAGACCTTAGCAAAAGTCGTTCGGGTCCGGCTCAAATAAAATCCGCCCAATCCACCAACCAGCGCCGCCAAAATTGTGACGGAAAAGGCAATAATTGTCGAATTTAATAATGAAGGAAAGATCAACTTAAATGCTTCCGCATAATTTTGGAACTGTAAGTTGACGCTGGGTGTCAAAAAATCCCGCTGGCTAACCTCGGCCGTCGTTTTGAGAGACGTAACCAGTACCACATAAACGGGCAGCACATACATCACGGTGAGGATAATCAAGGTTATGACGATTAGAATAAATATAGTAGGGCTTTTTGATTTCATTCGAACCACTTTCTAAAGGCATAAATTGTGTAAGGGATGACAATGATAAAGGCGAGGGCAAAGATAACGATGCCCAACCCAGCGCCCAAGGCAACAAGATGCTGCTGAAAGGTTGCGATAAGCATGAAAAAGGCCAGCACATCGGTGGAGTAGCCAGGTCCACCAAAGGTGACAATGTAAACGATGTCGAACACTTTGAGCGCCGAAATCAATAAAAGCGATACCAGGATTAAGATACCACCTCGAATATTGGGAATGATGACTTGCAGCAAAATCCTTAATCGGGAAGCGCCATCAACAATTGCGGCCTCGACCATTTCCTGAAGTTCAGTTGTGCGCAAAGCTGATTGAAGGATGATGACCGAGAAACCCATATACATCCAGATAAATATGATGATGAGCCAATAGGTCGCTGTTGACGGGCTGGTCATAAAACGACTGACCAGGAAATCCAGATTTAGCGCCCTAAAAATCGTATTAAACACACCACGATCAGGCTGGTACATCCAAGACCAAATGGTTCCTGTCACGATAAAGGACATGGCGACAGGGTAAAGAATCAACATTCGTGTGTAATTCTCTGCCCCACGAATTGAACCGAGTTCAAGCAAATAGGCAATGAAAATGGCAATAACAACGGTAGGAATCACACCCAGGATCAGCCATTTAAGGTTGTTCATTATGTCGGCCTGAAAGCGGGGATGGGTTAACATCATCTCATACCATTTGAAACCGGCAAAATCATAGTTGGGTTTAACCCCTTGCCAATCGGAAAACGAAACAACCAATGTCCAGCCTAACATGCCGTAGAGCAAGATTAAGGTAAGAAGGAGCGGAAAGAGGAACAGCATAAATTCGCCGAAACTTAAGCGCCCTTCGAGGCTGTTTCGCCTTGATCTGAGAATTTTAATGCGCTGACTTATTGAACTCACTGAATTTACCTTTAACGGATCAGGCAGGGGCACACTTGAGCGTGCCCCTACCTTTTTAACTAGCGCTTTTTAGAGCAACTGCCGTTTTCCTCTATGGCCATTGATACCAGGCAGCCGCGTCCTTAACATTATACGTCTGGAACAGAGCGTCCACTTGACTGAGATAGCTGTCAATGTCCGGGTTTTCTTCAGACATCAAGGATGCAATCACAATCCAGTATTCATTCGAGAAACTCGCCGGGGCGATGCTGCCATGTTGGTCAAGAATCAGGTTGCCCGGATTCTCGCTGACAAAGGTTTGCATCTCCTGCCGGATTGGGTCAGGGAATTCCGTGGGATCGATATCGGTACGGGCAAACATACCACCCTGGGTCACATCCGTCGGGATTTGCAGTTCAGGCGAGGCCACAATCTCCAGCCATTTCTTGGTTGCTTCCGGATGCGGTGCGCCGGCCGCCAACCCATAGGTGTCTGGATGGAACAGCAACATGCGATCCGGTTCCTGCGGGAAAGTAACCGCACCAAAATCAACCCCCGGTTCCCAGCCATTGCTGATAAACGCGCCAATTGCCCAGGTACCCATGATAACCATCGCCGCATCTTCCGAAGAAACCAAACCAACTGACTGGTCCCAGGTCAAGACAGCGTGATCCGGATAAACACAGCTATCGGTCAACTGCGCCAGCTTCTCCAACGATTCCCGATAAATTGGGTCAGTGGTAACATCAATTTCGCCCTTATACAAGGAAACGTAATATTCAGGTCCACCCAATTCCAGGATAATACTGTCCAAAACGAAGGGGGCTTCCCAGTTCTCAACAGTACCCAGGCCTAAAGGTGAATCGGTGTATCCCGCCGCCTTGATTGCATCACAAGCGGCCATCAATTCATCGAAATTCTTCGGTCCTTCCAGGCCCAGTTCATCAAACCAGGTTTTATTGTAGTAGAGAATATTTTGGATGTGCATGTTCAAAGGCACAACGTAAGGATGTCCGTCAATTGAAACAGCATTCAACAGCGGCCCAGGAATCACATCAGCATATCCCAGTTCGGCATAGAGATCATCCAGCGGCTCCAGCGCACCGCCATCAACATATTGCTTCAACTCAGCGCCACCTAACGTCTGGAATGTGTCGGGAGGGAGACCGGCGGCCATACGGCCCTGCAAAACAACACGATGGCTGACACCGCCACCACCGGCAACCGGATTCTCAACCACGGTGACTTCCGGGTAGGCGGCATTCAAAGCCGCAAACATGGCGTCGGCCGCCTGACGTTCGCCGGGGCCGGTCCACCAGTGGAAGATTTCCAGTTCTGGCGCTTCCGGTTCGGCCGTAGGCTCAACGACACGGGTCACTTCTACTTCTTGTATCTCGGTGACGACTTCACCTTCAACGATACGGGTCACTTCTATTTGTTCTGTGACTGTCTCGGTCACCACGCGCGTCACTTCAACAGTTTGCGGTTGGCAGCCGGCCAGCGCCAATAAGGCAATGACCACAATGAATAAACTTAGCTTTCTCATGATCTTCTCCTAAACTTGCACTTTTTCACTGTTTTTTTCATGGACACTTCTTCGTAATTTTTATTATAAATCTTTTCGCTTCTCGAATATTCACCTCCCTTCATTACCAATTGGAAAATACGCCTGATGGTTCGCCATTGTCTTGTTCGGGCGTACCTTTACGCGGGGGGACCCAGGTGTTACCCGAACGATAAGCATCCAGGTTGGTGCGGTCGACGATGGTGGATGGCATCTCTAAAATGTAGGGAACTTCCTGTCCGTTGAGGACTTTAGCCATCTGCTCGATAACAATTGCGCCCATTTTTTGGGGATAGACTCCCAGGGTCGCGGTCATTTTGCCTTCCTGGATTAGATCAAGTGTGACATCGTTGCCATCAATGGCGATGCACCAGATGTCTTTATTGATGGTGCGTCCCATGCTTTCGGCAGCGAGGCAGGCGCCAATACCCATTTCATCAGAATTACCAAAAAATAGATCTATTTCCGGGTGCTGCTGCAAAGCTGCGCTGGCGATGTTGAATGCTTTTTCTCGTTCCCACTCGGCCGTTTGTTGGCCAACGACGATAACATCAGGACACCATTTTTCTAATGCCCAGACGTAACCCTGGGTGCGGCGGTTGGCGTGAAAGCCCGGAATACCCATCAGAATGAAGACTTTTCCTTTTCCGTTTAACATGCCGCAGGTATATTGGCCTAATTTGGCAGCGCCAGACCATTGATCGTAGCCGATATACTCGGTGATCTCGCCTTCTCCCACCGGGGTGATGGTGTTGTGCATGAAGATGGGGATGTTGAGATCGTTGGCGCTGTTTACGGCCGTTACAATCGCCCGCGCATCAATAGGATTCACAGCAATGGCCGACACCCCTTTTTGCAGTTCCTGCTCGACGACAGCTACCTGCCCGGCAAAATCACCTTCACGCTCGGCAGCGACAACATCTACTTGCCACCCCTTGTCCCCGGCAGCGGCCACAGCGCCTTCCTTAATGGCCACATGAAAAGGGCTGGTAAACCCCGGTGGTATAACAGCCACACGGACTTCTGCCGAAGCATCCGCTTCAACTACTGCCTGGCAGCCGGCAGACGCCAGAACTAAACAAGTTAATAGGAGCAACAACCACCTGTAAGACATTTGTCATTATCTTAGAAAAAATGGGCATACGGCGGCAATAGCTGGAGTGCATTCAGGGTGCAAAGCGTGAAAAATGGGGGACGAAAGCGAAATTGGGGTTAAGAATCCCTGGAATAATCCTTTAACAAGGAATAGGCCAACGTATCAATCGCATCTTTTTGATCGTAAAAATATTGGCGGCGGCTGATGGCTAATTCTTTTGTGACTTCGTTGATGGCACGGCCGTCTACATACGTCAGGTGCAAAATACGATAACGCCGTTCTGTCATATCAGTCTGGTTGGACACAGCGTTGAGTTCATCAATCGCATCGAGCAGGTGCTGCCGCAGGCGTACTCCACGCGGCGTCACGCCATTTACGCCGGAACGATCAAAGGCCGGGATAAACCAATCCGTCAAAGGATTTTGTTCCAGGTACACATCGTCCCACAGGTGGCGCAAAGCCAGGCGGATTTGTTTGGACAGCCAGCCACATTCCAGCAGCCAGGCATTGTTGAGCGGCAAAGCGACATCGGCCGTTAAGCGGCTCAACTCCTGAATGGCCGATTCATTAAAGCCCAATGGCGCTGTGCTTTGCACTTCCAGCACACCAATGATCTGGTTGTACATATTCAGAGGAATAGCTGCAGCCGACTTGACTTGCGGATTCAATGGTCTGATGGCATTGGAGGAATTGAGCGATACGTCTTTGGCGACAACCGGCTGCCGTGTCTTTTTAACCTGGCAAGCGAGGCTTTCCGGCTGGATCGAATGCCAGGTCTGCTGTATCAAATCATATTCAACCAGTTCTCGGGATGTGGGATCGGTTAAGTAGACCCGGATATGGCGCGCATTTACCTGTTCATCAATGATTTTTTTGAGCTGGGAAATGATGTGATCAAGATGTGATTTATCGCCCACCGGCGGGCTTAACTGAATTTTGGGTGCGGACTGCCTGGTCCGCTGACGGTGGAGGTCAAGGAACACGGCCGTTAAAATCACAACCCCAACAATAATCCCCTGCCACTGGTAAGAAATATTGAGCATAATCATCCCGTTCCGCACCACAGCGATGATCAAAACACCGATCAGCGTTCCCCAAATGCTGCCAATGCCTCCTTGCAAACTGGTTCCGCCAATAATAACAGCCGCAATCGAACTCAGTTCATATCCCTCACCATTGGTGTAAATCGCCCCATCTAGCCGGGCAATGAGGATGATACTGGCCAGGGCAGCCAGGAAACCATTGAGCATATAGGCATACGTTTTGTACTGCTCCACCGGCACGCCAGACAGCCGGGCGGCAACTTCGTTTCCTCCAATAGCATAAGTGTAACGTCCCAGCTTGGTATTGCGTAAAACAAACCATAGAATCAGATAGGCCAAAATCATGATCACACCCGGCATAGGCGCGCCAATTAGCTTCGCATTGGCCATCCACTTGAAGCTGCCGGGCAGCGCATTGACAGAGGATGAATTGGTGAGGACTAACGAAATACTGCGCAGAACACCCAGGCTGACCAGAGTCACGATGAAGGCGGGCATATTCAATTTGGCGATCAAATGGCCATGAATCCAGCCAATGCCCAGCCCCAGGCCCAGGCCACAGCCGATTGCCAGATAGGCAGGCAGCGGCGGAAGGATGCTAAACGCCCCTTTCATCAACATGGCCGTGACAATGCCTGTCAGGGCCACCATCGAGCCGACAGACAAGTCAATACCGCCGGTTAAAACGACGACCGTCTGACCGGCGGCAACGAGGCCAATGAAGGCCGCTTCCATAAGGATGAGGGAGATGTTATCCAGGCTGCGAAACGGCCGTGAAAACAGGGAAATTCCCATAACCAGCAAAATCAATCCCAGCAAAAGGCCGATCTTGTCAAACCGCAAACGATTCCACTGGGCGATCCGGACTGCCAGATGGAGTCGAAGATGGTTCATCCGCTCACCCATCGGTCAACCGTCCATTGGCATAGGCCAGCACCTTTTCCATCGTTGCTTCGGCTTGGGGCAGAGAGGCGACCAAAATGCCTTCGTACAAGACCAGAATGCGGTCGCACATCCCCAATATCTCCGGCATATCGGAGGAGACCATCAGGATGGCGATACCCTGTTCTGCCAAATCGGCCATAAAACGATAGATTTCCGTCTTGCTGCCCACGTCAATCCCGCGTGTCGGCTGATCAAACATAAGCAGGGCTGACTTTGTGGCCAGCCAGCGGGCCAAAACTACTTTTTGCTGCATCCCGCCAGACAGGTATCGGGTCAGATGCTGCGGGCTGGGTGGTTTGATGTTGAGGGAGCGGATGTAATGTTGGGCCACGTCCATTTCAATATCATGGCGCAGCAGCGGCGTAGGTGAGTCTTGTTCCAACACAGCCAGGGTGATGTTGTCAGCAGTATTCATTTCCAGAATCAGCCCTTGCTCCTCCCGATTCTCGGTAAGCAAGCCAATGCCGTGACCGATGGCATCTTTGGGGGAAGTAATAGAAACTTCCTGGCCGTTCAGGTAAATCGTTCCTTCATCAAATGGATCGAGACCAAAAATAGCGCGTAACAGCGCAGTGCGGCCCGACCCACGCAACCCGGCTATGCCGACAATTTCGCCCGCTTTTACGTTAAAGGAGATGTCGTTCAAATGGCCGTACCGCGTTAACCGCTTTACTTGAAGGACTTCATGGCCTAAATCAGGTCGCCGTCGGGGGAATTTTTCCTCTAGCGCCCGTCCGGCAATCAACCGGGTTAATTCGTCAGGTGTGGTTCGTTGTAAATTGACGGTGGCCACGTTACGGCCGTCACGCAAAACAGTCGCTCGATCCCCAATCGCACTTACTTCCTCCAGGCGATGGGTAATGTAGATGATGGCTACACCTCGTTGGGTGAGGGTGCGAATAACTTGGAATAAAGTATCTGTTTCCGGCGGCGTGAAACTGGTTGTTGGCTCATCCATAATGATGAGATCGGCTGATTGACGCAGTGCTTTGGCAGTTTCCACCATTCGCCGGTCGGCCATGCTCAAATCGGCGACCGGTGCGTCTGGGGATATGTCCAAATCCAGCATTCGGAGCAGACGCTGGCTGGACTGGATCATGCGATTACGGTCAATCAGAGGAATACCTGCCAGGCGGGTCGGTTCGTTTCCCAGGAAGATATTTTGGCCCACAGTCAGTTCGGAAATCAGGCTGGTTTCCTGGTAAATGGTACAGATGCCGGCCTGCTGGGCATCACGGGGAGACTTGAAATGGACGGAACGGCCGTGCCACCAAATCTGCCCACTATCACATGGATAGACCCCGGCCAGGATACTCATCAAAGTCGATTTTCCGGCGCCGTTTTCACCCAGCAGCATATGTACTTCGCCGCGCTGCACTTCCAGGCTCACATCATACAACGCCGCGCCATTGGCAAAGTTTTTATGAATCGCTTCCATGCGCAAAATGGGTGGCTGTTTCTGAATCTCCCGCATAATGCCTCACAATTGAGCACTCTTATCTATTCAGTGTAGCTGGAAGTAAGCCAGATTTCAACCGAAAGTTGACAATTTTTTACGCTTTGTGCTAATATGCCCCCCAACAACTAAATATTGGTGACTGTGCATTTGTACAGCCGCCCACTTCTTATCCAGAGAGGCAGAGGGACCGGCCCGATGAAGCCTCAGCAACCAGGACAATAGTCGGGTAGTCAAATAGTCTGGTAGTCGAGTAGTCTTTTAAGCGACTACAAGACAAAACGACTAAGTGGCTACAAAACTAAAGACCCAGGTGCTAATTCCGACAGAAGATTTCTTCTGGGAGATGAGTTGTGGTGATGCCCGCTAACAGGTACGCCTCTTCTGATTCTCCAGGAGAGGCGTTTTTTTTGATGATTCGGCTGGATGGAGACTGGGAGACTGGAGATTAACAACAGTCTCTAGTCTCCAATCTCCAGTCTACAAAGAGGCAAATCATGGTTCACGTAACCCAAAATCAGAAACAAGAATACCACCCCGCCACGCTCGCCGTCCACGGCCAGCCGGAGCAGCGTCGGGGGAATGAACATCGCGCGCTCATCACGCCGTTGGTGCAAACGGCAACTTATACTTACGACGACACGGCCGATTTGTGCGCTTTTCAGGAGGCGAAATTGTGGGGCGATGTGGGGGAGAGGCTACAATACGGCCGTTACGGCAACCCCACCGTTCGCGCTGTCGAAAAACGAATTGCTGCCCTGGAACATGGTGAGGCGGCGCTGCTCTTTCCCACAGGGATGACGGCCGTTACCAACGTCCTGCTCTCAATCCTGTCCACCGGCAGCCACCTCATCTACACCGACGACTGCTACAACAAAACCCGCGACTTCATCAACAAATTCTTGAAGCGATTGGGGATTGAAAGCACCCAGGTGGCAATGGGCGATTATGATGCACTGGAAGCTGCTATCCAACCCAACACCCGCATCATTCTCAGCGAGAGCCCGACCAATCCCTACCTGCGCGTCGCCGATTTGGAAAAAATCGCCGCCATCACCCGGCAAAAGCGCGGTCTCAAAACGATCATCGACGCCACTTTTGCCACGCCGGTCAACCAGAACCCACTCGATTTTGGCATTGATCTGGTCATCCATAGCGGTACCAAATATTTCAGCGGCCACAACGACGTGATGGCCGGTGTGGCCATTGGTGACGCTGGCCTCAGA
>JBNKZT010000080.1:0-19677 GCA_050301775.1 Promineifilaceae bacterium (SeqCode)
CAGCAGCGTCAACGAAACCGTGCCAGAGATGTTGGTGGTCGCAGTCTTGCCGCTGTAGGTCGTACCAGTGAAAGCATAAACTGGCACGCCGGCTTGAGGTGTGCCGTTCGTATCGGCCACAGTAACGGTGACAGGTGAAGTCACTGCCACTGAATCGGCCGTACAGCCAGGAATCAGGCAGGTATCGACGCCAGCGGCGCCACCACTAAAGAACTGTGTCCCATCAAGATCGGCACGGAAATTGTAGTCGCCGGCATTCAAGGTAAAGGATACTTCCCCGTTGGCATTGGTGACCCCGGTCTTGCCAGAGTAAGTCGTGCCGCTAAAGGCATAGACGCTTACTCCTTCCTGGGGAATATTGCTGGTATCAAGCACCGTCACTGTTACTGGCAAAGTGACCGTAACGGTATCCGTCGTGCAGACGGTACCAACAGAGGGAATAGAGCAGGTGTCAATGCCACTGGCGCCACCGCTGTAAAACCGTGTGCCATTGAAATCGGCGCGGAAATTGTAGTCGCCAGGAAGCAGCGTCAATGAGACCGTACCAGAGATGTTGGTTGTCGCGGTCTTGCCACTGTAGATTGCGCCATTGTAGGCGTATACATTTAAACCTTCCTGCGGTATGCTGTCGGTATCCACTACGGAAACGACAACTGGCGATGTTACTGTGACAGCGGATTCGGTACAACCAGGTATTGTACAATTATCAACGCCACTACTGCCGCCGCTAAAAAACTGCGTACCATTGAAATCGGCGCGGAAGTTATAGCTGCCATCAGCCAGATTGAAAACCACCTGCCCATTGGCATCAGTGACGCCGTTCAGCCCGGTGTAGGTCGTGCCGCTGAAGGCATAGACTGTCAGACCCTGCTGGGGAATGCTCTCGGTATTGCTTACCGTTACGGTAACAGGATTTGTGCCAGCCTGAGCTGCAACTGTCATCACACCGCTGATAAGGCTTAACATAAGCAGTACAGCGACTATGAGTAATCCCGGACCCTTTCTAAACTTGTTTCGTGTTTTCATAACCATTAGTTTCTCCTTGAAGCTTCGACTGAGTCCTTTATGGGCAGTTGTTGGGCAGCGGCGGATCAATCCGAGTAAAGGTAATCTGGCCGATCAACACCACGCCCCAACCGGTAATTTGTTGCAGGTTATGGTTGTGGGCAATATGATAAAATTCGCCGCACTGGTTAAAAGAAACATCTCCGACGGGCCTCGTATCCTGATTGCCGAGGAAGGGACTGCCGTAAAACAACCCGGATGGCAGATTCTGCTGCCCCGGAAGCTCCACGGGGAATTCGTCGGCATCGCCGGGTTGGGCATCGGGATTCCACATGTAAACGTCTGTGAAGGTGTAGAAGGCATCGGAGGTTTGTCCAGGGCTGATGGGCAGTGAAAACCGCTCTTCGTATAAGTCGCCACCGCCGCCAGGAATTTCTAGTAAACGGCCGTCCCGCGCCACAATCTGGGCATTAAACGCATGGGGGTGGAACGGGTAGCTTTCGACACCCATCCCTACAAATCGATCCAGTGCCGGATAAGGGTAGTAAGCCGGATTAGAATTGCCATTGGCCAGGGTTGCGTGGTCGTTAAACGGGTAGATATGGGCCAATGAGCTGTAAGGCTGGTTCGGCAGCCAGGAGGCGAAATTGGGAGCTAACGTGTCGGGAAAGGTACGGCCGTTAATCAGGTAATAGCGCGCATTATAATTATTCATATCAAACGGCTGGCCCATTTCCACCGCCCGATGCAGCAGCGGATCAACCTCCGACAACATCATCATGTACTCACTGTCCGGGTTATAAGCCGTCGTGACATCATTGTAAGCCAGCATCGGTTGTTTATCGGCCGGTAAATTGGGGTCAAATGGAGCCGCCATTGCCGGTCGGATCACCAAAGCGCCAAACAACCCCATCTGCGTTTGCAACGCCGGGTTGGTTCCACTCTGATAAACATAAGTGCCCGGTTCTTCGGCAATGAAACTGTAGGTCATAGTACCGCCATTGGCTGAGGCAACCTGGGAAAACGAAGTCATCATCCCTTGCGCATCAAACTGCGGCTCCACCGGTGCACCATTAGCCAACACATCCATTTGACCGGGGAATACAATCGATGTGTCCTCCGGCAGTTCATTGTGCAGCACAATTGTTACTGTGTCGCCTTGTTGGACACACAAAATCGGGCCAGGATATTGGAAGTCATCTTTGCCTTCGGCATAACTCCACATAAACACCTGGTTGCCATCGGCCATATTGATGTAACCGGTTTTGGCCGACAGTGTAAACGTGGCTGTTGTATTCTCGGTACAGATGATGCCGGCGCTGGGCGCAACCCCGGGGCCATCGGCCGCGACTTGCAGCACGTTGTTGGCGATAACTGCTATCACGACAACTACCAGCATTATGCCAAAAACAAGCAGTCGCCGTTTTTGTGTCAATCTTGCAATATTGTTCATGAGCATTCTCCTTCATGTACCTGCAAACGTGCTGCCAGTACTAATTGAACTCCGCTGTGTTAGGTGCTGACTGGGGTGCTAGCGTACCGGCCGGATGAACGCGAATTTCAGTCATCTGACCGCCATAGCCAGCTGCGCCGCCATTGCTCAACCGGTTAAAGTTACGGTTATAAAACATATAGGTTTGCACACTGGATACATTCTCTGGTGCGGTAAAGATGGCATCATATGTGCCCCCGGAACCGATGTGTAATGTATGTGTTTCGTAGGAACTGTCGGCGCCGGTCGTGCCCCGCATCGGAGTGGCATCGGTGCCGACAACGCGCATTTTCAAACCAGGCGCTGTCATGCTTTGTTTGCTAAAGGTCAGGTTGATGAGACGAATCAGAACGCTTTCACCGGCATTCACTTCAATTAATGAGGACAATGGCTGGTATTGCAGTTCCGGCCGGCCCACCGGCGCGACCAGATTGCCGTTGGCATCATTGGGATTAAAAGGATTGCCATTCACACCGCCGTTGGGGGCGATGGTGTCGGGGTAGGCACGGCCGTTCATCAAAAAGAAGTCCGCCTTAAAATCAGTCCAGTCCGGCAGCTGCACATGGGAATCAGCCCAATGTGCTTCCGCCCAGACATCCGTCAGGTTAATAACATACTCTCGGTCATACCCGGTCGAGCCATCACCATCGTTGTAAGCAAACTTGGTAAACGTTTTACCGTTATATGTATATTCATTGCCATCCTGCGCCGGACGGACAAACACCGAACCGGTCATACCCATGTGAACATGCTCTGTTTCTTCCACATGGCAGTGGTACATGTATGTACCGGGATGGAACGGTTGGTAGAAATAAGTCAGGCTGCGGCCAATCGGCACCCGCACCGAAGAGTGCGGCTCGCCGTCAAAAATCGGCCAGGCATTGCGGAAACCGTGCCAATGGACCGTGTGTTCATCAATCAGGTCAGGGCGCATCGCCAAACCAACATTTGTCAATTTCAGGCGGTACTCATTACCTTCATCAACCCAGAACAATGGGGCTGTCGCCTGACATTTCATCTTTTGAGCGAAGACCTGTTCATTCGTCAAGCCGGTCACATCACGAAAGCCAAACATATACGTTGTCAATCCTGGCGGTGCAAAATCGTCCGGATTGTAGAACTGGTTAATCGTGCCCGGAATCGGAACCTCACCGGGTATATAAATCCAGCCATCTGATCCGGTCAAATGCATATCAGGCGGGGTTGGCGCGACCTGTGAAAAACCGGCCGCCTCTACAATTTCACCCGATTGTCCTAAAGTACGCGGCAGAAAACGTGAAATAGCCGCGCCAGCGAGAACACCCCCACCTAACTTCAGGAAATCGCGTCTGGTTTGCTTGCGATTCATTCTTTTTCTCATGAAAATTCTCCTTGCGCCTGGCCAGGGGAATGTCATATTCCCCTGGCCGACAGCTTAATTTCTGTTATCTGCCCTTACTGTTGAAAAATAATCGGGAAGAAATATTGTTTCGTGAATAAACTTTGCCCGGAACCGGGAATAACTGTCTGCACGTTATAGATCGGTGAAACCCCTCCGCTGGCGAGACCCGCCCCAAGTGCTGCGTTGGCAGCGGCCGTTGAGACTTCATCAGCACCGACATCATGCAGGACGCGAATTTCACCATCTATGTCCAACACAGGAGCAGAGACTGTCCCCTTGATAGCCGCCCCGGCATCCACTGCCGGAGAGGTGCTCTGGATGTGATAGTTGCCCATCAGGTTGGGCGGCAAATCTACCGCAACCATGATGACGCCCACAAAGTTGGGATTGGTCCGCCAGGGCATAGCCTGTACGGTCACGTCAAACGTGGATAAGAATTCCGGGAAGTTGGGCGAGGTCAAGGCATCCGGGCCGGGGTAGGCTACCAGATTGGAAGCATCGGCAATGACACCGTAAACCGCACCAAAATCATCATTGGCGGTTAAGATCGAATTGGTCGGGCTGAGCGATTGGGTCAAATCGGACAAACCCATATCCCAGAAGTAGATGTCGTTGGGGTCGCCTTCCTGGCCAATACCGGCGATGGCATCGCCATCCCAACTGCCAGCCCGGTTGTCCCAGAAGATGTTGTTGAACAGGACCGGGTTGCTGAAAGTGGGAGCGTTTGCGCCCAGGGAGGCCTGTAGCAGTGCGCTGTTGTGGCTGGTGGACAGACCTGCTGGAGCCGGTTGGCCGTTACTGGTAACGGCCGTTGCCGTCGATACATTCTTGGCCACCGCATTGTTATAGAACCGTACATCCGGCGCATCATTCAGCGAAACACCGCCGCCCTCATGTGTCGAGATATTGTTCAAGAACATGTTGTTATACACATTCATTCGATAATCCCCAGCCATCAGGAAGCGCAAACCGCCGCCATCATCATTCGACATATTCGCCTGAACGATATTGCTGTAGATGTCCACACGGCCGCTGCCCGGTGACAATGTCACAGCCGGATTCGCCGGCAGCTCACCGGCAATGATGATGCCACCACCCTCATCCATCGAGCTGTTGAAGTAAACACGATTGTTGTGGATAGAACCGAGATTGCTGTACCCATAATGGCTGATACCGCCACCATACTCGGCCGAGAAGTTGCCGCAAATATCATTGTAAGCAACCTCATATCGGTCAGCGCCTTCAAAGATGCCAATAGCCCCGGCCAGATTCGTACCACCATTGGCCAGAATCTGATTATTCAAGATACGGATACGGTCATTTTGTGAATTCTTATTGGGGTCGCCGGCCGGAATATTGGGAGTACCCAACCGGATAGCGCCACCGTAAGAACCGCCATTGTTCTGCAGCACATTATTCGTAATCTGCAGGTAACGGGCATACCCATTCACAAAGATACCGCCACCTTGAACCACAACCTGAGCTGGTTGACCATTATTGCCGGCGCCAATCTGGTTAATATTGTTGGGGAAGCCTTGCTGGTCGCCGCCTTCAATCTTGAAGCCGTCAATCGAGGCATAGAAACCGGAACCAAACTGCGTCGCCGTCTCAGCAAACACGCTGACGACTGCGCCTTCAAACATCTGCTGCTGACCCACATAATTCAAATTACTGACGAAAGTGCGCCAGGCGGCTGCGTTACCAGTGTCACCAGCGTAAGCCAAACCATTCAAAACCGAACCAAGAACATAATCACCGTTGTCATAGACGCCGCCAGGACCAAATCCTTGCAACTTCACCGGCGAATGCATGATCAGGTTTTCGTAGTACACACCATTGGGATTCCACAGGAACTCTGCCTCTTGTTCCGGGGTCAGATTGTTAATGTCCAGGCCGTACATTCGGTTGTAGACCAACACCAGTGCATCATTCACCTGGGCTGCATCATTCAATGCATCCTGAATTGTGAAATTAAGACCTGTGGCCGGGTTGATCAGGAAAGGATCGTAAGCCATGCCCGGGCCAACTTCGAAGATGGTGGGCTGGTAAGCGCCGGCGATAATGTGCAAAGTGATACCATTTACGAGGTCTTCGCCATTGTTCAGGCGGATCGTCAGTTGATGCGGGCCGCGCGGCATCCGGTCTTGCACCGTCGCCGTAATTTGCGTGTCGGTCCAACTGACAATGTTCAACAAGCGGGCCTGGTTATCATCCAAAGCCACATAACCATTACCCTGAACGTCACCAAAATGACGGCCAAAGATATTGATTGTGCGCTCGGCGTCCGTACCACGGCGTGGCATTGTCACTTTATCAACCGCGAAAAACTCAGGGGTTGTATCGGCCAGCTTGCACAAGGCCACGTGGTTGAACTGCGTGCCCGGCGACTGGATAGAAACCGCCACCTGCGTCGGGGCCAGGTCAGCGATGATGCCCGTGCCCGGATACACCTCAAAGTTGGCCGAGATAGTACGGTACTGTGGGTTGTACTCAGGATTCAACCGTCCGGGCTGACCCGGATCGTTACCAACCAGTCGATACATGTTAGCATGCACACCAGATGGCGACGGCGCATTCATCGTCGTAGTTGAAGGCATAAGTGCTTCAAACAAGCCATTGGGGTCAGACAGGATGGTGCGTACCAAACGGTTGGTGTAATCGTAGACGCCGATGGGCACGTTGGGGATACCCGCTTTTTCACCAAAGGTCCATTCACGTGGGTCGGTGGAAAGGGTCAGGTCATCGAGGATGAGACCCCACCAGCGGCCGGGAATAGGTGTTTCGGTAAAGAAGGTGAAGGCTGGCGCAACAGATCGCCCTTCGATGACGGAAACCAGTTTGGTGTCGCAGTAATGACGCGGGGTTCCTTCGAAGATGCTGCCACCCTCGGCGGCAAAGTCAGGATTATGGTAGGGTGTGGAAGCGGGCACAGTGATACCGTTGGCCATTGTAATCGGGCCGTAGTTGTCGCTGCCTGAACCGGCTACGTCCACTGTGTGCAGTGACCCGGCGCAAATGGGGAAGTCGGGCGGGTTAGCTGCCGCAATACCATCCGGCTGCGGAATGTATTCGTTACCGGTAAATACGCTCAGGGTCTCTTCACTTTCTACCTGGTAAACAGGTCGTCCCGTGTAAGGATCGTCGGGGATGATCACTTCTACCAGGTAATCACCTATGGCCAGTTCACCAAAGCCGTAGTTGCCATCGACTGTAGCAAAATCGTTGGAAATCTGGGTGCCCATTTGCATGGGTTCCAGGCATTCTTTGTTGTCGGCAGCGGCCGGCAGGAGCCAGCGATCAATGGGGCTGCCATCAACATCGTAGGCCTGGCAGCCACGCGGCCGTTCGTAAGTTTCGGTGACGGTGGTTTCGATTAAAGCGCCTTTGGCGTAGGAGCCATCAGTGGGGTCGAGTTCGTAACGGCCGTCATCAGAACAAGGTGTCCCCGCATTTGTGCCACAGGGAACCGGTGCATACAAGTTCATCGTCAGGTCAGCAATACCGGGTGACCAGGGTTCGACGGCGGCCAGGGATGGATCATATTCAGCGCGGGTCGAATCATAGAAAACCGTACCGGCAATGCTGCCGTTCGTGCCTGGTGCGTACGGTTTCACACCCCAGTCAACACGGACCGATTGACCAATGATGGGTAGAATTTGGATATCAACCCCATTGCCCAGAATTGTTGTTTCTTCTGTCCGGTTAAATGCCTGGTAGGTATAGCCGGTGGTCGTGTAGTTGGGGGCATAGAATTCCATGACCAACCAGTTATTATAGGGGTACATGTTTTCGAATTCGTAGGAACCGTCGGCATTGGTCGGTACCAAAACTGCGCCACGATCCAGTTCTGTATTTTCGCGACGGCGCATGACGATGGGGAATTCGGATACCCCTTGTTCACCGGGATCGCGCTTACCGTTTTCATTGGTATCGACAAAAACAAAGCCGTGAACGGTGGTAAACCAACCCGTAACGAAAATGACACCCACGTCTACAATTTCGCCATTTACAACTGAGACCTGCATCAAATCAAGGATTGTTAATTGAGGTTCGTCCCAATAGGTGAGCATGTAATCGCCGTCGGGGACGTTGGAGATTTCAAAGTAACCGTTGGCATCACCTTGACCGACCCAAACGGCCGTATCGCCACCCTGTAAAGCCGTTAAAGCGACCCAGGGATTGGCCACAACGTCACGAATCTTGGAACCGGACAAACCGCCCCAGCGGTGTCCCTGGTAAGGCAGCCCGCCATTGAAGGGGATGTAAACTTCAGCATTGGCCACAACACCTTTGATCATACCTGTTTGGGTTGTGTCAGTCAGTTGATTGGTGGGATGGATAAACCCAAATATTGTGAAGGGGAATGGTTCATTGCCTACGACAAACTCGGTATCCATGCCGGTTGAGCCTTCTTGCAGCCAGGTGTCAAACGGCTTATTCCCCTCCAGCGTCGTTGTTTGCACCCAGTCGGTGCCATCGGGCGGTACAACCCATGCCTCCCAACGATTGGTGCTAATGTTAGGGATGAGGAGACGGCCGTCAGGGCTGCTGAGGCAAGCGCCTCCAGTTCCTTCAACCGGTACCGGTCCGCCATCCACCCATAAGTATCCATTCGGGCCATCCCCCGGTTCATATTCGGTACAAAGGGGATTACCGTAAACATCCGTCGTCACTTCGCCGGCCCAGTCGCCTACGTGCCCCACAAAACCGCTCATATCATTGAGCGGCGGCTCGCCGGGATTGGAGACTTCGGCCGGGACATCGGCAGCACTGTTGGGCAGGGCGTTATCTTCAAAAACCTGGAAAGCTAAAGTTGAAGTTGGCAGCGGATAGGGCTGCATGGCGACCTTGACTAAAGCGACGCCGGGATTATTGGCATTCTCTTCCATTGGGAGCGTGAACCATTGGCCATCAATTTTGAAACCATCAGCCACGACAGAAATCAAATAATCCCCGTCAGGCAGGGTCAACGTTGTTACGCCACTTAATTCGATTTCGGTACCCTGGGTGATGATGGGGCTGGAATTGCCAATGGCTTTGATGCTGGGCCAATTGCAGCTTTCCGGCCAGTTTACATTAGGGATTGTTTCGGCCTCATCCTGGAAAGGGGCACACTCATCGGTGTTGCCAGTGGCTGAGTAACGCGGCTGGCGCGGGTCACCGGCATTATCCAGGTTGATGATCCATTTGTAACTGGTGACGGCCGTACCCTTTGTGATGCCCGGGTCTAGGCCAAGGTCGCCGGTTGTACCGTCCGGGTTCCAGTAGATTTCATCGCGGGCACTTGTTACCAGTAAGGAAATGGTATTGGTGACTGCGGCTACGGCTGACGGCCGTTCCGGCATCGCATTGGCTACCTGATGTGTTGCAGCCGACACAATGGAATCATCAACCATTGCCGATGAACTGGGTAAAGCGACCAGAACAACTATTAAGCCAAATAAAAGGAGCAAAATCAACTTTCGATAATTCATAAAAACCTCCACGTAGTACCGGTGACCGATGTTTTGGAGTTAAAAGGTAAAATAGGCGGCTGCAAGACACTGTTTGCCTATTTACCCCAACTTAAAGTAGTACCTGGATACTATTCTAGGTGAAGGTTTCGTTAAAAAAATTGAGTTTTCTTGGGGTTTATTGCCCAATAACCAATGATTATTGGGTTGTTCAGAGGGAGGAAATATCTAAGGAATCGCTCACAAATAACTTTTCAAATCAGGAAGACGATTCCGCAAGCAATGGCCGTTTTCCTGCTAAAAATATGAAAAGTTAAAAACGGCCGTTGCCTAAATTAGGACAGCCGAATTGTTGCAACAGCGATACTGAGTGGTTTGTTCTTTTCCGTCTGATTGTTTGCTGCACACACTGGATAATTGTTTCCGGATCGACCGGCTTCAGCAAAAATGCCACCGCTCCATGCATTAATGCCCGCTGCCGCACTTCAGGATAAGTGGAAGAAGCCAGAACAATAACCGGCAGCTTGTATAGAGAACGAATGGAAACCAACATTTTTAATCCGCTTTCATGCGGCGTTCTCAATTCAAAGATTAACAAATCAAATGGTTTTGTATTTAATAAATGGGGCATTTCCCCAGGGGAAGCAGTATAGACGCGGCAATCGGTCCGTTGCAAAACGCCGGCCAGCGAAGTTCGTAGATTACGGGAGTCGCTTATTACCAAAATTCGAGGCATTTACTTAAGAATAGCAACCTGGACAGTTGGGTTGATTAAGTGATAAAGATTGACAAAATGTCCAGACCTGATTGACTGGCAGAACTTATCTAACCGCAGAGAACGCGGAGATCGCGGAGAAAAAATAAAGGAGAAATCTCTGTGTTCTTGGCGCTCTCCGCGGTTGAAAACTGAGATTTGTCAGTCAACGAGTGTCCAGACTCAATGTTAACTATTCTAATGCAAAATGGCGTCTGATTTGTATGGCTTTATTGAGAAATGTAGCGATTACTTAACAAAAGCAGGATCAGGTCACAAGCCGGTAGCCAACCCCTCGAACAGTAATGATGAACTGCGGTTTACGGGAGTCACCCTCAATCGCTTTACGCAGTTCGTGGATACGCCACCGGGCAACTTCTTTGGCTTCGATCAATGTCGGCTCGTATCCCTGTGATTCTTTCACCAGTTTTTTGTAAGTAATTGTTTCCGGCGAGTGGCGTACCAGGGTGACCAGGTAATCGAAAGCAGTTGGGGTCAGGTTAATTGAACTGCCATTGATAATGACTTGCCGGGTATGCAAATCCAGCCGGATCGCGCCTTTTTGCAGGTAGCGTGATGGATCGATAACGGCCGTTCCCCCACTCAACTCACTCACTCCCCCCTCAATATTCGTCAACTCAGCCAAAAGCCCCTGCATCTCATCAAAGATTTCCCGCCGCCGCCGGGGCTGCTGCTGCTTCGCCAAAACCTGGCTCACCCGCTCCAGAATCAGCGGCGGATCAATCGGCTTCAGCAAATAATCATTCGCTCCTTTCCGAATCGCCTCAATAGCTGATTCCAGACTGGCATGGGCCGTGAGAAGCACAATAGGCATATCAGGATACAGTTCCCGAATCTCCGTCAACAAGGTTAAACCACTCTTGTCCGGCATTCTAATATCCAAAAACACCAGGCTGTAAGCACCGGCATGCAGCAGTTGGTGCGCCTCATCAGCACTGCCGGCGGTTGTCACCACATAACCGGCACGCTGCAAAATCATGGCCAATGTTTTTCGTAAATTAGGTTCATCATCAACAACTAAAATTGATTTTGTGCCAGACATTTTACGCTTCCTGAATCCTTTCAGCATCGAGGGCTGCCGAGGGCAGCCAAATCGTAAATTTAGCCCCCTGGTTTAACATACTCTTCACATCAATTCGGCCACCATGTGACTGAATAATATCATAACAAATAGCCAGCCCCAGCCCTGTCCCCGTTTCCTTGGTCGTAAAAAATGGTTCAAACAAATGTGAAAGCTCTTCCGAAGGAATCCCGGGGCCATCATCTTGAATAGACACGGCCGTTTCGGCCATTTCCGAATCCACAAACATATCGATGGTTATCGCCCCCCCCTCAGGCTGCATTGCTTCAATGGCATTCAAACCAATATTTAGCAAAACTTGTTTCATTTGATTCGCATCGGCCACTACAACTAGGTCATCCGACCAGGTTAGATTCTGCCAACTTACATGGTGCTTCTTCAGATGAGGCTGCAATACCAAATAAACCTCATTCACCAACTGAGGCAGCGATATTGGCTTCCTGGAACCACTCCCGCCTGGCCGGTAAACCTCTCTCAACTGCATGACCAAATTTGACAATCGTTTCGTTTCCGATAAAGCCATCTCGATATAAGCATGGCCTTCAGCATCTTCAGGAACATCGTACTGCGTCAAGAATAAACAATTTTTTATCGTTTGTAACGGATTATTGAGTTCGTGGGCCACTGAAGCAACCATACGCCCCATCGCCGACAGCTTTTGAGCCTGTACAAGTTGTGCTCTTGTTGATTGTTCGGTTTGCAGAACCAGACTCAATTCATTGTACAATTTTGCATTTTGGATCGCTAACGAGGCATGAGCCGCCAATGCTTCCACTTGCCGAATTGTCTCGCGATCAAATGCACCAGGCCTGGTGCTGTGTACGTTAAGAAATCCAATAATCTCATCACGAACCCGCAGTGGCGCGGCTACAAACGACTTGAGCCAATCCGACCCCTCTTCATTGGGCCAATTAGGTTCATCATCATTCTCCACAATCAAAATAGGCTTGCCAGTTGCCGCAACCAACTGTGATGGTGGTAAATTACCCGCTTCATGTCTCATAAAAATACGGTGCAGCGCTTCAGGTAGTCTTTGGGGCAATACTTGCTCGTCTGTTGAGCGAGTCAGATAAACTTTGCCGTCTTGCAAAAGATAAATTGCCGCTTTTTCACAACGAACAACGATACGCAATGTTTGATCAAGAACTGTCTGGACGATTTCGTTTAATCGCAGGCTCACACTTAACGCAGCCGAGGCCTGTACTAATGTCTCGGCAAACTGACGCTGGGTACGCTCGGCATGGTAAAGGTTAGCTGTGGCAATGGCTACAGCGGCTGAATCGGCCAGACGCATAAGTAACTGCTCATCTGATTGAGAAAAAGCGCCTTCTTTTTGTTCATTATGGACACTGATTGTTCCTAACTGGGTCCGTCCGCTTTGCAGAGGGGCTACCATCAACGATTTGAAGTGATTGCGACTGCCAAACGATTTATAATGGGGTTCGTTGAGTACATCGGGTACATTGATCAGCTTACCGGTTTTTAACGCGTAGCCGGCTATGCCTTCATCAGGGTTCATGTACAAAGCCGGGGAATCAAGGTTGGACTGCCCACTCCAAATGGCCGGATAAAGTAAGTTTTCCTCTTTTTTCAAAAGATGAATCACAACACGATCGGCCCCGTGCAGCAGTTTGGGTGTGGAATCAGCGATAAGCTGTAATAAATTGTCTAAATCAAGGGTCTCGTTTAAGGATTGGTTGATGGCGGCCAATGTTGCCGTTTCTTTTAACCGGCGCTGTATTTCTTCATGCTGGTGGGCATGGCTAATAGCAATGGCTGCCCAATCAGCCGCTGCTTGCAGGATCCGTAATCCCTCATTTGTAAAGACATCTGTCTGGCGATGCGCTGCCTGAATAACGCCAATTATTTCGTTTTCTACTTTGAGTGGGACAGCCATCAAAGTTCGTGGTTGGCAGTAACAAACTGCACTTAATTCTTGAGTGATCGGGCTGGTTGGATCGACAGGGGCAATAATAAAGGTAGGTTCGGCGCTGCGTATGATTTGCCCGTAAATGCCATCTTGAATAGACACGGGTTGATTGACCATCGCTTCGGTATCAGTGCCGCCATTGGCTACGTAAACGAGTTCGTCTCCCTGGCGCAGAAGAATAGAAAAGCATTCTGCTTTTAACAAGGGCATCACTTCAGAAACAACATGATCGAAAATCGTGTTCAATGACAAGCTGGATACAACAGTTTGTCCAAGTTGGCTAAGTGTTTTTAGCTCTCGATTTTGCCGCTCAAGCTGTTCTTCGGCTTGTTTGCGCCGGGTGATGTTGTGAATGACGATTACCTGGGAGGTGGCACGGCCGTTTTCATCCTTAATGTCAGTAACTGTGATTTCGGCGGTAAGGACACGGCCGTCTTTGTGATAAATGGGCCATTCTTCGTGGTAGGCAAAACGGCCGTTAACAAATCCCTCCGTCACGCGGCGCAAAAATTGTTCATAATCCGCAGCTCCCTCAAATAAATATTCCGTTGTACCGCCAACCAATTCATCAATTTCATAGCCCAGGACATGAGGCGCCGCCTGATTACACGTGATAATCTTGCGCTCTGGCATGTCAACCACCAGAACAACATCACTCAGGCTGGCAAAGGTGTTTGCCAGTAAATCGTTCGATGCTTTTAGCTCTTTTTCTATCCGCTGATGATCCGTAATATACATCACCAAAGGTCGGAAAGAATAACGGTACAACATAGGAAAAACGATAATCGTCAAAAGCGTTGCATCAAAAATAGCCTCAACGACGCTTAGTGCTATCGATGTCTCAGGCGATATTATAAGCTCAATACCTGCCATAATAGCCAACTCCACAATGAAGACGGTGATGGTTAATATGGCCAAAATATGCCAGGGAGATGTAGGCAGTGCCAAGTTTAGCCGGCCGTTACCTAAACTAAAATCAGAGAGAAGTGATGTATCAAGCCGGTGTTTTATTTTTTGCTGGAATGTGGTTTTTTTATCGACCTGTTCATTCATGGGAACATCCTCAATAAAAAGATTTGCCGTTTTGAGGGGATACTCATCAGATAATGAAAGTGGGGTTTTACACTGTCTACCATATCAAACTTCCCCCTGCCTGTCGATCTAATCAAAGGTATTTTACCATTCCATCAACTGCCATATTTCGGCGCGCCAGTTTTCCTGCTCCCGCCCAATTTCGGCATAAATCGTTACCGATTGTTTGATTTGCTCCTGGGCGGCGGCTTCCTCCCCGGCCTGGTGCAGCACATCGGCCAGATTGCTGCGCAGGGCGGCCTCGTAATGGCGGTCGCCGTACCGTTCACAAAGCGCCAGCGCTTCCGCCAGATTGGTTTCGGCCAGGCTGCCCTGTTCGCCGGCACTAAACGTAAGTGCCAGATTATTACGGGCGGCAATCCGAATGTCGAGGCGGTCACTAGCATCGGCCAGACTGCGGCTTTGTTCCAAAAGGGTAACGGCCGTTTCCAACTCTCCTCGACTGCGCGCCAGCATTCCTAAAATGTTGTAAGCCAGCGCCAGCATCAGATCATCGGTGGCAGATTCTGCCAATGCCAGCGCCTGCTGCGCCAATGCCAATGCCTCTTCCGGCTGCTTCCGACGGTGCGCCACCAGGCTGCGGTCGATTGTCAGATGAGCCAGGTCAGCGGGATCGGCCGTCTCTCCCAAATGCTGCTGCGCTTGTGTCAGCGTGTGCGCCGCCAGTGACCAGTTTCCCTGCCGCTGGTAAACCTGTGCCAGTTGATGTTCCAGGCTTCCCAGTTCGGTGCCCGGGGCCAGGGCTGCGGCCGTTTCGTAACTGGACAAGGCATCGGGATACGCTCCCAAGCGCATCGACAACTCACCACAGGCTGCGTGCAGCCGCCAGCCGTCCTCCGCACCCAGGGCCAGCGCCGAGCGGTAGTAGTGAATGGCATCCTTGTGGGCAAAAAGGGCACGCGCATGATCGCCGGCCTGCACAAAATAAGCGGCAGCGGCGGCTTCCTGTCCGGCAAGTTGATAATGGTTGGCAATCAGAGCGGAAACGGCCGTTGTCGGTGTGCGTTGGGCAGCTAACGTATCGGCCAGCCGCCGATGCAGCAGCCGCCGTCGCGCCGGCCCCATTTCCTCATACACCAGCGCCCGCAGCTTGTCATGGCTGAAATCGTAAACAACCGGCACAGGCTCTGTCGAAGTGACCACATGTTCCGCCAAGAGACCACGCGCCATCAACATCTCCAGCGCCGTGACCACCTCTTCGGCACTGCGGCCACTTCCCGCCTGTACCAATCCCAAATCGAAACTGTGGCCGACAGCCGCCGCCGTTTGCAATATTTGCCGCTCCGCTGCGCCAATCGGGATGAGGCGATTGTGCAGCAAGTCGCGCACGGTGGCCGGTATCGTCAACGCAGCATCTGCCGCCAATACCCCGTTGTCCTGCTCCAGCACATTCAAATATTCCACAACAAAAAAGGGCAGCCCTTCTGTTTCGGCAAACAACCGCTGCGGCAGTTCGGCCGGGAAGCCCATGCCAGAAGCCATGAGCAGCTGCTGCACCTGCTGGACTGTAAAACGCCTGGGGCTGATAGTGTCGCTGGCCCCGGTGCGCCGTAAGGCGGCCGCCGGCAGCGACAGGGGATGCGTCGGGGACAGTTCTTCCACCCGCCCGCACAGGAGGATGAGAAACGGCCGTTTCTGCAGGCGGTGCAGCAAATACAGCAGCATCTCTTGAGAAGCCGAATCCAGCCAATGAACGTCATCCAGCCAAAATATGCCGGGTACAGGACCACTTAAAAGCGCCGTCAGCAGATGAGTGATACTGTCGTAAAAGCGTACCTGTTCTCCTGGGGCACTGAGGGTGGGCAGCGCAGGCAGTATGCGCCCCTCGGCCAGTTGAGGCAGCAGTCGGGCGGCGCCGGCAATGTGATGGACCGGCAGCGCATCTATTCGGTCGCCGGCCTCGGCGGTAAGACCCTCTTGCAGCGCCTGTATGATGGGGGCATAGGTGAGATTAGTTTCACCTTCATAACAACGAGCGCTGAGAACGGCAGCCCCGGATGCCACAGCCCACTCGACCAGGGCTTCGGCCAGCCGTGTTTTGCCGATACCGGGTTCGCCTTCAATGATCAGTAAACGGCCGTCTGGTCCAACCTGCCGGTAAAGCTGCTGCATCTGGGCCAGTTCCGCTTCGCGGCCGATGAGGGGGGATGAAAGGGTGAGGGGGTGTGCAACCACAGGTTGCCTGGGTGAAGGGGTGAGGGATAACGTTTCTTTCACCTGATCATCTTGCCGGTTTGTCACCCGGTCATTTTGAACAGCGTGATAGAGGTCGGTGGTTTCCGGTAAAGGCGACACACCCAGCTCTTCATCGAGGATGCGCACACATTCACGGTACTGCATCAGCGCATCGGTGTAACGGCCGTTAACAGCAAGAAGCTGCATCAAACGACGGTGGGCGTCTTCGCGCAGTGGGTCCAACCGGCACCAACGGCGAGCGTAGGTAACGGCCGTTTCGCCCGTTGTCGTTTGGGCCAGTTGGGCCAACGCCTGGGCCAGTTCGCGGCGCAAGCTTTCTTGCTCCTGTAACTGCCAGTCGTCAAAGGGGATGCTGTCACGCAGGGTAAAGCCTGCCAGAAAATCATCACGGTAGAGGGTGACGGCCGCTGCTAAATCACCCTGCTGCAACGCCTGCCGGAAAGCCATCACGTCACACCAGACGGCATCGGCTTCCAGGCCAATCGCTTCACGGCTGGCAAAAATCGCTGCCGCGCCCACGGCTGACTTTAGTGCGGAAAGGGTGCGGCGCAGCGCGGCTTTAGCCCGGCGGTCGTCGGTGTCGGGCCAAAGGAAAGCGGCCAGCCAATCACGAGACGGCCGTTCTCCGCTCAGGGCCAGGTAGGCCAGCAAGGCAGTGGCTTTGCGCGTGTCTACCTTAAGAATCTGATTATCTCGTTCGATGCGCGGCGGACCAAGCAGCAGCAGGCGAAGTTGGTTCATACCGCGTATTTTAGCGAAAAGCGTTCCGAAAGGCGATGAACATCTCATTTCGTAACGTTTGGCAGACGGCCGTTTGCTATGGTGTACCTGGAACGATAAATGCAGATGGGTCCAATCTTTGGAGATTGGACCCATCTTATGGCAAAGGAGTTTGAATGATGGATAAGGCATATTTGGCACAAAAGAAGTCGGCGGGGGATACGGCCGTTGACGGCCTGGTTGCCGGCCTACCCGCCGGGCTAGGGATGGCGATTGTGTTGGCGCTGACCGGTCTCTTAAGTGGCAGGCCGCCGCTGGTAACGCTGGGCTATTTTGACCCGGCCCAGGCCGGCAACTGGTTGACTGGCCTGCTGGCGCATCTGGCCGTCTCGGCGATTTATGGGGTGGTATTTGCCTTGTTGATGGGGATTGTGGGGCGGATACGGCCGTCCTGGCAGCGGCTGGTTGTGGTGTGGGGTGCGGTTTACGGACTGGTGCTGCTGGCGGTGGCGTATGGGGTGTGGTTTACGGCCGTTACCGCCCCATTGTCCCAAATTGCGGCCTGGCAAATGGGGGCGTCGCACGTCGTGTATGGTCTGAGTTTGGGTTTGTGGCTGTATAAAAACAATTAAGGAGACGCAGATGAAACGTGTATTGAAATGGATTGGAATTGTACTGGGCAGCTTAATTGGTATTTTGCTGATCTCGGGTGTGGTGCTGCACTCTGTAGGCAAAGCACGGTTGGATAATGCGCCGGAGGTAGTGACGAAACCCGTAACTGCGGCAACAGGGGAAACGGCCGTTGCCCGCGGCGCGCACCTGGTTAACGTGGTCAGCGAATGCCGGGAGTGTCATGGTGAACAATTAGAAGGCAGCACCTTCATTGATGGCGAAATCGGCATTTACGTGGCGGCCCCCAACTTAACATCGGGCAAAGGCGGCCTTGGCCCGACCTACACCGACGCGGATTGGGAACGGGCCATCCGGCATGGCATTGGCGGCGACAATCGGGTGTTGGTCATCATGCCCTCAAATTTCTTCTCGCATTATAGCGACGCTGATCTGGCGGCCGTGATTGCTTACCTGAAAACTTTTCCGCCCGTGGACAGCGATTTTTCTCCACGCCGGATTGGCTTTCCGGGGAGTGTGATGGGCGGTATTGTCGGTTTTGCAGAGTTTACGAAGATCAACGGCATTGACCATGCTGCGGTGGGCGGCGAAAGTCCACCAGAGGGGGCAACGGCCGAATATGGTGAGTACATGGTCAACATTGCCATGTGCGGCGAGTGCCACGCTGCTAATCTGGCCGGCATCGTAGGTGAAGACGGTCCGCCGCCCGGCCCCAATCTTACCCCCGGCGGCGAGCTGGACGGCTGGACGGAAGCCGACTTCATCAATACCATTCGCACCGGCCAAACGCCATCTGGGAAACAATTAGACTCAGAGCAAATGCCCTGGGCAACCTTTAGCCAAATGTCAGACACGGAACTACAATCCATTTGGCTTTATCTACAATCGCTGCCCGCATTGCCAAATAATTCGTAGTAAGTAGGCGACACTTTTGAAGTGACTGTCACCTGGGGTTGTGTATGAAAATTCTAGAAACAAAACGCCTGCTTCTGCGACACATGGAAATGGGAGATCTCGACGCCCTGTTTTTGCTCTACAGCGATCCGGAGATGCGGCAGTATTTCCCTGACGGCACGTTGACTTATGACGAAACAAAGGAAGAACTGGAATGGTTTCTCAATGGACATCCTAAACACCCGGAATTGGGCCTGTGGGCCACGATTCACAAGGAAACCAATCAGTTTGTTGGGCGGTGCGGGCTGCTGCCGTGGACAATAGACGGCCGTTACGAAGTCGAAGTAGCCTACATGATCGACAAAACCTACTGGCGGCAAGGGCTGGGTGCGGAAGCAGCCCAGGCTATCCTGGAATACGGCTTCAACCAATTGGGGCTGACGCGCCTGATTTGCCTGATTGACCACGATAATGTTGCTTCTGTCCGAGTGGCCGAGAAAATCGGGATGATCTTTGAGAAAGAGGGGCGGGATGAACTGGGGCCATTTTTACTGTATGCCCGAAATAGACCGACCCTGTCGGAAGGAGATTTTTATGCCGATACAAACCAGTTTTCCTGAACGTGCTGCTTTTTTTACATTCAAGCTGGCACCCAGCCCTATCCTTGACGTGGCAGGTCTGTTTGCTTTCCAGGTTGTTTCGGTGGCGGTGCGACAAGGGGTGTTTGCGGCATTGGTCGCGCAGCCGCAGAGTTCCAAACAGTTGGCCGAACAACTGCACTGCCAGGAACGGGGAATGCACATGCTGCTGGAAGCATTGGTGGCGATTGGGTATGTGGCGGAGGCCAACGGCCGTTACCAAAACACGTCCCTCACCGAAAAATGGGTGCTGTCCAATGATGCTTTCAATCTGGAAGCGTTGGTTACCTTTTGGGACGCGGCAGCGCAGGAATTGATGCCTGCTGCAAATGAGGTGCTGCAAACGGGGGAACGGCCGTATGATTTTTACGAATGGGTCGCCAGTCGCCC
>JBNKZT010000081.1:0-19610 GCA_050301775.1 Promineifilaceae bacterium (SeqCode)
TGAACAAATCTGTGATGATATTTTGGCATTCGACGATAATGACCAACAAGATAGTGATGAAACTATCATGGTTATCAGGGTAGAGGAAATATAAGAGCATATGAGCAATAGACAAGCTGCTATAAAACGCAAAACATCGGAAACAAATATTGAAATTGAGTTGAATCTGGATGGCTCGGGGAAGCATGAGATTAGCACGGGTGTTGGTTTTTTGGACCATATGCTAACGGCCGTATCCGTCCACTCCCTCTTCGATTTAGAAGTTCAAGCAAAGGGCGATTTACACATCGACAGCCACCATACCATCGAGGACGTGGGCATTGTCTTGGGACAGGCGCTCAATCAGGCCGTTGGCGACCGCAAAGGGATCAACCGGGTCGGCCATGCTTACGTGCCGATGGATGAGGCGCTGGGTTTTGTGGCGCTGGATTTCAGCGGACGGCCGTACACCATTTTCCAGGCCGAATGGGCCACGCCGGCCATCGGCCATTTCCCCACCGATTTGGTGCAGCATTTTTTCGAGTCGGTGGCGGTCCACGGCCGTATCACCCTGCACGCAAAAGTGGACGGCCGTAACGACCATCACAAAGCAGAAGCGTTGTTTAAGGCGTTGGCGCGGGCTTTGCGAACGGCCGTTGAACTCGACCCGCGCCGGACAGATGTCGCCAGCACAAAGGGGACGTTAACTCGATAGAGGCGCAATTTCAAAGTTAAGGGAAGTAATGATGAAAATAACCCCAACAACAGTAAAATGGACAGGAGCAATAGCTATTGGCGTATGGCTTGTTACAATCCTGGGATATACGTTTTTTAGGACTAATATCGAACCAACTCTTTCACAATCGTGGGCAAAGCCAGTCGCAACAGGATTAGTTAATCTGATAGCAGGGGGAGTAGCGTTTGTTGTATCTCTGGTTTATTCGATTGCTGCCTGGAATATGTCTGTAGATGAACATTATGAAATGTTTATTAGTTTTCGGGTTTTTGGTAAACCCCAAAATAAGACTTTCTTATTTTGGCAGAATAGAATAGCGATGTTATTAGGCTTGTCAATGGGGTTATTTCTAATCATTTACGGCATCATTGAATTGGCAACAACAATCAACAACCTACCATACTAACTTAAATCGGAATTCAACCTATGACCCAAACTATCACAATGATCGACTACGGTGCCAGCAACATCCGCTCGGCGCAAAAAGCATTTGAATACATTGGGGCTACCGTCGTCCTGACCGAAGACCCGGAAGTCGTCCGCCGGGCCGACAAGCTGGTTTTGCCAGGCGTCGGCGCGTTCGGCTCCGGGATGGCTGGCCTGCACCAGCGCCATCTGCCCGCAGCCATCCACGAAGCCGTTCAGCGCGGCATTCCCTTCCTGGGCATCTGCGTCGGCATGCAGCTTATGTTCAGCGAAGGCCACGAAATGGGCGTTCATCAAGGACTGGACTTGATTCCTGGCAAGGTTGTTCGTTTCCCGGAGAAATGGTTAATGGTGAATGGTAAACGGTTAATGGTTAATGAGGCGTCAATCGTCAATCCTTCGACAAGCTCAGGACAAGACGTCAATCGTCAATCGTCAATCGTCAATCTCAAGGTTCCCCACATGGGTTGGAACCAGCTTGAACCGGCCTGGGAGAATCCGCTGCTGGCGGGTATCAAAACGGGAGATTATGCTTATTTTGTTCATTCGTACTACTGCGATCCGGTGACGGCAACGGCCGTACTGGCCTGGACCGATTATGGCTTCCCATTTGCCTCAGTCGTCGCCCAAGACAACCTGTTCGGCCTCCAGTTTCACCCGGAAAAAAGTCAATCGGTTGGCTTGCAGATTTTGCAAAACTTTATGGAAAAGATAATGTGATTGTTTGCTCATTTATGGCTTCGACTTTAGTTTTGTTATACTTTCTGTGAGGTTTACTAACATAAAGGAGTCAACATGAGCAAATTCATCATCGAAGGTGGCCATCCTTTGCGGGGAACCATTACAGCCAGCGGGAATAAAAATGCGGCGCTTAAACTGATTCCCGCCTGTATTCTTACCGACCAGCCCGTTATTTTACACAATGTCCCCAATATTCAAGACGTGCGCAATACAATCTTGATCATTCAGGATTTAGGGGTTGATGTAACCGATTTGGGCGGCGGCAGTTGGCGCTTCCACGCCCAAAATATCAGCAAAACCGAATTGGATGAAAAACTGGCCGGCCGTACCCGGGCCTCTTTTGTCTTTTCCGGGCCGATGCTGGCCCGGCTGCGTGAAGTCACACTGCCCTTGCCGGGCGGGGATGTCATTGGGGGACGGCCGTTAGACACCCACATGCGTGCCCTGGAAGCATTAGGCGTAAAAATTGACGTGCCCGGACGGGGATTATTCCATATGGATGCCACCCGAATGCGCGGCGCAGGTTACATCTTACTGGCGGAAGCCAGCGTCACTGCCACCGAAAACACCGTCATGGCCGCCGTTATGGCCAAAGGCGAAACCATCATTGACAATGCCGCTTCCGAACCGCATGTCCGTGATTTATGCAATTTTCTCAACCAGATGGGGGCCAAAATTGCAGGCGTCGGCACGAACCGGCTCATCATTCAGGGTGTGGACCGGCTCAACGGCACTGAATTCCGCATTGGAGCCGATTTTATGGAAGTGGGCAGCTTTATTGGGGCAACGGCCGTAACCGGTGGTGAAATCCGCATCCAAAACGCCGACCCGCAAAACCTGGGCATGATCCGAATTGTCTATGAAAAACTGGGCGTGACCTGGCAAGATGATGGTCAGGACATCATCGTACCGGCCAACCAGGCAATGGCTGTTCAGTCGGCGTTGGGGGGGCGCATTTCCGAAATAAAGCCGATGCCCTGGCCTGGCTTTCCACCCGATCTCATGAGCATTGCTGTGGTGATGGCGACACAGGCTGAAGGATCCGTTTTGCTGCATGATTGGATGTATGAAAGTCGTTTCTTTTTTGTAGACAATCTGGTCTTTATGGGTGCACGAATTGTACTCTGTGACCCGCATCGCGTTCTGGTAGAAGGCAAATCCACTCTATTTGCCAGCCCGCATGGCGTGCCCAGTCCCGATATCCGGGCCGGTATGGCGATGATATTAGCCGGCCTTTGTGCTGAGGGCCAGACAACGATAAACAACATCCAGCAAATAGACCGTGGCTACGAACAAATCGAAACAAAATTGCGTGACCTGGGTGCCATTATCGAACGTTACGAAAATTAACTTGACACCGAACACTTGTTCGTGTACAATTCAGAACAAATGAGCGGTTTTCGGCGTTTGGGCCATTTTTAGCTTTCCAATACGCCGTTACCTCAGGAGCACTTTGTAATGGCCAAAGAAAAACCACTGTCAGATAGACAGCGCAATATCTTGCAATTCATATGGGACTATATTGAAGAACACAGCCGGCCGCCTACAATTCGTGAAATAGGCGGGAGTGTCAAAATTAGTTCGACATCTGTTGTCAATTATAATCTGAACAAATTGGAAGAACGCGGTCTCTTGGAGCGCGATTCTGACGTTTCTCGTGGAATTCGTTTTACGGAGCAGGCGATGGCGCTGTTAGGTGTTGTTGTTGAAACTGTTACCGAAACTGTCTCTGATGCTATTGAGCGATTCGTGCGTATTCCAATGGTAGGAACGATTGCTGCCGGTCGTCCCATTGATTTGCCCGATACCGGACATGGCCTTTACGATGATGAAGATGTTGTCAATGTAAGCCCTGCCATGCTAAAGGGGGATACCAGTCAACTTTTTGCTCTGACCGTCAAAGGTAATTCTATGATTGATGCGATGGTAAACAGCGGCGACATTGTGATTATGCGTGAGCAAAAAACGGCTGAAAATGGCGAAATGGTGGCGGTTTGGCTTAAGGAAGATGATACGACAACGCTGAAATATTTCCACCGGGAAGATAATAAAACAGTCCGCTTGCAGCCGGCAAATCCGACAATGGAACCAATTTTTGTCGATGCGGCAAATGTGGAAATTCAGGGTAAAGTAATGATGGTGATGCGCCAGATGGCGTAGTTAATTGGTTGGTGATTAGGAGGACGGCAGGAAACGGCCGTCCTTTTTTTAAATACAAAAATAGAACAATTGTTCTTGATTGGGAATGAATGATATGGTTGGCAAGCAAACTCAACAAAAAGATTGGGGGCCACCGGAGCAGCAAGGCCGGTTGCAGCATCAATTGCGACTGCAATCGGAGCAGATTGAGCGTGTTTTTTCACAGCATCAGTTTTCGACTCAGGTTGCGGGCGGGACTGTACGGCCCAGTCTGATCAGTTTTGATCTGAATTCATCACTCAGCCAGGGATGGGAACGCCTGCGAGAATTGACTCACGAATTAAAAACAGCGCTTAATGTCCCCGACGTGCGCTTGAGCCGTGAGGACGGGCAGCTTAAATTGCATATCACCCGTGCGGAAGCGCCGCCTGTTGCTTTGTTGGATTTGCTGCCATTGCTGCCTGATTTGCCACCGGTGACGGCGACATTGGGTTTGGATGAAAACGGCCGTCCCATTTTGCTCGATTTTGATAATCCTGACATTTCTCATGTTTTAGTCGCCGGTGATATGGGTTCAGGGAAAACGACCTTGCTGCGTACGTTGGCCCTTTCTCTGGCGCTCAAAAATCGCCAGTCCCGGTTGCAACTGTTGGTCATTGATCCGGAAACGGCCGTTAGCCGTCATTCCTATGCCATTTTGCAGCCGCTCTCGTTTTTACCGCATATGCTGGCTGGAATCAGTTACCGGCTTGAGGAGGCGGTAGAAACATTGAATTTTCTGTACGGCGAAATGGAATACCGCCGCCAGCAGCAGGTTCATCTGCCGACAATTGTGGTCATGATTGATAAAGTTGATCATTTACTGGAAACGGGCGGCGATGGAGTGCGCGACCCACTACAAGGGCTGCTCCAGCATGGGGCGCCCGTAGGCATTCATTGTGTGTTGAGTACCCAGCACCCGGAAACGGCCGTATTGAACAATCAGTTCCGTGCCAATTTGCCGGTACGCATTGTGGGTCAGGTGGCCGATGAAACCGCAGCCCGGACGGCAACCGGCTTGTTGGACACGCAGGCCGAATATTTGCTGGGGCAGGGAGATTTTCTGGCTGTCGTTGGCGGCGAGGCCACGCATTTCCAGTCGGCATACATTGGTGATTATGATTTACACCTGTGTCTGGATGAGCTGCATCGAAACCGTCCTGCGCCGCTGCTGGCGCAGCCGGCCCACATGCGCCCCGAAATTAAGCCTGTAAATGATGGTGGCTACCAACGTTCCTTTAATTTTGATGGTTGGGAAGTTTTGCTGGCGGAACCGCACGAAGCGCCGAAATATTCGGTACAGAGCCGTGAAACAGATGAACCATCTGATTCCTGGGAGGTTTGAAAATGAATGTAGGTATGTTATGGTTGGATGATGACAAGAAACGGCCGTTAACCGAAAAAGTGCAACGGGCCGCAGACTATTACTGCGAAAAATACGGCCGTTTCCCGGAACTATGTTTGGTAAATAACAAAACACTGGCTGGAGAGCAATTGGTTGGCAAAATAAAAGTACAGCCCACCCGGACTGTACTTCGTGATCATTTTTGGTTGGGAATGCAATCGCACCCCGGAAAAGAGAATTAGTCAAGTACGCGCATCAACACGGAGCGAATGCCACCTTCGATGAGAGTCAATTCCGCTTCATAGCGTTTTCCATCGGCACAATCCAACTCGGTTTTCATTTGCAACTGCTCGGTTTCTTCTTGCGTGATGAAATCGAGTATTGCTGCGTCTTCAATCAGTTCGGCCGCCGGTTGACCCCCTAATGGAGAATCTGGCAAACCAAATGCCTCGCGCCCGGAAGCGTTTACCAAAACCAGCAAATTATTCTCGTCTAAAACCAAAATCGGGTCGGCCGCCTTATCGACGATAGCGCTTAACGTTCCCCGTTCTCGTTCAATTTCGCTGTAAATATTGGCGTTGTTGATGGCGATTGTCGCGTAGCCGCCCAAAGCTGAAAGGGCACGGGTATCATTGCTGTCGAAGGAGGTTTCCTTCAAATGATTGGTGACACCCAGGACACCGATGGGTTTGTTTTGGAGAACGAGGGGGACGTAAATGAGTGATTTAACCAGTAATGCTGTATGAGTCCGCTTCCATTGGGAGTCGTTGCCAATTGCAATGGCCCGTTTTGTTTGCAATACTTTACCGGCCAAACTGTCCGTGACTTTTTTGCGCATCGACTGGGCTTTGGAATCGAGGTTTTTCGAGGCTCGGACATATAATTCGCCATGCTCCTCATCCAACAGCATCAATGAGCCTTCTTCGGCGCCAACAACGTAAACGGCCGCTTCCACAACCCGATGCAGTACTTCTTCCAAATCGAGCGAAGAGGCGACAGACTTGCCTACGCCGTACAAGACGTTGAGTTCCTGTGCCCGTCGCTGCAATTGGGAATTGCTTTCCATGAGCTGCTGAACAAGCTGGTCTCGTTCACGCTGCAAGCGACTCTCGCGTAGTGCCCGGTCAACCGACTCGCTGATTTCATCGGCGTCGAATGGTTTGATAACGTAATCGCGGATGCCTAAGCGAAATGCCTGAACGGCCGTTTCCTCTGAACCATGCGCAGTCGCCAGGATGGCTGGAATCTCAATGCCGCGTTCCTGCAATTTCTCCAATACTTCCAGACCAGTCAGGCGGGGCATTTGTTGATCGACAATCATCAAATCGGGTTCTTTGGCAATGGCCATCTCCAGGCCCATGAGACCATTTGATGCCATCAGCACTTCAAACCCTTTCGGCTTCAAAATGTAATCGCTTAAAAAATCACGAATTTCCTGGGAATCGTCGATAATTAGTACGCGTTCATACATAACGGATCTATTCCTTAGCTGTGGCGTGCCAACACTACTATATTACTACTCGTAACTTATCTGTGCAATAAAGTTCTGCCTTCCCAAATTAAACAACAAAATACTTGTCGAGGTGGAGTGCATGAGATAGCATGGCGATGTGACAAGATTAAGCAAATTATACCACATTCTTTGGTTTGCACTTTTATTCAGTGCCTCATGTAATCAACCGTCAATAGAGACAATTGTCGTGACCCGCGTTGTCGTTGTGGAGGGGCAGGACACCATCGTTACTCAACTGGTGGAGCAGACAGCAACACCGGGAGGGGACACGGCCGTGCAGCCGCCGCGTCAGCCGGTTACACTCGATTTGAGTTATCTGGGCGAGTTCCCTTCAATCGATCCGCAAATCACGACAGATGAAAATGGCATTAATCTGGTCGAAAACTTGTTCGCCGGTTTAACAAATTTTAACCATGCAACCAATACAATTGAAGGCGAATTGGCCCAAAGCTGGGAAGTCAGTGCTAACGGCCGTACCTGGACATTCCACCTGCGCGACGACATATTTTGGGTGCAGCCGAGCGAAACGGAACAGGTTGTCGATGGCATCCGTCAGGCGCAACCCGTGCGGCCTGTTGTAGCCGACGATCTGGTTTATGCCGTGCAGCGTCTGTGCCGGCGGGAGACGAACGCACCTGATGCCTATGTCCTCTTTCTCATTGACGGTTGTGAAGAAGTGTATGGGATAAACGATCCGACAGTCGGTGATTTGGATGCAATCGGAGCCAAAGCTGTCGATGATTTCACGTTAGAAATTACCTTAATCAAGCCGGCCAGCTACTTCTTAACCATTACCAGCTTATGGATGTTCCATCCCGTCCCGCCAGAATTGGTAGAAGAATATGGCAGCAGTTGGTTAACCCAGACTGAAACACCCTTACTCACCAGCGGCCCATTTATTCCTGTTTCTGGTTTTGGACCAGGCAATCAGACAGTGCTTCATCGCAACAGTGAATGGCCCATCATTAGACCCGGTAATGTGGAGGTGGTGAACATCCTTTATTTTGATGAGGCTATGCCTTCCTACCAGTTGTGGCAGGCAAAAAGCCTGGATGTCAGCCCTATGCCAGCCGACGAGCGGGAGACGATTTTTAGCGAATCGCCACAAAAGATTCGATTTATTTCGGAACAGACTGTTTTTTACCTGGGGTTTAATTTTGCCAGTGCTGTTTTTCGTGAGCCGGAAGTACGTCGTGCGTTTAGTGCGGCGATTGATCGGGAACGGCTAATCGAAGAGCTTTATGGTGGGCTGGCTTTGCAGATGCGCCATTTGGAGCCGCCTGGTGTGCTAGCCGGACCGCCCATTGACCAAATTGGTGTGGGTTACAGCCCGGATGATGCTCGTCGCTGGCTGGCCGAAAGTGGATTTGGCAGCTGTCGGGCCATGCCACCATTTACGATGTTGATCACAACGTCTGATCTTTCTTTGCGTCAGGCGGAGTTGATTCGGGATATGTGGGTTGAAGAGTTGGGTTGTAACGCTGAGCAAATTGTGATTGAGCAGGTTCAGTTTGGCACGCTGTTATCGCGGACGCGCCCGGATGGTGGTGCGGTACGGCCGGATGTGTGGGAATTGGCCTGGGCTTCCTATTTTCCCGATGCCCAGAATTGGCTGGGCGATTTGCTGCATTGTACGGATGGCAGTAATCGACAGAATCGTGATTGTTCGGAAGTGGATAATCTGATTCGGCGGTCAGCGGGGACGCTGGACTATGCGGAACGGGTTTTGTCATATCGTGAGATTGAGGATATGTTTTTTGGTGGTGAAGGCATTGTGCCACTGGTTCCGTTGTATGTGCGAGGCGAGGAGGTTTTGGTGCAATCGTGGCTGAATTTTGCCCCGGCTTTGTTTGGTGGGGAACAGTATGACACCTATGTGATTAATGTCACGGAGAAGGATTTGGAGCGGAGTCGCTAGGATGTTAGCCGAATTTGTTCGAGAAACGGCCGTGTTCGGCATCACACTGACCCCCGACCAGATCTGGCAGTTTGAGCAGTATCAAGCGCTGCTGCTGGATTGGAATCAGCGTATGAATTTGACAGCCATCCGGGAGCAGCGCCAGATTCAGCAGCGCCATTTTCTGGATGCACTGACGTGTTCATTGGTGACGGGGGAGTTAAACGGCCGTTCCCTCATTGATGTCGGTACCGGAGCCGGTTTTCCCGGACTGCCGCTCAAAATCTTATACCCCGGTTTGCGTTTGACCCTGGTGGAAAGTGTCGTCAAAAAAACACGCTTTCTGGAAGCGGTTGTGGCTGGACTGGGACTGCGTGATGTCACTATTGTGCCAGAGCGGGCCGAACTGCTGGGACAGGATGCGGCCCACCGTGCCCAATACGATTGGGCAGTGGCCCGCGCGGTGGCGGAACTGCGGATTCTGGTGGAATATTTGCTGCCGTTATGCCGGGTGGGCGGCGCTGTTCTGGCGCAAAAAGGAGGCAGTGCGGCTGAAGAAGTTACAGCGGCAGAGCGGGCTGTGATGTTGTTGGGCGGCGCTGTGCGGCAGATATTCCCGGTCAACCTGCCCCAGCGTGAGGAAACGCATTATTTGGTTGTAGTGGAGAAAACGGCAGTTACCCCCAAAACCTATCCACGACGCATCGGCGTTCCGGCTAAAAACCCGCTTTAATCAGGGGGCTTTCTTGCGCTTGGTGAGGGGTGGCCTGTCTACTTGCGCGGCATACAAAAGCTGCGGTTGGGGGATACCTTTTAGCTTAACCGGCCCAATTTGGATGAAATGGATGCGTTCCACAAGCGCCGGCGCATTTTTAGCCAGCGCTAAATAAAGCGACTTGGAAATGACAACTTGCCCATCTTCCGCCAGTTCAACCAGCCGGTGGGCCTTATTCATCGCTTCGCCCACCATGCGGAAGCTGAGGCGGGATTCGGCCCCTACATTGCCCATCAACACATCACCATGATCAATGCCAATACCCAGCCCTAACTCAGTGCCGGCCCGCTGGTACCAACCCTGGCGCAGGGCGTTAAATTTGTGCTGCATGGTAACGGCCGTTTTCAACGCCAGATACACCGCATTCTCCTGGTCAAACGGGGCGTTAAAGCCGACTAGTAACTCATCGGCCGTCAGCTCAAACACCGTCCCATCATTATCCAGCGCAATTTCCATCATGTGGGTAAAAAATTCATTAAGCTGGTTAATGGCTTCATCCGGGCTGACCTTGGCAATCATGCCGCCCGTCCAGTTGCGTAAATCGGCAAACATGACCACCGCGTGACGCCGCTCGCGGCGGGCCATCAACCCGGGTTCATGTGACAGCAGATGTTCCACCAATCGAGGACCCATGTAGCGGGAAAACGTGTCTTTGACCTGTAATTTTTCCCGCCGCTCTTGCTCCAACCGCAGCTCCTCAATCCGTTTGAATTCGGTCACATCCTGCATAACGGCCGCAAATCCCACATCCTGAATGGGCGACACCGTCGCGTACAATGTTTTGTGATTGTTCAAACTAATTTCTTGCGGAGCCAGATGAATGCTGGCATTTTCAAACATGGGAATCAGGATACTCAACTGCGGCACCTGACGAATAGATTGGTCAATGACATCAACTGCCTGAACATCCAACAGTTTTTCCGCCGAATGATTGAACAGAGAAATTGTCCAATCTTCATCTGTTGTGATAATCGCATCTGTTGATTGGGCCAGAATCGCTTCCAATTTACGGCGTTCTTCACTTATTTCGTTAAAAAGATCAGCGTTTTCAATGGAGGCTGTAATTGAAGCGGCGATGGCTTCCAGCAGCGTCAGATGCTCTTGCTGGAAATAACCTGGCTGGGGATGATTGAGAATAAGTACACCTACTGCCCGTTCGGCCCGTTTGGAACTTTTTAGCGGTACACCAATGGCTGTTCCCGTTTCTTCCTGATCATCGGGCAGCATGATCCAGCGTTTATCCTGGCTGATATCTTCAATAATGTCGCCGCGTTTATGTTTTACCAGCCAGCCGCCCAGGCCTTGATTCATGACAGATCGCGTGACACTATCGCTTACTTCAACTTTGGCCCCGGTTCGGATGAGGAATTTGTGGCTGACTTCTCCTTCTTCATCCAGGAGCATAATGTTACCTTTGGTAGCGCCAATCGCCGCCTGAGTATGGGTGATAATGTCGGCCATCATTGAACTGAGGTCTAGCTGCGTACTGATGGCTCGGCTGATGTCATAGAGGCGTTTCAGGCGGTTGCGTTCTTTTTCCAGGTTGGCACGGGCGTGTTTTAAGCGGATGAGGGTGCGGACACGAACGAGCAGTTCTTCCCGAACGTGGGGACGGGAGAGGAATTCATCTGCGCCGGCTTCAATGCCTTCAATGCGGTATTGGACTTCGCGTAGGGCTGTGACCATGATGACGGGAATGAGGCCGGTGGCGTCATCACTTTTTAGCATCGTGCAGACTTCAAACCCATTCATGTCGGGCATCATGACATCGAGCAAGATGATGTCGGGATCGTGCTCTTTGGCCATTTCGATGCCTTCCAGACCGCCACCGGCTTGCAAAATGGTGTAGCCCTCTATGCCTAATTGTGAGGAGAGGAGTAAGCGATTTTCGAAGCTGTCGTCGATGATCAGGACGACGGCCTGGTCGCTTGGGTTAATTCCTGATTTTGTCACTCTTTACATCTCTCGTTTTAGCCAATAAATATGTTTGTTATCACCGTTAAGTTGTCTTTTGTCTATAGCTCGATAACTGTCCTGAAAATTATAACTCAACTAAACGATCTGGGTGTACCTGTCCTTTTTTAACGGTCATACTTGAAGCCTGGTTGATGAAATCTGGCGTGAACATGCCTGGATCGGTTGCGGTTAGAAGGGCCTGGGTTGATTGTTGGACGTAGCTTAATAGCAAGGCCCGTCGTTTTTCGTCGAATTCGGCGACGACTTCATCCAGAAGGAGGATTGGTTTTTCGCCTGTTTTGTTTTCCATCCAGTTGATTTCAGCTAATTTGAGAGACAGGATGGCGCTGCGCTGTTGTCCGCGTGAACCGTAGCTGCCTAGTTTACGGCCGTTAACGGTCAATTCCCAATCATCGCGGTGCGGTCCGACACTGGTTGTGCCTCGCTGTAAATCCGTTGGCTGGGCATCGGCTAATGATTGGGCAAATTGGGTCGTTATCATGTTCATATCATCTTGATGCGCTTGCAGCCATTCCCCGGCCGTTTCCAGGTCTGTTTTGTGCTGATGGCTCCCATTTTTCCTGGCCGTTAAGCGAGGGAGATAGTTGAGCCGAATTGTTTCCTGACCGTCGGTTAATGCTTCGTAATGAATATGCTGCGCCTGACGGGCCAGATTGGCCAGAAATTCAGCCCGCCGGGTAAAAATCTGACTACCTTGCGTGACTAATTTCTCGGTAAATATGGGTAAAACGTCACGACTCCCGCTGCCTTCGGCTAATTGACGCAGCAAGGCGTTCCGCTGTTCTAAGGTTTTATTGTAATTGGATAAAGTCCGGCAGTAAATAGGATCAATTTGGCATAGCGTAATGTCCATGTAGCGCCGGCGGCTGCTGGGCGAACCGGTAATGAGCTGGACATCTTCCGGCAAAAACAAGACGACGCGCAAATTGCCCAGCAAATCCATGAGCCGGACTTTGCGCCGATCGACAAGCGCTTCGCGACGGAAACTTTTTTGGTTGGAACGGCCGTTTCTATCCTTTTCCTGAATGAGCCGCATTTCCAGTTGGTGGCTGCCGGTTTTACTGGTCAATTGGGCAGTTATCCGACCCACAACGACTGGTTCTTCGCTCTGCTCCATTTCCCAACTGATTAATTGAGCGTCATGGTCGGCATAAGGCGACCGGGAGGTTGCCAGATAATAGATGGCTTCCAGCAAGTTGGTTTTGCCCTGAGCATTGTCCCCATGAAACAAGATCGTCCCCTGCGGGATGGACAGGTCTAAGCGGCCGTAATTGCGAAAATTAGTGAGCGACAGATGTGTAATTACCATGGGTCATGACAGCCAATTGGGCTGAGGCGATTTTAACATAAGCCTTAGTCATTGTCATAGACGGCTCAAATTCCTTTGACCACCGGGTGAAAAAATGGTCAGTGGTAGATTTGCATTAAGGTTGAGGTAGCGTGTCAAACCGCTTTGTACCTTCGATGTCCAAAATGAAATCGGCGCCGAATGCTTGCGCTGGGGTAGGCGTCCCGAGGATTGCCTGGCCGTTCAAAATTTTTTCGACAGCGCGGACCCCGGCCACGGCCGTTAACCGGTAGCCTTCTATCGTTTCCAGCCACGCTTCTACGGCCGTTCCTTGTTCGTTGACGGCTCGTGCATACAGGTAGCTCCGTCCCGTTTGCCGCATTTCTTCGTTTGGGCCAGTGACCTTGCGGGCGACGATGGCCTGCGCCAGCCGCCGCAGCGGTTTGATGGAGAGCAGCGCCCGATTAAGTCCAAAGAAGCGGGTCATTGCTGGGGGAACAGGCAAAATCATGTAAGTGGTGATGTTGGGGATGCCGGTGCTGCGATAAGCGGTAGCCAAATCGCCCCAGGGCAGGGGGGTGACTGTTCGGGTACGGCAGTTGCTGAATGTCACTTTTTTTGCCCCCTGGCCGATGGGGAAGGGTTGGTAACGGCCGTTGCGGCGCACCACACTGCCTTTTTTCAGGGTCGGCAGCAGTTCCAGCATTGTGTTTGTCGTACCGGCGCTGGCGCTGCCCAGGGCGACAATAGCCAATTCCAGTTCGGTGGCGTTCGGCAGTTGATCGGCCACATACTTTGCCAGACAGTCTGAAGGTACGACGTCAAAGCCAACGCCGGAGATGAAGACCAGTCCTTTTTGCCGGGCCGGTTCGTCATAGCGGAATGTGTTTTCAAAGACACCGATTTCGCCGGTGATGTCTACGTAGTGTGTTTTACCGGACAGGCAGGCGCGCAGCATGGGGTCGCTGGTGATGGTGAAGGGGCCGGCAGCGTGAAAGACGAGATCGAAGGGGGCAACGGCCGTAGCCAATTCATCGGCATCGTCCAAATCCAGCGCCAGCCAGCCCAAATCGTACTGTTTCGCCAGAGGAATCAGTTTGTCTTTGTTGCGCCCGGCCAGAATTGGCTTGTGGCCGCGCCGAACCGCTTCTTCAATGACCAATCGGCCGGTGTAGCCGTATGCGCCATAAAGTAACCAGTTGCTCATGATAAACTCCTTCAGGATACGTCATGCATCAAACGCTAATTTTACATGGATAAGCCACGATTCCCACTTTGGGAAATGACGCCTTTAAGCCTGAATGAATATTATCTCGTTCTGGTTGAACTTGTGATGACAACAAGTTACGATATGCATCGTTCAAGCAAACGATGAAAGAACACCAAATCGTCTATCCCGTCACATTCAAAGGAAAAAAATGACAACAGACAATTCTGTCGCAGCGCGAAAATTTGAAATTGGTCTCTATTCCTTTGCTGAGCGAACGCCCGATCCGCATACGGGTAAGCTGATTAGCCCGGCACAGCGGCTGCACGATTTGTTGGAATCAATTGAGCTGGCCGATCAGGTTGGGCTAGACGTCTTTGGATTGGGCGAGCATCATCGGCCGGACTTTGTCTCATCGGCGCCGGCTGTCATTCTGGCAGCGGCGGCGGCACGGACGAAATCCATTCGTCTTAGCAGCGCCGTCACTGTGCTCAGCTCTGATGATCCGGTGCGTGTGTTCCAGGATTTTGCTACGCTTGATTTGCTTTCCAACGGCCGGGCCGAGATTATGGTCGGGCGCGGTTCTTTTACCGAATCATTTCCACTTTTTGGTTACGATTTGAAGGATTACAACACACTTTTTTCGGAGAAGCTGGAACTGCTCCTCAAGCTGCGCGAATTCGAACGGATTAGCTGGTCGGGCAAGCACCGGCCGCCGCTGGACGATAAGGGGGTGTATCCACGGCCGTTGCAAAACCCGCTGCCTGTCTGGATTGCTGTGGGCGGTACACCGGAATCGGTGATACGGGCCGGTACGTTGGGACTGCCGTTGGCCATCGCGATCATTGGCGGGCTGCCGGAACAGTTTGTCCCCCTGGTTGAGTTGTATTATCGGGCCGCTGACCATGCCGGTCATGATCGCTCGCAGTTGAGTGTGAGCATCAACTCACACGGTTTCATCGCCGACAACGCCCGGCAAGCAATTGATGAAGCCTTCCCGCCATTTGAACTGATCATGAACAAGATTGGGCGCGAGCGGGGCTGGCCGCCAATGTCCCGGCAGCAGTTTGAGGCGTCATGTACCCTGCGCGGCGCTAATTTTATCGGCAGTCCTGATGAAATCATTGAGAAGATTTTGTTCCAGCATGAGTTGTTTCAGCATCAGCGTTTCCTGATTCAGTTGAGTGTGGGCACAATGCCGCATGATAAAGTGATGCATGCGATTGAGCTGCTGGGCACAAAAGTTGCGCCAGTGGTTCGCCAGGAAATTGCGCGGCGTACAAGTTAGAGGTGGATGAAGAGGTCTAGCAAAGACCGGCCCAGAATGAGCTGGATGCCGGTGAGGAAGAGTAGGCTGTAAATGAGCCGATTGAACCATTTATCGGTGAAACGGCCGTTCAAATAAATCCCCAATCGTACCCCCAGATAACAAAGCGGCGACAGAACGAAAATTGTGGTGATGTTGCCTACTTTGAGCAGGCCCAAAAAGCTGTAGGGGATGAGTTTGATGAGGTTGACGGCCGTAAAAAAGACAACCGTCGTCCCCACAAATATCTGTCGGGGAAGCTGCTGTGGCAGCAGGTAAATCGTGGCCGGGGGGCCGCCGGCATGGGCCAATGTCGAAGTAAATCCGGCCAATGTGCTGAAGAAGATGCCACTGGTGGTGGACGGCCGTTTCCCTATCAACTGGCCCATTATTTGTGTCCGGAACAGTTGAAACAAGACAAAAGCCACGGCCAGCAGCCCAATGCCCAATTTAAGGACGCGCTCATTGCTGCTAAACAGACCAAAAAACAGGCTGCCAATCAAGATGCCCACGGCCGCACTGGGAATCATCAGTCGAATGCTGGTCCGGTCGAAGTTTTTTCGGTAGTGGTAGATGGAAATCATGTCGATGATGACTAGCAGCGGCAGGAGTAAGGCGGCGGCCTGAGTCACAGGAATTGTTAGCGCCAACAGCGGCGTGGCAATAACGCCCGCGCCGCCGCCAAATCCGGCTTTGGCAATCCCTACCAAGATGACGGCGAGAACGGCCGTTACCCAAAATACAGTTGAATATGCTGGTAGATTCATCCGCTGATTCTAACCTAAATGAAGCATCATGTGTTACGCGTCAAACATTAGCCGGACGGCTGACGCATGACATATGAAAATCTACGACTCCATGCCCAATCAATGTATACTGGTTTCAGTTATGCTATTTGTTACCACTAGCAGCAGCGATCCGCGCACCAATCTGGCTCTGGAAGAATTTCTCTTGCGCCATGCCTCGTTGGAGGAGATGTTGCTGCTGTTTTATGTCAACGAGCCGGCCGTGATTATTGGTCGTAACCAGAACGCGTTTGAGGAAGTTGACCCTGATTATCTGGCGGCTAATGGTATTCAATTGGTGCGTCGTCTTTCCGGCGGCGGGACGGTTTACCATGATCCGGGCAACCTCAATTTCAGTTTCATCAGCCCGGAACGAGACGATTTGCACAACTTCGCCAAATTTACGGATCCGATTGTGGCTGTCCTGGACCAGTTGGGCGTCAAAGCAGATTTACGCCATCGCAGCAGTTTGTTTGTAGGTGACGAGAAGATTTCCGGCAATGCGCAGTACGTTTCACGGGGGCGCGTTCTCAGTCATGGCACATTGTTGTTTGATACGGATTTGGAACAATTGAATCGGGCGGTGCGGCCACGGCCGTTGTCTATCCAATCCCAAGCGGTTCAATCGGTGCGCGCCAATGTGACCAATATCCGCGACTTGCTGCCCCGGCCAATGACTCTGGCCCAGTTTCAACAAATGATCCTGCATCATCTGTTTGGCGAAACGATTTCCACTTTGGCGTTAACGGCCGTTGATTGGGCCAAAATTGAGCAAATACGTGCCGAGAGATATGAATCGTGGGATTGGAATATCGGCCGTTCCCCTAAATTTACTGTTCGCAGAAGCAGTCGGCTACCTGCTGGACGGGTTGCGATTGAGATTGAGGTGGTGAACGGCCGTGTACGGTACAGCAAAATTGAAGCTGATTTTATCGACTCGTCAGTTACCTTGTCCCTGGAATCCAGTCTGGTGGGCTGCCGCTATGAGCGTAAATCTTTGCAACACGTAGTGCAATCCATCCCAACCACCCCGGTTGAAATTTTAGATTTTCTGTACTAAATCCGGTGATGTATTGGAATTATGGGAAACTTATGACCAGATAGTCGGCTTGTTGTCTGAAAACCAGCAGGCGGGTAGTAAGGAAACCGGCGAAAGATCACATGATGAGAGATGAAACAACATACCATGGTAGCGATTGGGGCGTTTTGCCCGTCGAATGTGTTCGTTTTCCAAATCGGATGAACGTCATGAGTTTGCCCAAAGAGTTTTTTTATGAGTATAATGCGAGCATAACAGTTAAAACTTAGCCACTGCCAAAAAGTTAAGCAAAAGTTTGACACATTGCTCTATATTTGCTACCATTCTGCACATTCTAGGGGGCGTGGTGTAGTGGTTAACACGTCGGCCTGTCAAGCCGAAGATCGCGGGTTCGATCCCCGTCGCTCCCGTGGGCGTATAATGGGTCAACTTCAAAGTAAGTTGGCCCATTTGTTTTATGGTTGAGCACCAGGTGATAGTTTGACCGCAGGGTCAAAGCCACAATTTTCTCATCACAAACATAGGCCCGTTCCACAATGAGGTTGACCAAATCGTGACGGCCGTCTTCATCCCCTTCCAGCCGATCCCAATGCGCCTTGAAATTTTCTAACAAATCCGCTGCCTGTTCCAAATCGTTCTCTGGTATCGGATTCAACTGCTCCAATTCCATCTGCAATTTGATGCGCTGTTCCATATATTCTCGTTCATCAATGATGAAGCCATTGTCCCAACGCTTATCCATGCGATTGATAATGTCACGAATCTCTTGAAGACGCTCTTCCAGGCTTTGTTCTCCCAATAGCTCCCCCATTGCTTTGGTGATGCCTTTGCGCCAATTTTTTGGCGGCTTCAGGTTCATGAGGATTGTTACGATTTGTTGGTCAAGAACTTCCACGGGCACGCCCTTTTGTTCACATTCGTAACCTAAGTCGTATGCCCGACAGCGATAATAACGATGTTCACCATGCCATTGGGATTGCCCACGCATTTTGCCATAATAACGGAATGTCTTTTCTTGGGGCGGATTGCTGCAACACCGATAGCAGTAGGCGATGTCGCGCAACAAGTAAGGATTCAACCTTTTTGTTGCCTGGCGGTGTACGCGCCGACTGGCGCGTACTTCCATGCATTTGTCGAACAATTCTTCACTAATAACAGCGTCGTGTTGGCCATCAAACCATTCTACTGGAGCCTCATAAGAGCGTGTGCCATCTTTGCGACTCTTATATTTTTGATATTTGATTTTTCCCAGGTAGGTACGATTTTGTAACATGCTTCGGACGGTATCTTTGGAAAATCGTCTGCCGGTTTTACTACGATATCCTTTTTCATTCAGCAAATGAGCAATGTCCCTGTCGCTGTATTTATTGGTTGCATAGCTCTCAAAAGCCAGGATAAGACCTGGGAGTTCGTTTTCATCTGAGATCAAGACCATGTCCTTGTTTTTCTTTAATCCAAACGGAGCACGATTATTGTGCTTACCCTGATGGCTTCGCTCCTTCTTGCCTTTGGCTGTTTCCGCCGCCAGGTTTTGACTGTACCAGTCGGCAACCGACTCCATAATACCTTCAATCAATGCACCCATTGGGCCATCACTGTCTTCTGATGGTTCGCTGACCGAAAAAACCTTAATGCCGTAGTCATGACGTAACAGAGATTTAATCGCCAATGCATCTGTCCGATTGCGGGCGAAGCGATCAAATTTGTGGACGATGATGGCGTCGAATTTTCGCCGCCGGGCATCACGGCGCAGTCGCTTGAAAGCGGGCCGGTCAGCTGTGCGCCCGGAGTGTCCTTCGTCAACATACACTTGGGCCAGGACGCCACCATTAGCCACAACCCATGCTTCTATTGCCCGTTTTTGGGCATCAATAGAATAATTACCAATTTGCTCCTCTGAACTAATCCGAACATAAGCCGCGTAACGCATCTTAACCTTCCTTTTTTTCGTTTTCCGATTCTTGGGTTTCCATCCGGGTTTTAATCGTGGACCAATCAATGGGTGGTCAACAAACACATCTTTGTCCGGTGCTGAAAAGAACCGGGGAGCTGTTTGCTGCTCTTGGATAAGTGTTTGGGAATCATCAGGCATATTCTCCTTTCCGGGACTAACCCAATGGGCAGCCCCATGTAACAAAAAAGTCGTCAATCACTGACAAGAGCAATTGACGACTCAAGTGCATGCAGATAGCATTGCACTAAGTCTACAATGCTGGCATCATCAGCGTTGTAGGCGAGCCTTGGATTGGTGTTCCCGCACCAATTCAGGGCGTTTTTCATTTAATTATTGTGTGCTAACGGCCGTTTCTCCCGACCGATTATTGCTAAAATGTTTGGTTGTATTATATGCGATATAGCCTGAATTATCAATACGAAAAATTACGCGTCGTGACCGAGGGAAAAGAGCTGGCTACTCTT
>JBNKZT010000082.1:0-19591 GCA_050301775.1 Promineifilaceae bacterium (SeqCode)
TTAACGGCCGTGGCACGGCCGTTACCCAGCGACCGCGACCAAAACTTCCACCTGACTACAGAAACAGGCGAACAGTTCGTCCTCAAAATCGCCAGCGCCGCCGAATCGGCCGACGTACTGAATTTGCAAAACCAGGCCATGCGCCACCTGGCTGAAGCTGAAAGCCTGCCCAGTCCGCGCGTTTGCCCGACGATGAATGGGGAATGGATGACGGCCGTTCCCGGGACCAATGGCAGCCCCCACTTCGTCCGCCTGATCACCTATCTCGATGGCCTAGTTCTGGCCAAAATCACACCCCAGTCACCGCACCTGCTGCACAATGTTGGCCGCTTTTTGGGGCAGATGGATAATGCCCTGGCTAATTTTGACTATCCCGCCGCCCACCGGCTGCTGCATTGGGACATAGCCCATGCCCCTACCATCATCCGCCGCCACCTGTCAGAAATTGACCAACCCGTCCGGCGAGCTTTGGTAGAGCGATTTTTAGGGGAATATGAAACGGCCGTTTTCCCCCACCTCCTCCATTTACGCCGCCAAATCATCCACAACGACGCCAACGACCACAACCTCATCATCCCCCAAACTGCTGTGGCTGGTGTCCCAACCGTGCCACCCGTTGGCATCATCGACTTCGGCGACATGGTCCACACCCTCACTCTAGCCGAACCGGCCATCGCCGCCGCCTACCTCATGCTCGACAAGCCAGACCCCTTCGCCGACGCCGCCCACTTCCTCGGCGGCTACCACGCCGCCCATCCTCTGACCGAGCTGGAACAAACATTGCTCTACCCATTCATCCGCATCCGCCTCTGCACCAGCGTCGCCCTGTCAGCCCACCAAAAAAAGCTAGAACCCGACAACGCCTATCTTACCATCTCTGAAAAACCAGCCTGGGCACTGCTGGAGCAAATGGCCGCCATCGATTCGGAGCAGGCCACCGACCAACTGCGCCGCGCCTGCTTCACCCCGCCGCCCGGCCAAAGCAAGGCAGCCATTCTATCAGCCCGCCAGCGCCGCCTGGGACCATCCCTCAGCGTTTCTTACCGCGAACCGCTCAAAATCGTGCGCGGAGCCGGGCAGTTTTTGTATGATGAGGCGGGACGGCCGTATCTCGACTGCGTGAACAACGTTTGCCATGTCGGCCACAGCCACCCCCGCATCGTCGAAGCGGCGGTCAGGCAAATGGCCATCCTCAACACCAACACCCGCTACCTACACGACAACATCATCCGCTACGCCGAACGGCTGACCGCCACCCTGCCCGATCCGCTCAACGTCTGTTTCTTTGTCAACTCCGGCAGCGAGGCCAACGATTTGGCGCTGCGCCTGGCCCGCACTTACACCGGCCAACGGGACACCATCGTCCTCGATGGCGCTTATCACGGCAATTTGACCTCGCTTATCGAAATCAGCCCCTACAAATTCGACGGTCCCGGCGGTCGCGCCGCGCCGCCCCACGTCCAAAAAGTCATCATGCCCGATGGCTATCGCGGGCCGTACAAAGGGAACAATCAGCAAACCGGCCAGCAGTACGCCGCCCACGTCCAGCAAGCCATCGACAACATCCAGGCTCAGGGGCGCGGCGTGGCCGCCTTCATCGCCGAATCTCTACTCAGCTGTGGCGGCCAGATCGTCCTGCCCGATGGCTACCTGAAATCAACTTACCAGATGGTGCGGGCTGCTGGCGGCGTCTGCATTGCCGATGAGGTACAGGTCGGCTTTGGCCGGGTCGGCAGCCATTTCTGGGGTTTTGAAACGCAGGGTGTCATCCCCGACATCGTCACGATGGGCAAACCAATCGGCAACGGGCATCCGCTGGCCGCCGTTGTCACCACGACCGAAATCGCGCAAGCCTTTCACAACGGGATGGAATATTTCAATACGTTTGGCGGCAATCCCGTTTCCTGCGCCGTCGGGCTGACCGTTTTGGAAGTGATTGAAGATGAGCAGTTGCCGGAACATGCCCTGCGCGTTGGCGGCCATCTCAAGGCAGGATTAACCGGTTTGATGGCCAAACACGCTCTCATCGGCGACGTGCGCGGGTTGGGATTATTCCTGGGAATTGAACTGGTGCGGGATCGGGAAACGTTAGAACCGGCGGCGGAAGAGGCGTCAGCAATTGTCGAGCAAATGAAACAGCGCGGCATCCTGCTCAGCACCGACGGCCCGCTGCATAACGTCATCAAAATCAAACCGCCCCTCGTCTTCACCGCTGCCGACGTCGATTTTCTGGTAGCGGCGCTGGATCAGGTTTTATCGGACACCGATTAACACGGATGTACACTGATTTTGCCGCTTCGCTTAATCTTTTCTGTGTTCATCAGCGTTCACATGATTTATCTCGCCGACGACGAACAAACCCCGGTGGCTGATATGACCGCCGACAAGATTAGTTCGGTAACGGCCGTTCTACCAAACAACGCATCCCTCACCGGGGCCATCAACGCCGCCAGCACCTGGACGGTGACGGCCGGAAAATCTCCAGACGCTGGTCTCCACTTCCCGCTCCCCACCCCAAACGATTTCAAAATTAAACGGCAGTTCTCTCAATCAGTCAGTTAGCCTGAGCGGCCACGCCCAGCCAATGGGCGTTGGACTTGATGCTACTGCCAACTGCGGTCAAAAGCTGCCCAACGAGCGTTGTTCACTCCCCCGCCAGGGCAACCTGAAGCGTCCTCCGGCGCTGCAAAAGCATGAACGCAAAAATCAGCGCGTTGATCGCCAGGCTGGAGAATACCAGCCAGGGCATGGTGCGGGCGCCGAAACGCTCAATCGCCTGCCCGGTCAGCCACGGCAGCACAACAACACCAAGACTATCACCCAGAATAATGATGCTGCTCACGGTTGCCGTCAATTTGATGGACTGCCCGGCCAGGTTGTAGCCGGTTGCCCAGATTGGCGCCATGAAAAAACCTACCAGCAGCGTCGCCGCCCACAGGATGTTGATCGAATACGGCGCAAGAATCGCCAGCGCCAGCGCGCCCAGCCCGCCCAGGAAGGCAACGGTCAGAATTTGCTCTGGCTCATAGCGCGCCGCCACGGCAATAGAAATAGCGCGGCCAATGGTAAAAGCCAGCCAAAAACCGGAGGTCAGGTACGCTGCGCGCGTGGCATCGGCTAAGTCGAGGGTCAGCGTGTAAGTGTAAATCCAGTTGCCAAACGTGATTTCCGAGCCAACGTAGAAAAACAGGAACAGCATGGCGATGATAATCGTCGGCAGAATTTTACGCAGATTTTCCTGTAGCTGGATGCTACTTTCCTGTTGATCGGAATGCTTCGGGCTGCCGGGCAGGAACAGAATGAACAGGCTAACCAAAACAGCCAGCCCGGCCAGTGCCCAGTAAGCATGTTGGTAGGTGCCGCCCAGTTTCAACACTTGAGCGAAAACCGTTGGCGCTAGAAACGCACCCAGGCCAAAAGCGAAGTGCAGTCCGTTTATATATGGCCCGGCTTTTTTGCCATGCGTCCACATCAGCAGAGTGTTGGCGCCCGTGTTGATCATACCACCGGGTAGGCCGTTGATAAAAAAGATCAACAGCAGCAGCGGCAGGCTGCCCGCCAGCGGTATAAGCACAAACAGCACAGCGCTTATCAACTGGGCCAACCCCAGCAAAAGATGACCACGTGGTAGACGATCTAGTAGTCGGCCGCTGATAGCGGTTCCCACCATGCCACCCAAAGCACCAAGTAAAAAGATTGCGCCGATAGCGCCCAGTGTACTGCCGGTTTGTTCCGCCAGCGAGGGCAGCGCTGGACCGGTGATACCCAGGCTGTAACCCAGGCTGACAAAAAGCAGGTAATACCCGATAGTGCTGCGAAGTTTTTCGTTTTGGGTCACTAACTTATCCTGTTCGTCTGAGCCACGGCACTCAGCCAGCGAGCGCTAGGTTTAACGGTGCGCTGCTGCGTACTGCGGTCCACGGCAATGATGCCAAACGTGGGCCGGTAGCCCAACATCCATTCAAAATTATCAAAAGCCGACCAGGCATAATAACCACTTATGTCCAGCCCATCTTCCAGGCAGGCGGCAACGTTTTGCAGGGCGGTCTGGTAGTAGGCCAGGCGACGGCCGTCATCCGTTGTGCCGATACCGTTTTCAGTGACCATCATGGGCACACCGGCTACCTGGTGAGCACGACGCAGTGTAGCGCCAATCGCTTCAGGCCAAAATTCGTATCCCATTTGCGTCGGTTCCACGCCTTCCTCCGGCCCCAGGCTGCCATCTGCCCCATACCGTTCACGCGAGTAGGTTTGTACACCGAGAAAATCATCCTGGCGGGCTGCTTCCAGGTATACATCTTGCACTTCCCAGCGCATCTTGTCTCGCACCGCTTCGCCACCGGGGACGGCTTGCATATCTTGCATGGCGATGGTCAGACCAACGGGGAGTAACGGCCGTTCCGCCTTAATCGCCGCCCGTGCCTGATGATGAGCCTCTATAATCACGTCCCGTCCCTGGGCTGAACCGGCAAACATGAAAGGCGCAAACTGTTCCGGGGTGGTATGCAGCGCCTGGGCTGCCTGCTGTATAAAACTTTCGTCTTGGCCGCCGGCCATCCAGATCATAGCAGCCATACGTGGGATGTTGACTTCGTTAATAGTGCAGACCGCTTCTACCAAGTCGCCTAGATGTTGGGTAACTTTTTGGGAATAACGGGCAAATTTAGCGGCCGTTTCCATATTTTGCCACCCACCCTGGCCGATGAGCCAACGCGGTGACGTAAAATGATGGTAAGTCACCACCGGCTTGAGACCGTGGGCGTGGCAGGCTTTACACATGCGGCGGTAATGGTCCAGGGCGGCGGTGGAGAAACGACCGTCTTCCGGTTCCACCCGCGCCCATTCCACTGAAAAGCGGTAGCTGTTAAACCCCAATTCCGCCAGCAAAGCAATATCTGTTTCATAACGATGGTAATGGTCAATCGCGTCGCCCGACGGCTCGGCAAAAACCGTGTGGGGTACGTGTTCCATCACCCAAAAATCACTGTTCGTGTTATTTCCTTCAACCTGGTGTGCGGCCGTTGCCGTGCCCCACAGAAACCCTTTTGGAAATTCGTAATTCATCCTATTCAATCCTTGTTTGTTTTCATTTATTGGCTCAGAAAAGCCTGCACAACCTGCATAAAAGCCGGGTAGTTTTCCCGGCGGATGTTGTGGCCAGCATGGGGTACCGGTGCCACTTTCAGCAATGGCGAGAGGGAAACTGCCTCTTGCGCTACCGCAGGGGTGACAATGGCATTCATCGCCCCATCGGCCATAATCAGCAGTGCCGGGACAGTGAATGCTGAAACGAATTCCCGCCACGGTTTGCGAACATTGACAACCGGGAAGATGTTCTTGTCAAGCTGTTGTTTGGACTCTGCCCAGGCCGGGAATTCCCCCTCAGGCCATGCCGGATTATTGGCTTTTCCAAAGGCGACAATCTCCTCCAGAGAAACCTCGTCAATATTTAACAACCACTCAAAAAACGGGTTATTTTGCACGGGCACATCATCAGGCGGCGGGTCAACCCAAACCGGGTCTTCCAAAATTAGCCCGCCAATGAGATCCGGGTAACGCGCTCCGAGTTCGGTGGCCGTCAGGCCGCCCATCGAATGGCCGCCAACAATCGGTCGATGCAGTTCCAACACTGTGATGAGATTGGCCACATCGGCCGCATTGTCAACTGGCTCGTTGGGCTGTACCCGTGCCGAGAGTCCGTGTCCCCTGGCGTCAGGCATGATGACGTCGTATTGCGCTTCCAGGTCGCGCGCCACCGGCAGCCAGCACAACCCATTGTCAGAAAAGCCGTGCAAAAGCAGTAAGGGTGGTTTACGGCCATCCCCAGTCCGGGTATAATGAAATTTGAAACCATCTACTGTGACATAAGCGTCAGTCCAATGAGATAGCATGTGAACTCCTTACCCAGCCGCGCTATGCACCTGTTCCAACAGCAAAGCTACAATGTCATCGGCCGGCTGCGTCAGGGCTTCTTCCTGGAATTGAAGGATGCTCAACAAGGGCATATCTAGCATGAACCCAACCGTATCCATGCCAATCATTTCGCTGCCATTGGCATCATCTCCACTAAACACATGGCTCATTTGCGTCATCAACTGCTGGTACATCGGTTCAAAGGTTTTCTTACCACGAGGGTCTTCCAGCCAGGCGCGGATGGTCGATTCGCGGTGCAGAACAGAGGGTAGTTGCAGCGTTGATTGCAGTGTCACGGTCACAACGCTGCGAATGTCGGCGGCGGAAGCGCCAATGAGGATGTCAAACTGACCGTCTTCGGTCACCCACTGCTGATAGGCGGGATTGTAGTAGGCAAAAGCACGGAAATCGAGCGGAATCGTCACGGTTCTGGTCTCACCCGGTTGTAGTTCTACTTTGGCGAACCCTTTGAGTTCTTTGTACGGCCGTACCAACCGCGCTACCTGATCATGCACGTATACCTGCACAATTTCCTTGCCGGCCATTGGCCCGGTATTGGTTACATCCACAGAAACGGTTACGCCATCGACATCCTTGAAGGTATCGGCCGTAACCTGGGGATTGCTGTAAGCAAACGTGGTATAGCTCAAGCCGTAACCAAACGGGAACTGCACCGGCACTTCTCTGGCGTCGTAGTAGCGATAACCGATAAACAGTCCTTCACCGTAGTGCACCGCGCCGTTTTCGCCGGGAAAGTTGAGGTAGGACGGGGTATCGGCCAGCTTGACGGGGCAGGTTTCGGTCAGCTTGCCGCAGGGGTTGACACGGCCAAAGAGGACGTCGGCAATAGCGCCGCCGCCAGCCTGACCCATCAGCCACGCTTCCAAAACAGCCGCCGTGCCGTCAATCCAATCACGCATAACCACGGGCGCGCCATTGTTGAGGATGACGACGGTGTTGGGCTGTACGGCCGTTACCGCCTGAATCAACGCCACTTGTTGTTCCGTCAGATCTAAATCTGGCCGGTCGTACCCTTCCGATTCTTTGAAAGTGGGCAAGGCAATATAGAGCAGCGCCACATCGGCGACTTTGGCCGTGTCAACCGCTTCACCAATCAACGCTTGTTCAAAGCTGGCATCTTCAGGATAGCCAGGGGCAAAACTTAATTCCGCATTTCCGGCCAACTTTTGCAGTTCCTTGAAGGGTACATCCACCCGGGTAGGATTAATATGCGAACTACCGCCGCCCTGGAAGTGTGCTTTTTGCGCCGCCCGGCCGATGACGGCAATGTGCTGTGGGTTTTGTAAAGGCAGCAGACCATTATTCTTGAGCAACACCATGCCCTCAGCGGCAACTTTGTGAGCCAGGGCGTGATGGGCAGCAGCATCAAAGTCGCCTCCCTTAGGCGTTTGCGCCGCCAGGCAAACGATCTGCACGATACGTCGCACGGCTTCGTCCAGCACCGCCTCATTGAGTACCCCATCGCGTACCGCTTCGATGACGGCATTCACACGTGTTCGCTTGGGGCCAGGCATTTCCAGGTCCAACCCGGCTTGCAAGGAGGCTACTCGGTCATGAACCGCACCCCAATCGGAGACGACAAACCCTTCAAAGCCCCATTCGTTTTTGAGGATGTCGGTCAGCAGGCGATGATGTTCGGAGGCATAGGTTCCGTTGACTTTGTTGTAAGCGCACATGACAGTCCACGGTTTGGCTTTGGTAACGGCCGTTTCAAACGCCGGCAAATAAATCTCACGCAGAGTCCGTTCATCAATTTCTGAGCTAATCGAAAAACGCTCGAATTCCTGGTTGTTGGCCGCAAAATGTTTCAGCGACGTGCCCACGCCTTTGCTTTGAATGCCATTGATCAGACTGGCCGCCAGTTCCCCGGCCAGATAGGGGTCTTCAGAAAAATACTCAAAATTACGGCCGCACAACGGCGTGCGTTTCATATTTGCGCCAGGGCCAAGCACCACATCTACTTTCAAGGCGATGGCCTCTTCAGCCAGGGCCTGCCCCATCTCATACAACAGATCAGCGTCCCATGTAGCGGCCAAACCGGAGGCGGTGGGGAAACAGGTGGCAGGCAAGCTTTTACTGGTCATTGCATGAAGGTCTTGCAGGCGGCGAATGCCATGTGGCCCATCTGAAACCAGCAGTTCAGGCAAACCCAGCCGTCTCACAGGTGTCGTTGTCCAGGCGCTGGCCCCGGTACACAAAGCAACTTTTTCTTCCAACGTCATTTTAGCGACGATGCCTTGAACATCAGTCATGATGGACTCCTTTTTCTCAACAGATTGTGAGCGGTTCAGCATCTCAGCATTTCAGCCAGTCAGCCAGCAGACAAACCAGGCTAAGACGCTGACCGGCTGACAAGCTGACTAGCTAAAAGAATCATAAACAGAACGAATTCGCAGCGCTGCTTCGGCCTGGGATAAGTTCCATCCTTCAGGGAGCAAACAACTTACCGTGATAGAACGACCGGCAGGCAGGTCAAAGTAGTTATCACTGAAAACAGCGTCAGCGCCGTCAAATGAGAGTTCTACCAATCGTGCCAGAGACCGGGCGGTTAATGCGATGTGCAGTAAGTTGTCCTCGCTGCGGCAGATGGCCTGCACCGCCGGATCAGCCAGCTGCAGATGTTTTGTGGGTGCGAAGAAAGCGGTTTGTATCGCCACCCGGCCATCACCCTGCCATAATTCGGCAATAAAGATCAAATTTCGTCGATTGTCGTCCGTGACATGATTGGCAAAATCAAACTGTTTGACTGGGGTCGTCGCCAATGGCGCAGCCTGCACCGGCTCCTCTCCCGCAGTCAGCTTTGCCCCGTCCAGCGTTTCCAGCGACCAGCGCACACTGCCTTGCCATGCTTCGCGCTGGTCATTGGTGACGTAAACGCCCTGTCGCGGCGGATCGTCTTCAATGGAGAGCAGCGCCGGCGCATAGAAGCGGCGGGCCGCATAGTGTAACGCCTTCCAGCGGCCAAAGTAATCGAGGCTGGACCAGGAGGCTACCGGCCAGCAATCATTGAGCTGCCAGTACAACGTACCTGCCACGCGGTCGCGGAATCGCCGCCAATGCTCCACACCATAGCGAATCCCTTCGGCCTGAAGGACCATACTCAAATAAACCAGCGACGAAAAATCTTTGGGCAACCGGAAGGTGTCGAGCATCTGCCCGACCATGAGGCTGTTGCCGCTGTCGTTCTTTTGATGCTGCTCCATGATGTACGAGGTCATATTCCAATCAGCTTCGTCGGCAAAAGTGCTGATGGTAGCCAGCGGGGGTAATGCCTGGAAACCAAACTCGCTCATGAAACGGGGGAATTGATCACGGTAGGCGGTGAACGGTTTACGGCCGTGCCACACATCCCAATAATGCGCATCCCCTTGTACTTGCCCGTTTGGATCGGCAAAAGGGGTGTCGGAGGATGGCGAACTGGGCCAATACGGAGTGTCAGGATCGTTGGCGGTGCTCCATTCGGCCAGCGTGTGGTGGAAGAAGCGGTCATAAGCCGCTTTCATGTCTGCTAAATCCGGCCGCGTCCAGCCCCAATCGGCCCAACCCATTTCCATTTCATTGTTGCCGCACCACAGGGCCAGACTCGCCCGATGGCGTAGGCGGCGCACGTTTTCTTCCACTTCGATGTGCACGTTCTCCAGGAAGTCAGGGTCATCCATCGGATAAACGCTGCACGAAAAGATGTAATCTTGCCAGACCAGGATGCCGTAGCGGTCGCATAAATCGTAAAAGCGCTCTTCCTCAAAGAAACCACCGCCCCAGACGCGCAGCATGTTTTGGTGCGTGTCTGCTGCCGCACGAATGAGCATTTCCAAATAGTCATCGGTAATGCGCGTGGGCAAGGAGTCGGCCGGAATCCAGTTAGACCCTTTGGCAAAGATGGGCACGCCGTTGACCATAAATTCAAACGAACGACCCCATTCGTCTTTGTCCTGACGCAGTTCGATGGTGCGCAGGCCAAGCTGGTAGCGGCGCTGGTCTAGTTCCGTATCTCCCTGGTGCAAGCTAACGACAACTTGATAGAGCGGCTGCTCGCCGTAGCCGTTGGGCCACCAAAGCTGGGGATGAGGAATGGTGAATTGTGAGATTGTGGGCGGCCTGCGGTCGCTGGTGAATGGTGAATTGGAGGTAGAAACGGCCGTTTCCACCATCATCTCTTCCCCATCCGGAGCAATGATCCGCAGACGCGCCGTTAAATCTTCATTTGTTTGCCCTTCCAGTGTGAGCGCTGCCGAGACTGTCACTTGCCCATCGCTGTGGTTCTGCCGCAGATGCACGTCGGCCAGGCGGGCGCTGCTGCCCCCTTCCAGGCGAATATCTTTCCAGATGCCGATGGGCGGAAGCTGCGGTCCCCAATCCCAGCCAAACTGGCAGGGCGCTTTGCGCAGATAAGGCCCGCCAGCAATGGCTTGAGAGACGCCGGGTAACGGCCGTTCAGCCTGTTTTTCGGTGATATATTTTACCGGCGAGGCAAAGGTAATCACCAGTTCGTTGTCAGCCACCTGGAGCAGTTCTTTCACGTCCCAGCGGTATTGGCGGAACATGTTGTTGGTGTGGGCAAGGGTACGGCCGTTCAAGCTTACCGCTGCTAGTGTATCCAACCCATCACAAACCAGCCAGATGTGCGGCTGCTGCAAAAGTTCAGGCGCGGCCACAAACTGAGTGCGATATTCCCAATCCGCTTCAGCCACCCACTGCACATGTTTTTCATTATCACCCACAAACGGGTCAGGGATACGGCCTAGAGCCATTAAATCGGTATGCACACCGCCGGGAACAGTGGCTGGCAGCCACTCATCTGTTCCACCCTGTCGAAAATGCCATTCGCCAGTCAAAGATTGAATTTTCATAGTAACATCCTGAATAGCCAGAGCTAGAGGCTATTGATCTTCCTCCAGCTCTAGCACTACACTCTAGCTTCCGCTATGTACCTGCTGCAATAATCCAGCCACCATATCTTCGGGGTGCATTGGCATCGCATCTTTCTGGAACATCAGCACACTCACCAACGGCATATCGCTAAACATTTCCATGACATCCATGCCGATGGCGCTATCGTTGCCATAGCGCTCGTCATCGCCGCTAAACCTTTTACGGGCTTCGCTCTCCATCAGTTCGTAGAAGGGGCCAAAGACAACCTGGCCGCGCGGGTCGGCCATCCACTCGCGGATGGTCGATTCCTTGTCGAGAATACAAGGCAAGTCCATCGTCGATTCGAGTGTTACCGTCAAGGTGTGGCGAATATCCACCGCCGAGGCCGCAATCAGAAGGTCAAAATCTCCGTCTTCGGTAATCCACTGTTTGTGTTCGGGGTGGTAGTAAGCAAAGGCACGGGAATCGAGCGGGATGGAGACGGTTTGGGTTTCACCCGGCTGGAGTTCGACTTTGGCGAACCCTTTCAACTCCTTCTCCGGCCGCACCAACCCGGATTTCTGATCGTGGACGTATACCTGGACAATTTCCTTGCCCGCCACGTCACCCGTGTTGGTGACGTCCACCGTCACCGTCACGCCATCCACATCCTTAAAGCTCTTTGCAGATACCTTTGGATTGGTATATTCAAAGCTGGTGTAACTCAACCCATAGCCAAAGGGAAATAGGACAGGCATTTCTTTGGCGTCGTAGTAGCGATAGCCGATGAATAGACCTTCGCCGTAACGCACTTCGCCTGCACCGCCCGGCCAATTGAGGTAGGCGGGGGTATCTGCCAGTTTGAGCGGGAAGGTTTCGGCCAACTTGCCACACGGATTCACCTTGCCAAAAAGGACGTCGGCAATGGCCACACCACCGGCCTGGCCCATCATCCAACCCTCGAGCACGGCGGCTACATCATCAATCCAGGCGCTCATGGCGACTGGCGCACCGTTGTTGATTACCACAACGGTATTGGGTTGGATTGCGGAAACGGCCGTAATCAACGCTACCTGCTGCTCCGTCAAATCAAGGTCCTTACGGTCATACCCCTCGGATTCTTTGAAAGTCGGCAGGGCGATATACAGCACAGCCACATCCGCCGCCTGTGCCAGCGTCACCGCCTCGTCAATCAAATCCTGGCGGAAAGAATTATCCGTTGGATACCCTTCAGCGTAAGTCAGTTCTGCATTCCCGGCCTGGGCCTGCAATTCCTTGAAGGGCACCGCCACTTTGGTCGGGTTGATGTGCGAACTGCCCCCACCCTGGAAATGAGCCTGTTCCGCAGAACGGCCGATGACGGCAATCTGCTCCTGGCTTTTCAGCGGCAGCAATCCATTGTTTTTGAGCAGCACCATGCCTTCCGAGGCAATGTGGCTTGCCAGTTCGTGATGTGCATCCACGTCAAAATCACCGCTTTTTGGCGTTTCCGCAGCCTTGAAAACAATGCGCAAAATGCGGCGAACTGATTCATCCAGAACCGCTTCGTCCAGTTCGCCGGAACGAACCGCCTCGACAACCTCTTTGACGCGGCGCTCTTGCGGTCCGGGCATTTCCCAATCCAGCCCGCCTTTCAACGCCGCTACCCGGTCGCGCACCGCCCCCCAGTCGGAGACAACCAGCCCCTCGAAACCCCATTCCTCTTTAAGAATCTCATTCAGCAGGTAGTTGTGCTCGGAAGCAAACGTGCCGTTGACTTTGTTGTACGAACACATCACCGTCCATGGTTGGGCTTGTTTAACCGCTTTTTCAAAGGCGGGCAGGTAGATTTCACGCAGGGTGCGCTCATCCACTTCGGCGCTGATGCTGAAACGCTGGAACTCCTGGTTATTGGCCGCATAATGTTTGAGCGAAGTGCCCACCCCTTTGCTTTGCACACCGTTGACGAAGTTAGCGGCCATTTCCCCGGCCAGGTAGGGGTCTTCAGAAAAATATTCGAAGTTGCGCCCCCCCAGCGGAGAACGTTTCATGTTCACGCCAGGGCCAAGGACAACATCCACGTTCAGGGCAATACATTCCTCGGCCAGCGCTTCACCCATTTTGTGGATTAAATCCACATCCCAGGTAGCGGCGAGGCAGGATGCCGTGGGGAAGCAGGTGGCGGGCAAACTCTCCTGCCCTATATCATCATGTAAATCGGGCTGGCGCCGGACACCGTGCGGCCCATCGGAACAGATCAATTCCGGCACGTCCAAGCGTTCCACCGGGGTGGTGGACCACTTGCTGGCGCCGGTACATAGCGCAGCTTTCTCTTCAAGCGTCATTTGTTTGATGATAGATTGAACTTCCATTATTTGTTTTCCTTTTCTCTCCAAACTTTCTGCAATGCAGAAATTAGTTCAAATATGATGACCTTGTTTACCGAATGGTACATCCCAAAGACATCGGCCTTGAAATCAGCAAACGGGCATCACCCGGATGCCCTGGCAATCGGTTCGTTTGGCTATTCGTTGACGTGTTTAATTGGAAAATCAGGCGAAAAAGTCAGTACCTGATTTCCCCGGAAACTTGATGTTTCCGGGGAAATGTTCTAAACAGTTGACAGATCCCATTCCTCATAGATTTTGGGAACATCATTGAGCAGGCGTTTGGTGTATGGCTCTTGCGGCCGCAGAATCACATCATCGGCAGATCCACGTTCAACAAATTTTCCCTGCTCCATAATGTATACGGTATCAGAAACATAATACGCCAGACCAATATCATGCGTGATGAAAATGGGCGTCATCCCGATTTCATCACGCAAATTCAACAACATATCCAGAATGGTTGCGCGTGAACAGGCGTCGATCATTGAGGTTGGTTCATCGGCCAGCAAGATTTTGGGCTTCAGCAAGAAGATGCGGGCAATCATCAAGCGCTGCTGCTGTCCGCCGGAAAGTTCAAAAGGATATTTGTTGGTCAATTCCGCGAATTTCAGGTTGACGAAGCTGCATGCCTCGGTCATCATCTCTACTTTTTGCTCATGTGGGAGTTTGCCGCCGCCCCTCATGCGAATACAATCTAAAAGCACGGAGTCAATCTTGTTGAAGATGTTGTATGAAGCGAACGGGTCTTGAAAGATCGCCTGAATCTGTTTCCAATAGGCCTTTTTCTTACGGTGGGAACTGATGTCGCGCTTCTTCCCCTGAAAGTAAATTTCTCCTTCAGTCGGGTTGATTAATCCCAGCAGCATCTTCGCCAGGGTGGTTTTTCCGCTGCCCGATTCGCCCACAATGGAGATGATCTCGCCTTCGTAGAAGTTGAAGTCTACATGGTCAACGGCCGTATTTTTATTACGGCCGAATCCAAATACTTTGGTTACGCCTTTTCCGCTCAAGCATAGCTTTCTTTCTTCACTCATTTTGACGAGCCTCCCTTGCATAGGTCTCTCTCAGTTCTTCTTCAGACATGACACAGCGATAAGAACGGCCGTTTCCCAAATCACGCAGTTGGATGGAATAAACCTGGCAATCCGGCCGAACATATTTGCAGCGTGCGGCAAACCGGCAGCCCTTAGGTGGATTTTTAAGATTTGGCGGTGTCCCTGGAACGGCCGTCAGTTTCACATCCCGCAGCCCTTCTTCAGGTACAATGATCGAACCCATGAGACCTCTTGAATAAGGATGGAGCGGATCAAACACAGCATCATGTGCGCCGGCTTTCTCCACAATTTGCCCGGCATACATGACCATGATGTCATCCGTCACATTGTAAAGCAGCGGCAGTTCATGGGTGATGAATATCATCGCTTTGATGTAGCCTTTATCCATCAAGCTCCGCAGCATTTTGATGACCATCTTCTGCGAAGTCACATCGAGCGCCGAGGAAGGCTCATCAGCGATCAGTATTTGTGGTGAAAGGATCACCGAAATGGCGATCACCGTGCGCTGTTTCATGCCGCCCGACAGTTCAACGGGGTATTTTTGCAGCACCTCCGCCGGCAGTCCCAATGACTCAAAGAGAGTTTTGGCAAGTTCATGAATCTCTTTCTTGGTGGTGGTGGGATCATGTGCCTGAATGACATCCTCAATGAAGTGGATAATCTTCTGCGTAGGGTTGAGCGCGTTCATCGCCGCCTGGGGAATGTAAGCTATCTCCCGTCCCAGGATCGATTTGCGAACCTCATCGGGATCCATGCCGGAAATGTTTTTACCGTCAATGATGATTTCGCCGCTGGAATAGTGCAAAGGCGGGAAATAGTACCCCATCAGGCTCAGCGCCAGCGTTGACTTGCCGCAGCCGGATTCTCCCGCAATGCCCACCGATTTCCCTTCTTCGATTTTTAGAGAAACGTGGTCAACCGCGTAAATATCTTCCTTAAACCGGGTGATATATTTTGTGGTCAGTTCCCGGACATCCAACATAACTTTGTTCATTGTAACCACCTAATCCCTCAATGCCGGATTGAACACCTGATCGAGACCGGTATTCATCAAATTCATCGAAAATGCAATCAACGCAATTGTAAGGATGACGGGGAAGTAAGCCCACCACTTGCCCAGGATATGTGCCTGGTAGATCATCGCCCAGTTCATCATCAAACCCAGCGTCGGTACCTCCGTCGTTTTGGGGCCTAATCCGAGAATCGACAAACCGGCCTCGGCCAGGATGCCCGAGGAAATTTGCAGGATCAGCGCCATAATGACATAGGAAGCGATATAAGGGAGGATGTCTTTAGCGATGATATGGGCAATTGAATGACCGGAGAGCTTTGACAGATTGACATGATCGCGATTCCGCAAAGAAATCACCTGTGATCGCACAGCTCTGGCCGTCCATACCCAGGAGGTGGCCCCGATGACCACGGCGATAATAAAGGCGCCGCGTTGTTCCTGGCCGATACTAAATGAAATCAAGATCAACAGAACGAAACTGGGAATGACGGTGAACAGGTTTGTGACAAACATAATGCCGTCATCCACAAAGCCCCCGACATAACCGGATACCAGCCCCAGGATCAAACCAATCAAGGTAGCAATGGTGCCGGCTACAAGACCAATCTGCAGCGATACACGGGTTGCCGCTACCAATTCCGTCAGCACGTCCCGGCCAAAGTTGTCGGTTCCCAATGGCAGCACGCGCACGTTTGGCACCTGCGTGACATTTACGAAAGCGGATTGGGGGACAGTGTCGGTTTCTTCGAGAACGGCCGTTTCCGGGTTCATCTCCGCAATAACAGCCCCCTCAGTTGAAAGCTTTTGGATTGAATTATTGAGCCGAATATAATAATTTCGCTGGGCATTGGTCATCCCCGCGATCCGTATGGCCGGATCAAAGTTACTAAACCACTGCTCCAGAAGCTGCTCAGTATTAGCGATGTCGATCTCGCTCTCAGGCATCCCATTTCCCACCAGCCATTCTTGTATCGCCAGGCGATCTTCGTCACCCAATCGGCTGGCAATACGTCTCTCAGCCGCTTTATCCAGATTGAGCGTGTATTGGGGCGAACCGATACTGTCATAGACATTCACGTAAATGCCGGGTTCAAAGAACGTACCCTGACCGATGATCTCTAATGGCGGATCGGGAATGATGAGCGGATAAACAATCACAATCAGCAAAATAGCGACAAAAATGGAAAACCCTGTCACAAATTTACCAGACTGAAAAAATTGTTGAAATAAATGTTTCATAACAGCATCTCTCCTTCAATCAATCAGCCTGTGCTGCTTTGATACGCGGATCAAGGAAGCCGTAGACGATCTCCAGCAAAAAGTTCGCCGCCAGCACCATGATGGTGACGATCAATGTGGTTGCCGAGATAAGCGGGTAATCCTGGCCGAGAACGGCCGTTAGGATCGTCGAGCCAAGTCCCGGATAGCTAAAGATAATTTCTGCCACCAGCGCACCGCCGACCATAGTACCGATCGATAACGCCAGACCGGTAATTTGGGGCAGCATCGCGTTCCGAAATACATAGCGCACAATTTTGCCGTCCTTGATACCCATAAAACGGCTGTATTTTACATAATCCGCATTCAGTTCATAGATGGCCATCGAGCGCATACCAATTGCCTGACCACCGATTGTGATCAAGACAATTGACCAGAACGGCAGTTGGTAGTGGACAATGACAGACCATATAAACTTCCAACTGAAGTTGGGAATCAGGTCAAACCCATAACCGCCTGAGGTGGGGAACAATTTGTATGAAACGGCAAAAATAACCAGCATAATGATCGCCATGCCGAATGCCGGTAAATTGCTGACAAAAATGCTGACCGGCATGAGAACTTTATCAAAAGTGCCCCTGCGGTAAGCTGCCAGAGCGCCAAGCGAGTTGCCGATGATCCAGCCGACGATGATCGCCGGAAACTGCAACCCAATCGTCCACCAGATAGAAGATTTGATCACATCCGCTACTGTCCGGGGATATTGACTAAATGAAAAACCAAAGTCGCCCTGAAACACATTTTTCACATAAAGAAAAAATTGTTCGAGCATAGGTTTGTTGGTACCAAACTGCTCGGCGTACTGCTCATAAATCGCCTGGACACCAGACGTATTGCTCATTCCTTGGGCCAGCCGGGAGACAATGGCCGCTACCGGATCACCCGGCATCAGGCGCGGCAGAATAAAGTTCAAGATGAACGCAGCCACCAAGGTAACCAGGAACCAAACCACCTTGTTAAGAAAATATTGACGGTACCCTTTCAAAACAGCACCTCCTCGGAAAAACAGGCACGATACCAACAAGGTAACAGTCACTTGGCCAGACCAACTATAAGTCTGTGGCTTAAGAGACATATCACTGTTGAAACAAAGTGACTGTCACCTACTAATTACAATAACAGCCATGTTCCGGTTTACGAAACATGGCTGTTATGACTTGTTTACAATTTACTGAACAAGCTCCAGGTTATAGAGACCTGCAATGCTCCAACCATCAGTCAGGTCGAGTGGGGGAACAGGCGGGTTGGTCCCATCACCATCATAGGGGAAGTTGGTCCAAACACTCTCATTCACCGTGTGGAATGATTGAGGACGGTACATGAGCGTAAAGGAGGGAACATCGGTCAGGTAAATCTTGACCAATTCCGTGTACATTTCCTTCAGTGCGTCAGGATCAGTTTCCGTAGGAATAGCCTTGATCAAGGCATCAGCATCAGGATTTGAATACTGACCCCAGTTACCGTTCCAGTTGCTGGCCATGCCATTGAATTCAGAACTCATCAGATGGCGGATACGTGACCATGGCTGGGTCGGGCCAGCGCCGTCACTCCACATCATGAAGATGTCATACCCTTCAGGCAGCGGTGCATCTGATTTGGTGACAACCGTCTGGTACACTGACCATTCAGGATAGTTCGACGTGATTTCAATACCGATCTCGGCCCCGGCAGCGGCAACCACTTCGATCGCGGCCTGCCAGTCGGACCAGCCGTTGGGGCAGGTGGCGACATAGCTGAGCTTCTCGCCTTCGAATTCACGCCAGCCATCGCCATCGGAATCAACAATACCAGCTTCGTCGAGAAGCGCCTTGGCGCCTTCAATGTCATTGCCGGCCCATTGCAGGTCAGCGACGGCATCATGGTCATACAAAGCTTGCTCACCAGGAGTCGGGTTCATCAGCGAGCGTGGAACCTGATCAAAGGTGGCCGATTGGTTGGTCATCGCGTTGGCAATGATGGTGGGATAGTCCACAGCCATGGCAATCGCTTTGCGGACCGCAACCTGATCTAAACCAGGGGATTCCAGATTGAAGAATGCGGTTGGCAAGCTGGCGCCAATGCCGTATGGCGCATCGGGCAGGTAAGTGGAAATGGGTAGATTATCTTTGAGCCACAGATCCTGAACATTGGAGTTGAACTGCTGGCTGACATCGACCTCGCCGGCTTGCAAAGCGGTTGTACCAGCTGCATTATCCTTAAAGATTGTATGCGCCAGATATTTCGGGGCCGGCAGTTTGCCAAACATGCTGGCATCCTGACCCCAGTAATTGTCATCACGAATCAGGACAACCTTGCTATCATCAGCGAAGTATTGGTGATAGGGACCGGAGTAAACAACATCCTCAGCCGGGTCAGCCAGGAACGCTGTGGCATCGTCACCGACACGAGCTTCAAGTGTCTGGGTCCAGGCTTTCTGGTTGACATAGTTGCTGCTCAGGTAAGCCTCGACGATCAGCGGATTGACTGTATTGCCATCTTCATCTAGTTTGGCCTTAATAACGACCGTTTGATCATCCACAGCGACGATGTCTTCGATGTAATCGATGTTACCGGCTCCGGTGGGGGTGTTGTACTTAACATGGGTGGCCCAGGTATAAGCGACATCTTCCGCAGTCACCGGGGTACCATCGCTCCAATGGGCGGCCGGATTCAGACTGAAGGTAATCTCGGTCCGTGCATCATTCCACGTATAGGGACCATCAGCCAGCAAAGGATACACCTGGCCATCGAGCATGTTGTACACATACGGGGTTTCGAACATGGGCACACGGGCGCTGTCTTGCTGGGCAATGGCCCACATATTGTTACTGCTGGAATAAGGATTCCAGCCTACGACTGAACCCCACTGTTGACCATTGAAATACAGGGTTTCGTCGCGGGGCAAAGAATTCGGGTCAGCAGCTTCTTCCATGGGTTCTTCCATGGGTACTTCCGTGGGTTCTTCTGCTGTGGCTTCTTCTTCAGCCGGAGCGGCTTCTTCTTCGGCTGGAGCGGCTTCTTCTTCGGCTGGAGCGGCTTCTTCTTCGGCTGGAGCCGCTTCTTCTTCCACTGCTGGTTCGGCTGCGGCGGGTTCCTCTTCCGCAGGGGGCGTT
>JBNKZT010000083.1:0-19550 GCA_050301775.1 Promineifilaceae bacterium (SeqCode)
TTTATATTGCTTTGTATGATGCCGTGAATAATGAGGTTACTTTTCCATTTGCGATGGAGGCGGATCAGCCCAAAGAGATTATGGCCCGGCAGGATGGGAATGGGTTGGTTGAGTATGTTTTGTGCGAGAAACGGCCGTTACTCATTCCCAAAAACGTCGCTGCTTCCGCCCAAACCCTCAACCTGACCTTATACGGCCGTGAACCCGTCTGTTGGTTAGGCGTCCCCATTATGCTGGCTGAAAATCCAATTGGCGTCATGGCCGTCCAATCCTACGATCAATCCAGCTTGTTTGATGATTGGCATCAAAATGTCTTGATGACGATTGCTGTCCAGGCGGCTATGGCTATCCAAAATGCCCGACGTTACGCTCAAACGGACAGCGAGTTAGCCCGGCATGTTCAAGAATTAAATTCAATCCTGAGCACCATTCATGAAGGCATTCTTTTAGTGAGTCCCAGTGGAATTGTTGTCATGGCCAATCGCGTATTTACCGAATTGATTGACCTGATGGACGATAAATTGATAGGCCAATCTTTGTTTGAAAGCGATGGCAGCGCCTCCTTGTTGGCCCTGGCTGGTTACGATTTGACGGACTGGGAACAAGATTGCCAGGCTTTGGCACAGGGTGAGGAATGGCGCACCTCTCACATCGTTATGACCCAACCGGTAGAACGCCAGGTGGAGCGTACGCTGGTTCCTGTTTATGATGGAACGCATGAGATTACAGGCTGGCTGCTGATTTTCCGTGACATCACAGAGGAGATCGAACTGGCTAAGGTACGCGAAGAAACGATTCATATGCTGGTTCACGATTTGCGTTCGCCGCTTTCTGTTACGCTGGGGAGTTTGCAGACAATTGATGCCTGGCTGGAAATGGGCCGGACGGAAGATGTGAAACGTTTGTTGGATTTAGCCCATAATGGCGGCCAGCGTATGCTTCAGATATTGAATAATCTGCTGGATTCTTATAAGTTTGAAAATGGGGATGTTCCCCTGAATCTGGAACCGATTTCGGTATTACCCTGGTTGACCGATGTCAAGAAACAGTTTACACCGGCGGCGGTCAATTCCGGTTTAACAATTGAGGTGGATGTGGCTCCCGGGCTGCCCATGATTTGGGCTGATAAAGAGCATATGATACGTGTGTTGTCCAATTTGGTAGACAATGCGGTTAAATTTACGCCGGATGGGGGGCAGATTACATTGTGGGCCAAACGGGCTGATGACGAAACCGAGCCGGTTTTGGTTGGTGTGACGGATACCGGCTTGGGCATTCCACCGGAACAGCAGTCACGATTATTTATTAAGTTCCAGCAAAACACGGCAGCGCGTGGCCGTCGTCAAGGCACAGGGTTGGGGTTGACGTACTGCAAGTTGGTGGTTGAGGCCCATAACGGCCATATCTGGGTTGAAAGTGACGGGATTGAAGGGCAAGGCAGTACATTTTTAATGTTACTGCCGGCTTTTGATAACGGCCGTTCCCGTTCCACTGGCCCACTACGGAATCCCGACTTTATGCAATCCGCATCCTGATAATCCAGGTTATTAGAATCAAAAAAGCGCGTCTCTTACCAATTAAGAAACGCGCTTTTTGTTTTATAGGCCGCGTGATCTGTTATTTGTCCCGATTAAGAACCAGGTCAATTAAGTTGTCTAATTCATCGCGCATGGGGGAGGGGGGAACGTTATCAAGCGCTGCGCGGGCGCGCTCGGCTGTTTCCTGGGCCTGCATCCGGGCCACATCAACCGCACCAGAATCGCGCAGACGGGCCATCATCGCTTTGAACGGGTCAGCTTCAGCAACGGCCGTTGCTGTAGCAATACCTATTTCGTTGATAACGGCCGTGCCGCCATTTTGGGCAGTCAGCACACCACGATTCTGAGCTAAATCCGTCCCGACTGGTTTGCCCAGCTTTTCCGGGTCGCCGATGATGTCCAGAATATCATCAACAATTTGGAACGTCAGGCCCAAGTTGTAGGCATAAGTTGTCAGGGCATCGATGAGTTCGTCATCGGCCCCGGCCAGACGAGCGCCCATATTGGCGCCCGCTTCAAACAGGCTGGCCGTTTTGCGGGCAATAATCGTTTTGTAAGTTTCCCGATCCATCGTACCGGCTTTGGCGACGGCCGCCTGGAGTGTTTCTCCTTCAACCAATTTGATGCAGGCATCGGCCATAATCTTGTTGTAGCTTCCGCCATAGGGCGCCATCAGTTCATACACTTTTGTGAAGAGATAGTCACCGGCCAACAGAGCAAACGTCCGGCCCCAGCGGGCGTGAACGGTGATTTTGCCACGCCGGGTCAGGCTGTGGTCGTTGATGTCGTCGTGAACAAGGGTTGCCGTATGAACCATTTCTAATGCGGAAGCCATGGGAACGGCCGTGGCAAAATCCCGCCCGCCTGCTGCCAGATAAGCCATCAATGCCAATCGTGGCCGGATCCGTTTGCCGCCCGAAGAAATGATATGTTGACTGGCATCCTTAAGGACAGCCACATCACTATCGACGATGGATTGCAGCTGCTCCTCTACCGCTTGCATGGCCTCGTCTATTAATTTAGTTACCATAATATTCACCTTGTTCACAACTTTCAATTTTTTTTGAACGCTCTTATCGAATTATAAGATCGCTGCCTACCATAGTCAAGCATTTTGTGAAAGAAATCTCAATTATTTGACAACCTTTCACACATGCCTAATGAAGCCTATAATTATAACGAAGAGTCGCTTCGGTGGTAGCCGAAGGCTCTTTCCACATCAGGCATTAAGTACCGATTCATAAAAGACGTCGGAACCGATTGGAGGATTTTTGATTTCATCTTATACTTTTACAAATTCCCGCTGTTCCAACGCTAAAATTAATGCCCGTGGTGGTGTACTATCACTTATAAGATTATGACTCTGGCAATTCGCCCGGGTCTTCAATTGGTTTATGGCATTTTCGGAAATATAAATAAGCATTCAATCCGAAAATGCCTCTAGCGACTTCCGAATAATTATAAAATTTCTTTCCATCATTCTTCGGAAGTCGCCTATATGAGGAGATAATCAGATATGGAAGCGTTAAAAGCGCGCATTTTAAGCGAAGGCCAAAATTTGGGGCGCGGTATTCTCAAAATAGACAGCTTTCTAAACCATCAACTGGATGCTGATTTGATGGATGCTGTCGGCAGTGAGATTGCCCGTCAATTTGCCCACACAAATCCAACCCGCATTGTTACCGCTGAAGTCAGCGGCATTGTACCGGCTGTGATGGCCGGCAAAGCATTGGGTAATATCCCCGTCGTTTATGCCCGCAAACATAAGCCTATTACCATGATGGATCCCGTTTATATTGATGCGGCTCCCAGCCATACCAAAGGCGGCGAGGTGATGTTGATGATCTCGCCAGAATTCCTGCATGCGGCTGACCGGGTGCTGATCGTGGATGATTTTCTGGCCAGCGGACGGACGATCGATGCCCTGGCCCGGATTGTAAAAAATAGTGGAGCTGATCTGGTGGGGATCGCTGCAGTTGTGGAAAAAACGTTTGAGAGCGGGCGCGAAGCTTTGACATACTGGGGGGTACCGATTTATGCGGCCGCAATGATTACCGATATGAGTGATGGGAAAATAGTGCTGGCTTAAGCAGTGAAAATTATGAATCACGACACAATTATTATTCTTGACTACGGTTCGCAATATTCGCAGTTGATTGCCCGGCGGGTACGTGAGGCGAACGTGTACAGCCAGCTTGTTTCCTGGCGTACTCCGGCAGATGAGGTGATGGCGACCCGGCCTAAGGGGTTTATTTTGAGCGGCGGTCCCAATAGTGTTTATGATGCCAATGCCCCGACGCTGCCAGATTATGTGCTGGAAAGCGGTTTGCCGGTGCTGGGGATTTGTTATGGGATGCAACTGCTGGTTCACAGAATGGACGGCAAAGTCGCAGGTAGTCAACGGCGCGAGTATGGGCCAGCAACGCTCCTGGTTGACATGCCTGAGAGTCCTATTTTTACTGGCTGGCGATTGGAAAGCGGCGACGACCGGCGATTTCAGCAGGTATGGATGAGCCATGGGGACAAGGTGGAAAGACTGCCGCAGGGGTTTGAGCCATTGGCCCATACCCATAATTCGCCTTTTGCCGCAGCAGCGGATGTGGAACGGAATTATTATGCTGTTCAATTTCATCCTGAGGTGGTTCATACGCCGCAAGGCAGCCAGCTTTTGCGCAATTTTGTCCATGATGTATGTGGCTGTAAGCCGGATTGGACGCCGGCTCATTTTATTGAGGAGCAGGTAGCGGCGATTCGGGAACAGGTGGGTAACGGCCGTGTTGTCCTGGGCCTCAGTGGTGGTGTCGATTCGGCTGTGGCCGGGGCGCTCATCCACCGGGCGATTGGCGACCAACTCATCTGTATATTTGTCGATCATGGGATGCTGCGGCAGGGGGAAGCGCTGCAAGTGATTGAGACGTTTGAGCGGGAACAGGGTATGAAACTGGTGGCCGTAAACGCCGTTGAAGAATACCTGGACGCGCTGGAAGGCGTGACTGATCCGGAAGCCAAGCGGCGCATCATCGGTGAGAAATTCGTGCGTATTTTCGAGCGTGAAGCTAATAAACTGGGCCAAATAGACTTTTTAGCCCAGGGCACGATTTATCCCGACGTGATCGAAAGCGCCGGCAAAGATAAAAAAGAAGCCCATGTTATCAAAACGCATCACAATGTGGGCGGACTGCCGGATGATATGGATTTTGAGCTGGTGGAACCGCTGCGGGAGTTGTTTAAAGACGAAGTGCGTAAAGTTGGCACGGGGCTAGGTCTACCGGATAGTATTGTCTGGCGGCAGCCATTTCCGGGGCCGGGGCTGGCGATTCGCTGTTTGGGCCACATTACCTGGGAGCGGCTGGAACGGCTGCGGTTGGCGGACGCCATTTTTGTGGAGGAACTGCGCCGGGCGGAGATGCTGAAAGCGGGGACGCAGCAGTCGTTTGCGGTGCTGCTGCCGGTGAAGAGTGTGGGGGTGATGGGTGACGGCCGTACCTACCAGGAAGTTGTCGCCCTCAGAGCCGTCACCACCGAAGATTTTATGACCGCCGACTGGGCGCGGCTGCCCTATGATTTGCTGGCTTACGTCAGCCGCCGTATCGTCAATGAAGTCGATGGCGTGAATCGCGTCGTGTTTGACATTACATCCAAGCCGCCGGGTACGATTGAGTGGGAGTGAGTGAAGGCAGAATAGGCAACTTTTGAAAAGGGTTGTGCGTATTGCCTGTATACTTGTTTTGGATTTAGGTAAACCGTGGAAAGTTTTCGGATGAAAAAGATACCATTTTTCTGCGGTTTACTAAATGGAAGTGGGAGAACGGCCTTCATAGAATTCCGAATACTTTCCCGCTTTCACCTAATGGCGATTTTTCCTTAAGGAGGAAATCATGGATTACGGTAATTTACTTAAACGTTCTTGGGATATTGTTTGGAATAACAAATTTTTGTTTATCCTGGGCTTTTTGGCAGCGTTGGGCAGCGGCGGCAGCAATCCCAACAGCCGCGCAACTGGTAATTATAATTACCAGTTTGGCCCCGAGGATGTGCCATCAGAAATGCTGGATCAAGTGACAAAATTCTGGGCGCAGTATGGCGCGTTGGTGATTGGGGTCATTTGTTTGGGTGTCATCGTGAGCATCATTTTGTGGTTGGTGCGATTAGTGGCCCAGGCCGGCATGATCAGCGCCGTCGATCGTATTGAAGCTGGCGAAAAGATGACGTTTAGCGAAGCGTTTTCGGCCGGTGTTGGCAAATTAGGCCGGATGGTGGGCGTGAATGTGGTCATGTACGGTCCGTTTACCTTGTTTGGTTTGTTGGCCGGCGGGGCTGGGTTGGCAACTGCCTGGACGGCGATCAGTTCGGCCGCATCCGGGGCCAGTCAGGCTGACATTGAAGCGATGTTTGGCGGACTTGGCATCTTTTGGGTTTGCGTTGCCTGTGTAGCCTGTTTGATTGTGCCGCTGGTGTTGTTTGTAACGGTTATTTATCCGTTTGCCCAACGGGGTGCTATCTTGCAGGATTTGGGTGTGATTGAAAGCATCCGTCACGGTTGGCAAGTAGTAAAAGTGAATGCCGGTGACGTTGTTTTGTTGATTGTGCTGTTCATTGTCTTGGGTATTGTGTTTGGTCTGGCTACATTCATCGTGCTGCTTCCCCTGGCATTGGTTTCTTTAGCGCCGGGGATTGCTTCGATGGTGATGAGCGGCGGCTCGTTTGATGCGGGCAATATCCTGCTCTTGGCGGGTGGCGGTATCTGTATCGGTTTGGTTGGTGCGGCCGTTAACTCGATTATGGTTGCGTTCCGTTCAACGGCCGTTACCCTGGCCTACCAGGAATTCACGAACAAAAAGGAAGTTGTTAGCGAGTAAGCATGTGGCAAGTTGGCAAGTGGCAAGCACCTGCTGACTTGCAGACTTGCCAATTTGCCAACTTATTTCATGGATTACGGCCGTTTACTCGTCCATTCATGGCAGGTGACCTGGCGGCACAAATTGTTGTGGCCGCTGGGTTTTATTTTGGCTATGGGGAGCGTGGTAACGGCCGTTCTTCGTTTCACATGCTTCCCCCAATTATCACAATATTTGAATGATGCTATCGGCAGTGTCGATACTGTTGGCAGCACGCTTGATGGCTTCATCGGCAGCGAACAGTATTGGACGTGGCTGTTGGGGGGAACGGCCGTGTTCTTCTTCCTCTCCCTCGCTTTTTGGCTTGTGTGGGCCGTGGCGCAGGGAGCAATCATCAGTGCCGTGTTGGATGCTGAAGCGGACCAGCCGGTTTCTTGGCCGCGGGCGCTGAACGGTGGGACGGCTTTGTTGGGCCGGTTCATCGCCATTGATGCCATTGTCTTTTTTCCCTTGTTTTTGCTTTTGCTGCTGCTCATGCTGCTGGCGACAGGGCTGCTGCTGGCTTTTACCTGGCAGATGATGCAGACCGGTTCAGCCGAGTCGGTGGCATTGTGGCTGCTGGTGGGGCTGGCTTGTTTGCTGCCCTTATCCTGCCTGCTGCTGCCGTTGGGAACGTTGACGTCTATTTTTCGCACGCTGGCGTTTCGGGAAACGGCCGTTCAAAGTACGGCCGTACATCCGCAGAAAGTACGCGCCACCATCCGCCAAACCTGGCTGGTCATCAAACGGCAGTGGGGGGCGATTTTGGTCGTTTGGGCGCTAGTTTGGGGAATGCAGACAGGTTTGGATTTGCTGTTAAGCGGGCTGGCGCTGCCGTTGGCTGGGATAACGGCCGTTGCGCCTCAATGGGGTGGATGGTTGGGTTGGCTGGTGGGAATGGCAACGGCCGTACCGCTTACCCTTTGGCACACGTATACAGCCGTGTTGTGGACAGTCGTCTACCGCGATTTGGCAAAGCAGTCGTAAACTCCATGATCAAGATAGTCAAATCCTGGACTTCGCAACAAATTCAAGAACAGCAGAATCAACTTGTGCATATTTACCGGCAAGCCTTTAGTTCACCCCCGTACAACAAAGACGAGATTGAAGTGGCTGATTTTGCCTATTTCCTGCCGCAACATGTCATGCGAGACGGCTTTCAAATGGTTGCCGCAATGGAAGAGCAGAACAACGAAGTTGTTGGGTTTGCTTATGGGTTTGCCAATACGTCAGACCAGTTTTTTTACCAAGAAGTTGCCAAAGCAACTAATTCAGATTTTGTGATGGCGTGGCTCTCTGATTATTTTCGGTTGGTGGAAATTGCGGTTTTGCCACGGGTTCAGGGGCGTGGGATTGGTGGCGCGTTGCACAACCATCTTCTAAGTGGGTTGCCTCAGGCCAAAGGAATCCTGGCAACAATTGCTGCCGAAACAAATGCTTTTCGATTATATCGCAAACGGGGTTGGCAAGTTTTACTTGAAGAAATCTTTTTTACTGGTGTAACTAGACCGTACCGAATTATGGGAATGAAACTTGTGCCACCCGAACTTGCCGTGGATTGAATTTTGACAAGCCGGGTGGCATCCATCCATAAGATGATTTCTTCTATCGCCCTTGCACGTTTTCAATCCGCACACTGCCGGCAGAAACGTCGATGATTAGTTCCAGGCCATCTCGGTCGGCCTCAAAGCCGTCCGTTTCCCAGACGCCTTCATCTTTTTCATTGCCGCTGATTTGATGGAACCGGCTTTGATCGAGCGAAAAGCTGCCGGCGCCACCGTCCACTTCTACCCGTGCTTCCACGCCCGGCGGTAGATAGAGAGTCAGGCTGCCTGCGCCACCGTCGACTTCGATTTGTTGACGGCCGTATCCCGGCAAAGTCAGTTTTGTTGAACCGGCGCTGACGTCAAAATAGACATCATAGTCGCCGCCGGGCAGCCAGGCTTCGGTGCTGCCTGCGCCACCATCGACGTTCAAATCGGTCAACGATAAATCGCGCAAGTCTAATGACGCTGACCCTGCACTGACATCCAGGGTCAGATCAGTGGCTATGTCCGGGTTCAGGCCGATTTCCCAGCGTTCCATTTCACCAAAATTGCTCCAGTTGTTGGGATTCAAAAAGTTCATGCCGCTGATGCTGTAATTGTCGTCCAGCCGCACGGTGGCTTTGCTGCCGGTAACGCTGGTATCAAAAACAAGGTCGCCCAGGTAGGAAATGTTCCCTTCAATCAGATTGTTGCTGTCTTGTAGTGCATACAGGTCGGCGGGAGAGAAGCCTAGATTAATATCGATCACGGCCGTTTCTAACCCCTTAGCCGACATTTCAATTTGCTCTGTCTTCACTTCCACCGGATTAACCGGTTCAATGCCAAAGCGGTTGAGAACGGCATTATCCTCACTAAAAAAGAGGACGTAGCCGAAAATCGCTACGGCGGCCAGACCGACCAGGGCGCTCAAAAAGCCGCCCAGCACACCCGGCGCCTGCCGTACAATGACGTTAATCCCCAATAAAATCAGGGCCAACGGCCATAATTGCAGCGCTGCCCCCCAATTGATACTGCCCGAAACGTAGCCTAGATTGGTCAGCAGGAAGTAAACGCCGATAGCGATGAGTACAATCGGACCAAAAAAGGAATTGTGCCGTCGTTGGTAATGGTATTCAAATTTTTTGTGAGATGGTTCAGACATAGTAAAACCTCCATCGTTTTTGTAAGTTGTCTGTGCCCCAATACGTAAAGTGGGAACGGCCGTTGCAAATCCGTGTCAACAACCTCAAAATCATGCTGTGACCGCTTTGACAACTTGTTCCCTTTCGCATAAAATCAAGTACGTTTCCTAAACAAAAGCATATTCAATAGGATACTCAAAAGCAGAATTCCCCCTGGCTTTATGACAGTTGAAAATAGCTGGGCTTTTCTACCGAAAAGGCTTGATTGAGAGTGAGCCATGCAGCATGGGGAGTGTAAACTGCAAGAGAAAGATAGCCAAAATTTAATCCCAAGAGGTTCCTGGACCAATGAAAGAATATCCAACTGGACAGATTCGTAATATCGCACTTGTATCACATAACGGAGCAGGTAAGACGACGTTTATTGAGCGTTTGCTCTTTATGACAGGCGTTACCACCCGTATGGGCAGCGTTCAGACGGGCACGGCCGCAATGGACTTCGAAGAAGAAGAAGTTAACCGCCACAGCTCGTTATCGCTTAGTATTGCCCCTATCGAATGGGATGGGTACAAGCTCAACTTCGTTGATACGCCGGGTTACATGGATTTTATTGGTGAAGTTAACGCGGCCCTGAAAGTCACAGAAGGCACACTTGTCTTCGTGGAAGCAGTCGCTGGTGTTGAAGTTGGTACAGAAACCGTTTACCAGCTTGCTGCCAAAAATGATATGCCCCGTGTTCTTGTGATCAATAAAATGGATCGGGAAAATGTACGCGTTAATCGGGTGATTGAAAGCATCAATGCCAATCTAGATGGCAATTTTATCAATGTCCAACTGCCGATTGGTGAAGGTGTATCCTTCAAGGGTGTCATTGATCTCATCAATATGAAAGCGTATTTGGGTGATGATGCCAAACCGGTCGATATTCCAGCAGATATGGCAGATGCGGCCGAAGAAGCGCGTATGGAACTCGTTGAAGCAGCCGCTGAAGGCGATGATGCTTTGATGGAGAAATATTTTGAGGATGATGACCTTTCCAGTGATGAAATCATCGTGGGCTTGAAAGGGGCGATGAAACAGGGATTGGCGACACCCGTCCTTTATTGCGCTGGCGAGTCTGGTATGGGTGTGGCGGCCGCGTTGAATCTTGTTTCTTTGCTCATTCCTTCACCGGCTGACGCCGGCGATTTTGCGGCGACCGATGCTAAGGGCACGGCCGTTACCCATCCGGTCAGTGATCAATCCCCCTTTGCTGCATTTGTCTTTAAGACCCGTGAAGACACTTACGGTAAAACCAGTTACATCCGCGTTTTCGGCGGTATTCTGGAATCGGACAGCCGGGTTTGGGATGTGACTCAGGGTCAGGAAGTTCGTGTCGGGACCCTGCAACTTTCCCGTGGTAAAGAACAAATTGCCATCGGCAAGCTGCACAGCGGCGATATTGGTCTGGTGACCAAATTAGGTGACGCCGCTACCAACGATACCTTGTGCGATAAAGGGTCGCCCTTAACCATCGCGCCCATTGAACAACCTTATCCCATTGCTTCTGTCGCCGTGCATCCGGTATCCCAGTCTGACGTAGCCAAATTGAGCCAGTCGCTGAACCGGCTGACCGGTGAAGATCTGACACTGACCTGGCATACCGAAAAAGCAACCCATGAGACAATTTTATCGGGTATGGGTATGACCCATCTGGATATCGCGGTCAAGAAAGCGCAGTCCAAGTTTGGTGTGAATTTTTCGACGACGACGCCCAAAGTGCCGTATCGTGAAACGATCACCAAGACGAGCGAAGCGGATTATACGCACAAGAAGCAAACCGGCGGTGCCGGTCAGTATGCCCGTGTATTCATTCGCGTTGAATCGCTTGACGACGACATGGCTTTCGAGTTTGCTTCCGAGATTTTTGGCGGCGCTATCTCGGCCCCATTTGTTTCGGCGACAGAAAAAGGGTGCCGTCAGGCATTGGAAGCTGGCCCGATGGCCGGTTACCCCATTGTCGGGATTAAAGCGGTCGTTTTTGACGGTAAAGAGCACCCGGTTGACTCCAAGGAAATTGCCTTCCAAACAGCCGGTCGTGAAGGCTTGAAAAAGGCGATGCTCAATGCCGGTCCGGTGATGCTGGAGCCGATTTATGAAGTTTCGGTGACCGTGCCGGCCGATTACATGGGCGACATCATGGGCGACATGAACAGCCGCCGTGGCCGGGTGCTGGGTATGGATCAGGAAGGTACGAAGAGCATCGTCCGCGCTGAAGTGCCGTTGGCCGAAATGCAGACGTATGCCGCTGATTTGCGTTCGATGACGCAGGGGCGGGGTGTGTTTAGCATGAAGTTTTTGCAATACGGCCGTATCCCCTCCCATCTGCAAGAACAAATCATCGAGCAGGCTCGCAAAGAGCGTGAAGAAGAAAAGTAGACCGTATACCGTATTCTGTAAACCGAAAGGGCGCATCCAATTTGGGTGCGCCCTTTTTTTATCCGTTTAGAACCCTCCCGGAGGTTTTGAAACCTCCGGGAGGATCAAGTCAACTTTCTTGAGCCAGGGTTTTCATGTGGGCCAGAATTGCGCCGATGCCGTTGAGCCGTTGGCCGGTCAGGACGTGTTGCAGTCCCATTTGGAAGTAAAATTCGCCGGGAATGGCCTGAATTTGGTCGGGGGAAAGGCCATCCAGCCCTTCTTTGAGGATGGTGGCAAAGCCGCGCACGGTGGGGGCTTCGGGCGGGATGTCGAAGTGGTAGGTGACACGGCCGTTATCCCTCTCTGCATAAATAAAAACCGGCGACATACATTCATGCACCTCATCCATTTTATCGTGCTGACCGGCTAGATGGGCTGGCAAATCAGGCAGCCGTTCGGCAAATTCCAGCAGATATTCCAGCTTTTCCTGACCTTCGCAGTAGTTGAAGTCTTCGACAATTTCTTGTAGTTTGGCGGGTAAGTCACTCATGTTTCTTCCTTCATATTTCGTGGGGATTGGGGGATAAAATTTGGAAAAATCCCAAAATCTCCTAATCCCCGCTAATCCTATCACAGATGAACGGCCGTTTCACCTCACTCTAAACCATTGCTAAAAATTAGGGGGGAACGGCCGTGGCACCTGTGTTATACTCGCGGCCAGGCAAAAATGATAAGGATGTGTTTCAAATGAGTTGAAAGGGAATCTATGTTGCGGGAATTCCAATTCCCGCAACCCTTGACCGAGTATCGGGAATTCCAATTCCCGATACATCAACTGAAATGAAACACCCCCAAATGGTAACGGAGGTAAAGGTATGCGACAGTATTTGGAGTTGCTGCGACACGTGCGCGAAAACGGCGTGCGCAAAGAAGACCGGACGGGCGTGGGGACGCTGAGCGTATTTGGCTACCAGATGCGCTTTGACTTAAACGAGGGCTTCCCTGCGGTGACGACCAAGAAGCTCCATTTTCGCTCCATCATCCACGAACTGCTCTGGTTTTTGCAGGGCGACAGCAACGTCAAATATTTGCGTGACAACAGCGTTACTATCTGGGACGAGTGGGCCGATGAAAATGGTGATTTAGGCCCGGTGTATGGATACCAATGGCGAAAATGGCATAGTATTGAAAGTGTGACTCCCAGAGTTATGCCTTATACCAAACCCCAAATCGAGACGCCATTCAGGAAGGAGGTCACTTGCGATTATTCGTCGAATGAGTCTGGTTTAGTGGGTACTGTTTTTGAATCAGTTACAGGCTCATACATAGTGATTCGTGAGTATCGAGTTCCCCGGTTAGAAGGTGGCCGAGGGTACATGAGATTTGAAATTCAGTTCTTGAAGACCGGGTATAAGAAAGATAATTGCACTAGAAAGACTGTCCTTGATGGTATGGTCCGTGATCGATATTATCCCACTGTTATCGGGGTTGGTTGTTTAGGAGAAATTGTATCAGAGTCGGATAGAAAGTTGTTTTATCAAACATGGGTAGGAATGTTGAAGCGATGTTACGATCCACAACACATTGGCTATGCTAATTATGGGAGAAAAGGGGTTTTTGTTAGCAATCGGTGGTTAATTTTTAGTAATTTTGTAGAGGACGCCAAGAAACTACCTAACTGGTTACTAAAAAGAGAATATCCTCAGGAGTATTCTCTGGATAAGGATTATTATTCCTCCAATTGTTATTCGCCCGATACGTGTTTGTGGCTGTCGAAGCAGGAGCAAAATTTGAATCAATCAAATTTCCAGCCAGTTAAGGCTACTTCTCCTGATGGTAGAGAAATTGCTAGAATGGGCGTCAAGCCGTTATGCCGGGATTTAGATCTAACCAGTATAGGTGTTTTTAATTGTCTGAACGGCAAACAAAAAACGCATCACGGTTGGCGGTTTGAATATATGGAGGGGGTGGAGAATCCCAGAGTCAGGATATTTGATCAAATCAAAACGATTATTACCTTGCTGAAACATAACCCGGATTCAAGAAGGATTGTTTTAAGCGCTTGGAATGTTGCTGAGTTGGAAAGCATGGCTTTAAGTCCTTGTCATGTTTTGGCGCAGTTTTATGTTGTTAACGGTCAGTTGTCGTGCCAGTTATACCAACGGAGCGCCGATATTTTTCTGGGTGTACCTTTTAACATTGCGTCTTACTCTTTGTTGACAATGATGCTTGCCCAGGTGACCGGCTACCAGCCGGGCGAATTCGTCCACACCTTTGGTGATGCCCACTTGTACCTCAATCACCTTGAACAGGCGGATTTGCAATTGTCGCGGGAGCCGCTGCCGCTGCCAACAATGCGTATTAATCCGGCTGTGACCTCGATTTTCGACTTTCGCTACGAGGATTTTGAATTGGTTAATTATCAGAGCCATCCGGCCATCAAAGCGCCAATCGCGGTGTAGTCTACAAGACTACGAAACTGGAGACTATGAGACTATCCTTGATTGTGGCGATGGATAAAAACCGGTTGATTGGGGTGAACGGCCGTATCCCCTGGCGTCTCCCCGACGATATGAAATGGTTCCGGGAGCAGACGATGGGCAAGCCGGTCATCATGGGACGCAAGACATTTGAGAGCATCCCCGACCGCTTTCGGCCGCTGCCGGGACGGCGCAACATCGTTGTGACCCGTAACTGGCTGTATCAAGCCGAAGGGGTGACGGTTATCAACTCGGTTGAGGCGGCGTTGGCTGCGGCCGGTGTGGTGGACGAGATTGTAGTCATTGGTGGGGCGGAATTGTACACCCAGCTTTTGCCTCAAGCCGACCGATTGTATTTAACGCGAATTGATGCCGAATTTGATGGAGATGCCTATTTTCCTGAAATCGATCCGGCAGCCTGGCATGAAGTTTACCGCCAGGAACATCCGGCCGACGACCGGCATGATTATGCTTTTACCTGGTTTATTTGGGAGCGAGTGTAACGTTGTCTTTGAACGGAAAAATTGAACTGATTGTTTTGGATTTGGATGGGACGCTGCTGATGGGCAACGGCCGTATCCACCCCGACAACATCCAACCTATCCGCCAGGCCATCGCCCAGGGCATTCCCGTCATCCTGGCTACAGGCAAAACCCGCGCCTCGGCCCTGGAACTCATCGAAACGTTAGGGTTGGCCACGCCCGGCGTGTTCAACCAGGGCATGATCATTTGCGATGCCGATGGGACGGTGCGGCGGCTGGTGACGTTGGCAACGGTTGTTGCCGCCGCTGTCCTCGACTTTGCCGCCGGACGAAACTTGCCGGTAAATGCCTACTCGCCCGATGGTTTATGGACGACGGCTGATGACCAATACCGTCATCTCCTGCATAGCAAATACCGTGAACCACTGCCTGCTTTTTCGCCCGATTTGCGCCAGAAATTGGCAAACATCCGGTTTACCAAACTGCTGATCAGCGACGAAGCGCACAATGACGAAACGCGGGCCGATTTGGAACGCCACGTGGCCGGTCAAGCGCAGGTGGTCCAGGCCGTGCCCGAATACATCGAAGTGCTGCCGCTGGGCGTGTCCAAAGGCGAGGCCGTGCGCTGGCTGCTGAATGAGATGGCTGTTGATCCGGCCGTTGTGATGGCGGTGGGTGATGGCGAAAATGACCTGGAGATGCTGCGTATGGTTGGTTTGGGGGTGGCTATGGGGAACGCCCACGACTCCGTGAAAGCCGCTGCCGATTTCGTGGTTGGTTCAAATGAAACTGCCGGTGTGGCCGAAGCAATTGAACGATTTGTAACGAGAAGAGATACTGCTGCCTCTGCACGCAAGCAATGATGGAATGGGGTACGGCCGTTCCCCCCGCCAAACCCGAATTTCCCCCTTTCAGAATACCACCAATTATTATGCTGGCTTCACAAAGTCATCAAGCCGCTCGACGACGACGCAGAGCCAGCACGACGATGGCATAGAGCCGCTTGATGACGGCAAAGAGCCAGCACAACGGTGATGCAAAGCCAGCATTATCAAAGTAAAAAGCCAGCGATTCAACTGTGTCTCGCTGGCTCTTTGCTGCGATGTTGTTTGTGGTTGATTTTACGGCCGTTCCCTCTCTTCAACACTCAAACAGTGATGGAATGGGGTACGGCCGTTTCCCTATCCTCAACACTCAAATGATGATGGGGGGAGTACGGCCGTTTCCTTTCCTCAACACGCAAACAATGATGACTGGGGTACGGCCGTTTCCCCCCTCTATCTCTAGCTCTATCCTCTGGCTGGGGTACGGCCGTAGATTAGATGGCGCATCGGTCAGCGCCAGGGCAAGAGTTAGTTGTTCCGATAGCTACCATGTCGGTTGTAGCGGCTCCTCGCCCCATCATATCACCAGCACAAGCATCATCGACGCATATACTTTTCATCCGGCCGATACTGCGCATTTCGAACGGCAACAACAGCATCTATTTCTTCACGGGTGATCACAATATCGTCTTGACGGTGAGCAGGAATATCACCTTCTACAATCATTCCTGGCTTAATCACATCCGTTTCTTGCTCTATCAGGTAAAACTTTTCAGCCCACCAAGAAAACTCGACATCTTCCCGCCGGTGAGTAAACACATCATCAATCCATGCCTGCATTCCAGATCGGGTTCTAACTTGAGCTTCCCATGCCCATCGATTCATCTTTTGCGCTTCCTCAATAAGAATAGGCAAGCAATACCCGTATTCTTGTTCAAGCCATTGCAACCAACTAGGCTTAAGCCATTTCGGAGGGCGGTACATGAACCAAAAACCGATTAATGGGCCACCCCATATAGTTATCGCAAGCAAAAGCGTAAAAGGGAATGCATCGGGATTATAACCCGGTAATGCGGGCAAAATAGATAAGCCGATAAACCCTACACCTATCGGAAATGCTGCAAAGAACATTCGTGCTGATAATAAGCCTGGTAATGTTTTTAAGATGAACCAGGATTTGAAGATTCCTGATCTTATCAACAAGAATATTCCCACAGGGAAAACCCCCACGTAGAACGCTACAATACTCATTATCTCTCCCTACTTAATTGTTTAAGGGTGATAAGTTTCTTGTTGGAACAAGGCCAAAGTTTTGGAATATCCAGTTGGAGATAGGAGCTTCGATAAACCATCCAACACCCACGGCAACTACAAAACCTACTGGCCCAGTTCCTACAATGGCAGCAACGCCCAAGCCTGCTACAAACCCCACTCCACCAGAGATTCCAGCTCTGAAAAATTTATCAGGAAGTGACAGGTATGGATTCCCAGAATCTTGAACGAACTGCCAGGCCGCATCAAAACCAAATCCAATAATCCCACCGTCGAGCGCTTTTCCCACACTAAATTCATCAACGGAAAAACCCAAGCGACGAGCTATGGGCGAAATTTCATAATTCATCGCCTTGTTCCATCTATTTGGTTCGGAAAGAGTCAATGTTCCATTGTTCAAACGCCTTTGCAACCAATTCATTCGGTTTTCATTGACACTTGCCTTCGGGTGGGATGATGCTGGCGAGTAAACGCCTTGCCTTATTCTCACACCACCTTGGGCATTTAAGTTGCGGGCAAAGTGCGGAAGCCCACTACTAGTAGATTTGACCCTTGCTATACGACTGGTCAGATACGCTTCCAAACCCACCATGTCCCCAGTAGATGCCGCAGCAAGATCAACGGCAATATCAAAGAGGTTGCAACAACTCAGCGCTTCAGTAGAAATTGCCGCCTCATACACCCCCGGCTGGCCCACCGGCGTCGCCGCGTAGCGGTTCAGCGCCTGGGGCAGGGTGGGTGGGCCACCGGCCGGGTTGGGCTGTAAGGGTCTACCCAGTGCCGGGTCGTACCACCGGCCGTCGCCCAAATGCACCAGCCCCGTCGCCGCATCGGGTACGTCCAGCAGCGCGCCGGTTAGCTCCGAAGACAGTGTGTTTTCCATGACCATACCGAAGCTATCATACAGGATACGGCCGTCTCCGTCACCATTCCCATCCACCAGCACCAGCGAGGTTCCCGTGGGGTCGTTTACATGATAAGACAAGGTTCCCTCACCCGTTCGCGCTGCCACCTGTTGGCCGCTAACCGACACGGCCGTTCCCACCAACAATCAACAAAAAACAGACCACGGGAAACGGCCGTTCCCGCTTCTCAACTCTCAAACAACGATGGAATAGGGTACGGCCGTTCCATCTCCTCAACACGCAAACAACGATGGAATGGGGTACGGCCGTTTCCTCTCTATCTCTAGCTCTAACCTCTAGCTGATGGGGCACGGCCGTTCCCCTAATGATGGAATGAGATACGATCGTTCTCCTCCCCCACCCCAAATACAGTCAAGACCAATCACGCTTTCTGTTCGCTGCTTTTTGTTGAAGCGGCCGTTCCAACATCACATCCTATACATCCTTGCCCTAACTGGGGCAGCAGTAGTGGGAACAGCCACAGTACCCTGAGAAGACCGTGTAGCAACAGTGGAACATTGACTTGAACAGGCCCGTGCCACCGTTACCGTCACCAGATATGAATGTGATGTTTAGAAACAGCAATTCCGACCACCACTGATTGCAGATTGACGATTAAACTGTCGTTTGCTCACTTCAAATCATTTTCTGAGAAAGCAAGTATATTTAGAAATGCACCCAGTTAATTCAGATTCCTCATCTTACGCTTCATCTCCAATACCCATTCTTCTAATTCCTCTTGCGTATTGATTTGCCGATCCCAGTTTTTGTACCCCATTTCTTGAATCTCATTTTGTAGAAGGGGGATTAGTCTCCCATGCTCTTTTTCTAGCCACAACAACCATTTGGGCTTTAGTAACTTGGGAAGAATAAACAGACCAAGAAATACCTCAATTCCTCCCCCAAAAAGCAGGGGTAATTGCCAATTTGTAGGTACGAATGGCAGAAAAGCAAATGACCATAGTAATAATCCTAGGCCCAATGGAATAGTACCGTAAGCGCTTCCTGCACCATACGGGCTTAATGCCAGAAACCAAACACTGACAGGACCTTTTAATCTATAAATACCCAACAAAAGCGATGAAATGCTTATGCTAAAGAAAAACATAAACAACATATAAGCTCCATTCAAATACAATTATAACTATCAAAACAGTTAGTTTATTGGTGCTAAATTACGAGTTGGAGCCAATGCAGGAATTGCATCAAAAACCATTGGCTGCACATAACCCCAAAAAAGCCCTCCTCCCAATGCACCAACAGTAATGCAAATTGGTGCCGCAGGGCCACAACCTAAGGCACCGCCCAAAACACCCCCAAGCGTACTTAATGCACCACCGCCAAGACCAGACAAACCAGCTCGTCCAATTCTTTGTCCAGGGGTGAAATATGGGTTTTGCAAATCATCAAGATATTGAAAGCCAAACCCTAAACCAAAATCTGTGACAAAACCTATGTACAGCCATTCACGACTTGAGAAACGTGTAACACGGCCTGGAACCGATTCAATACCCAAACTATCTAAATGAGATGCTCCTCGCCAAGGTCCTTTGACATTTAAAGTATCGATTGATTCTATCTTTGTGATCAAATTGTCAATTTCATCAATAGAGGTTTCAAATCTATAATAATCCGTTGTATAGCTTAATTTAGAATTCTCGGTGCCATTTGCAAGCAACCTTTTTGTAGCCGCGCTTCTTTCATAAACACCCCCTAATGATTCAATCGCTCCACGGCTAGATTCAAGTTTTGGTCTAGCAGATTGAACACCAATAAAAGCTTGTCCAGAATATCGTGTGCTGGCAATAACTGCTTTACCAAAGAAACCCAACTTGTATTCATTAGCAATTTCTAATCCAAGGGTTTTTAAAGAACCAACAGTTAATGATGCGGCTAATAAGCTAATATTTCCATTTGAGCTAGTTACGGCCACCCCCGGCTGGCCCAACGGCGTCGCTGTGTAGCGGTTCAGCGCCTGGGGCACGGTGGGCGGGCCGCCGGCCGGGTTCGGTTGTAAGGGTCTGCCCAGCGCCGGGTCATACCACCTGCCGTCGCCCAAATGCACCAGTCCCGTCGCCGCATCGGGTACGTCAAGCAGCGCGCC
>JBNKZT010000084.1:0-19242 GCA_050301775.1 Promineifilaceae bacterium (SeqCode)
CACCGACCAGCGCCCACAGTGCTTTGCGCGTTTCGTCATCAAACTTGCCGGTTAACTGGTTCCGGTAATGACCGGTCCGGGTCAGAATCGCCTGCAAATCGGCCGCTACGTCATCAAGCGGCACGACATTGTCCGGGTCTACTTTACCAAAGAACAGATGATGCATGTCCACCAACTGCCCCAATTTGCGGATTGGTTCCGAATCGTCATCAACGCGTAAATCCAGGTAACGATCCGTCCGTCCGCCGTAGCCGCCGTTTTCGCGCACGACGAGCACGCCAGCCGCCTGCCGGCCCCGTTTGTCGCCACCGGCTGCTTGACCTGCCGCCAGCGCCGCCACCAGCCAATCGGCCAGTTCACCCTCACTGCCGCGCACTTGCTCAAATTCGGCGGCCATCGCTTCTATCGTACCAGGGATGAGGATGTTGCCCTGGCAGGCGAAGCCGTCGCCGACGACATGCCCGGCCCAGGCATGACATTCAGAACCGGTGTAGGCCGCGGCACGGCCGTTTCTATCCACCACCCCAATCTGCCGCGTCTCCCGCTGTTCATCCGCCTCCGTCAGGCTGGCAATCGTCTCCTCGGCCGAGGCGCCCCGCTTCATCATGTACAAACCATCCGGCCCATACGCCAGATTAGCATACGACTGCGTCGCCACCGCCCCGGCGCCGGCTTCTGCCCAGGAAACAACAGCCGCTGCCGCCAAAAACTTCGACTGCACCGCCACACCCCATTCCTGCCGGTCCGGGTCATAGGCCACAATCGAAAACGTCGCAATCGGTTGATTTCTGTCTTCTGCCTTCATATTTCTGCCTTCTTATTTTATGCTGGTGGCAGCAGCGCCGTTTCCAGTGCTTGCGATGCCCGCTCAACCAGGACGAATTGTACATCCTGCCGCAGCTTTTTGGGGACTTCACTTAAATCGCTTTCATTCTTTTTAGGCAAAATAAACGTTTTGATGCCCGCTCGCCGGGCGGCCAGCACCTTCTCGCGAACGCCGCCGACAGGCAGGATTCGGCCGCGCAGTGTAATTTCACCCGTCATGGCCACGTCGCGCCGGATGGGCCGGTTGGTAAAAGCCGAAGTCAGCGCAGTCGCGATAGTCACACCGGCCGACGGCCCATCTTTGGGCACAGCGCCCTCCGGCAGATGAATGTGAATGTCCAGTTTCTCGAACATCTCATCGTCAATCTTCAAGGCGGCGGACTGGCTGCGGATATAACTCAAGGCAGCCTGGGCACTTTCCTGCATCACGTCGCCCAACTGTCCGGTCAAGGTCAGATCACCTTTGCCCGGCATTAAATTTACCTCGATAAACAAGATGTCGCCGCCGGCCATTGTCCAGGCGGCGCCGGTCGCCACACCGATTTCATCGCGCTCTTGCAGCATTTCCTGCATGAAGCGGGGTGGCCCCAGCATTTCTTCCACGTGTCGGGCAGTGATGCGCTTGGTAAATCGCTTCTCTTCGGCCACTGAACGGGCCACTTTGCGGCAAACGTTGGCCACTTCCCGTTCTAAATTACGCACCCCGGCTTCATGTGTGTATTGATGGATGATAGATCGCATTGCGTCTGTCTCGAAATGAAGACCGGCATCGACTAAACCGTGCTGTTCGATTTGTTTAGGAATAAGGAAGCGACGGCCGATTTCCAGTTTCTCTTCTTCTAAATAACCGGAGAACTCAATCACTTCCATCCGGTCCTGCAGGGCAGGTGGAATGGTGTCCAGCATATTGGCCGTTGTAATAAACATCACTTGTGATAAATCAAAGTCTAAATCAAGATAATGGTCGGCAAATGAGTTATTCTGTTCCGGGTCCAGCACCTCCAACAGAGCAGCCGCCGGATCGCCACGAAAATCCTGACCCAGTTTATCAATCTCATCCAGCATAAAAAGCGGATTGGATGTGCCGGCCCGGCGCATGGCCTGGATGATACGACCGGGCAAAGCGCCGATGTAAGTGCGGCGATGACCGCGAATCTCCGCTTCATCGCGCACGCCTCCCAGGCTGATACGCACAAATTCACGTCCCAAAGATCGGGCAATAGAACGGCCGATTGACGTTTTGCCCGTCCCCGGCGGTCCCACAAAACAAAGGATGGGGCTGCGCATCGAATCGGGAGCGATTTTCTTGACGGCAATGTATTCCAGAATCCGATCTTTTACTTTTTCCAGGCCAAAATGATCGTCCTCTAATACCTTGGAGGCATGGATAACGTCCAGATTGTCGGTAGATTTTTCCAGCCAGGGTAAACCGGCAATCCAATCAATGTAGGTACGAATAATCCCTACTTCCGGCGACATGGGCGGCATGGCACTGAGGCGGGCGATTTCTTTTTCGGCTTTGGCCCGCACTGCGTCGGGCAATTTCTTTTTGGCGATGGCGTCACGCAGTTCATGGAGTTCCTGGGTGAAAATGTCACCTTCGCCCAGTTCGCCCTGGATGACGCGCATCTGTTCCCGCAGGAAATGCTCGCGCTGCGAGCGTTCCACTTCTTGCTGGACCTGGCTGTGAATCTGGTCTTCCAGTTCCAGCACGTCCAGTTCTTTGGCCAGGGCAATGCTCATTTTTTGCAGCCGGACTGTGGGGTCGATGGTTTCTAGCATATCTTGCCGGGTTGCCAACGGTAAACTGAGTGTGGAGGCGATGAAATCGGCTAGCCAGCCTGGTTCATCAATGTTGATGGCAAAGGTGTAGGCATCTTCGGGCATGTTGCGATCGAGAGTAACGACTTTTTCAAACAAAGTGGTCACGGCCCGCATGAGTGGTTCGGTGTTGCGGACCCATTCGGTTGGCTCGTAGATCATTTTGGCGCGGACGCGAATGTAGGGATCCCATTGGGTGAATTCGACAATTTCTACCCGATTGCGGCCCTGGCCTAACACGCTGTTGGTGTCGTCGGGCATGCGCAGCGCCTTGCCGATTGTGATTTCGGTGCCGATGGGGAATATATCTTCCGGTCCGGGATCTAAAACGGCGCTGTCCCGCTGGGCCGAGACGATGAGGTTTTCGTGGTTGTTCATGGCGGCTTGTATGGCGGCCAGAGAACGTTCCCGACCGACGAAGAGGGGCATGACCATCTGTGGGAAAAGGACGATGTCGCGCAGGGGCAGGAAGGGGCCGTCGATGTAGCCGTCCTCGTCTGGTTGGTGTTTCAGATCGAAGATTTCGGGGTCCAATCCGGGCAGGGCGTCTATAAAATCAGGATACTGCGATAAATTGAATTCGTTTTGCTGAGTCATAATGTTTGGGCAGGATTAGGGTAGATTATGGATTTGCTACCCTGGTACGGCCGGTTTTGCAACCGGTTTGTTTTGGAATAGTAACTTGGACTGTAGATTTTCCCATTGATTGAGTAAATCGCCAACCACGAAGATGGAACCGGTGACGCAAATCAGGTCGTTGGGGCCGGCTTTTTGCCAGGTTTGGGTAACGGCCGTTACCAAATCATCTTCAGCCGTCATTACAAAACCGGCCTGAGCCGCCAACGTGACAATCTCTTCCGGTTGGTCGGCACGGGGATGGGTGGAGATGGTAGCGACTGCGCCGGCGGCCAGTGGCAGTAGTTCGGCTAACATACCGGCAATATCTTTGCCGGCGCTGGCGCCAAAGATGAGCCACAGTTTTTCGTACCCGTAATCATGGGTCAGAGCGTGGCGCAGCCGGATGGCCGAATCGACGTTGTGGGCGCAGTCAACCAGGAGAGTGGGCGTGTCGGGCGCTTCGTGGAGGGTCTGGAGACGGCCGTTCCACTGCACCGTCGCCAATCCGGTTCGCACTGCATCCAGGTTCAGGTTCGGTAAATGCGGCGCCACAGCAGCCAGGGTGGCTACTGCCACAACCCCATTTTCCACCTGATGGTCGCCAACCAGGGCCAACGGGAAGGCAGAAAGATTAGGGCAGAAATCAGAAGGGGAATGAGTGATTATCAATTCTTGTTTTTTGCTCTCTGCCTTTTGCCTTTTGCCTTCAAACTGCCAGTTTTGCCCGACGATGCTGATGGGGGATTGCCGTTCGGCGGCAATTTCTACCAATTTATCCAGCGCTTCCGGCTGCTGCGGTGCAGTGACGACAGGCACGCCAGGTTTGATGATGCCCCCTTTTTCCCAGGCGATTTGGGACAATGTGTTGCCCAGTAAGTCGGTGTGGTCAAAGCTGAGACGGGTGATGACGGAGACGAGCGGGGTGACGACGTTGGTGGCGTCCAGCCGCCCCCCCAGGCCGACTTCAACGACGGCCACATCCACGTCTTGTTGGGCAAAGTACAGGAAGGCGATGGCGGTGACGACTTCAAACCAGGTGATGTCGTCGATGGCGGCAACGGCCGTTTTCAATCGCGCCATTAATTGGACAAAATCGGGTGGGGGGATACGGCCGTCAGCATCATCCGGCGTGAGGATACGAATCCGCTCCCGGAATTCCTGCACATGCGGCGAGGTGTATAACCCAACCCGGTACCCGGCAGCCCGTAAGCTGGCGGCACATATTGCCGCCACCGAGCCTTTGCCTTTTGTTCCGGCAATGTGAATAGACGGGAACTGCTGGTGCGGATTGCCCAGAAAATCCATCAACCGCTGTGAACGGGACGCATCCAGTTTGGCTGCCATGTAGCGGTCGTGCCGCCGCATCTCAAAATTAATCAGCCCGTACAGATAATCGAGGGCTTGTTCGTAGGCGTTATTGTCAGCATCATCGTTCATAAGCAAGATTGTAGCCAATAACCGACCCAAGGGAAAATCTTTGACAAGGCAGATGGCACTGGCTACACTCATCAACAAAAAGCGGGGATTAGAAGATTTGGGGATGAGATTTTGAGAATAATCCCCAAATCTCCCAATCCCCGCCATATTCAAAGGAACAAATAATGGGAATTGTACGTGTCGTTCATGCAACCTTATCTAACACTATCTGGCTTTTTTTTCTGGCCCTGGGGCTGTGGGGTTTGTTCAATGCGGTCCGCAAGCAGGGTGTTGATGGCAGCTACCTGGGCGCGATGGTGATTGGCGAGGTTTTGTATGCGGTGCAGGGGGTGTTAGGCGTCCTTTTGTGGGTGGGCGGTTTCCTGCCTGGTTTGGGGCGGCCGACGATGCACATTTTGTATGGGTCTTTTGCCCTGGTGTTTATGCCGTTTGTGTATTTTGTCTGGCTTAAAGGGGATGATTCGGTGCAGGCGCAGTGGGTATTGGGCTTTACGACGCTTTTTCTGTTTGGTGTGGCCTTACGCGCAATTGCTGTGGGAGCTTAATTTAGATCGATAATGCTTGAAACGCGGCCTGAACGATTAATTCGTCCATGGCAAAATGATGGGCAACGGCCGTTGCCACATCTCCATTCAAAGCCACATCCGTTCGTAACCCGTTGACAAACCGGTTTAGCCGCCACGGTTCTTCGCCGGAATTAAAGCGCCAGGTTTCTTCCGCCACAACTTTGTTGATGACGATCCGATCTAGAAAAAAACCGTCAGGGCCATAATCGGCTGTGGTTGCCGCCCGGTAAACCTCATCCGTCACCGGCCGATCGATCAGCGTGAAGGCGTTGCGATTGGGATGGGGGTGCTGTTCGATTTGGTAGATGTCGAGGCCATCGGGGTGGACGGTGTAGTGCATAAATTGGGTTGCGCGGTGGATGACGCCGTGCGGGCTAACTGGCAGCGGCGCGTAAAGCGGGAATCCGGCATCCACCAGCCACTTTTGAACGCCTATCAAGATGATGATGGCCGCATGGCAGCCAATCGAATCGCCCATGTTGTTGATGGTCAGGTAGCCTTCGTATCCCAGCGCTTGCAGCAGGCTGAAAAAGGCGTAGTTGCTTTCAAAGCAGGTGCCGCCACCGCCTCGCTCCAGGTTATCGGTCCAGAATTCTTCCGGCCAGCGTGGGCAAACGGCAGTTTCCTCTGTTCTGGCTCGTTTGACAATGCGAAAAGCCGTCTCCCAGGGCACGGTACGAATGTAGGCGTTGACCAATGTCTCCAGGAAGGATAAAGTGGGTGGGGCAGCCTGAACGTCCAGACGACGTAAAATCATTTCTGCGAAACTGGGGGATAAGCGTGGAAATGTCATGAATTTATGATAGCAAACGGCTGCGATGCCGCAAAATTGTAGAGAGTATATGGAATCATTTGATATTCGATCCGTCGCTGAAATTGATCCGCAGCGGATTGGCAGCTTTTTAGAACGCCGATGGGAGAGCCGGCTGGTCGTTTCACGCGGCAAGCTGCATGATGCTGCGGCATTGCCCGGCTTTTTTGCCTGTCATCATGAACGCATGATTGGCCTGGCCACTTACAACCTGGCCGACGGGGCTTGTGAATTGGTGACGCTGGACAGTGAAGTAGAAGGGATCGGTGTTGGGTCGGCATTGATAGCGGCGGTGCGCGAAGTGGCTGTCGCGGCTGACTGTCGCCGCCTCTGGCTGATTACGACGAATGATAACTTGCCGGCTTTGGGTTTTTATCAGAAGCGGGGATTTCGGATTACGGCCGTTCACCCCAACGCCCTGGAACAATCACGCCAGATCAAACCACAAATTCCTCTCATGGGACTGGATGGCATTCCCCTGCGCGACGAAATCGAATTGGAAATGCTGCTGAAGCCTTAAAAATCAACGGCATTCTCTTGGCTGATATAGGCTGGCAGGTTGAAACGTTTGGCAGAAATGTAAAACAATTTCAGCCAGGCGATGATGTGTTTGCTGCAAGTAGGTTGGGGGGCGAGAATATGTGTGTTATATAATTGATCTATGTCTACACCAATTTTGGCCACTAAACTTTATATTCCTTCACCTCGGCCTAAACTTGTCCTTCGACCCCGCCTGATCGAGCGGCTGAATGAGGGTCTGCACCGTAAACTAACTCTCATCTCTGCCCCCGCCGGCTTTGGTAAAACCACAGTGGTCGGTGAATGGATCGCCAACAGTCAGCTGCTGACTGCCTGGCTATCGCTGGACGAAGGGGATAACGACCCCACTCGCTTTCTGACTTACCTCGTCACCGCTTTGCAAACGCTTGCCCTAAACAGAATCGAAGGAAATACGCCGACCCTGGGCAAAGGGGTGTTGACTGCGCTGCAATCCCCGAAACCACCGCCCACCGAAGCGATTCTGACGACTCTGCTCAATGAAATCACCACCATTTCAGATCATTTCATCCTCGTCCTCGATGATTACCACGTGCTGGATGCCCCGCCCATTGATCAGGTGCTTGCTTTTCTGCTCGATCATCTGCCATCACAGATGCATCTAGTCATCACCACCCGCGAAGACCCAATTCTACCCCTGCCCCGGTACCGTGTCCGCGGTCATCTGACTGAACTGCGTGCCGCCGACCTGCGTTTTACTCCCGCCGAAGCAGCCGCCTTTCTCAATGAGGCGATGGGCCTAAACCTTTTAGCAGCAGAAATCACTGCTCTGGAAACTCGCACTGAAGGCTGGATTGCGGGTTTGCAATTGGCCGCTCTGGCGCTGCAAGGGCAGCTTTCCAGGCCGGGTCAGCGAGACGACGCTGCCCGTTTCATCCAATCGTTTACCGGCAGCCACCGGTTTGTGCTGGACTATCTGGTGGAAGAAGTGCTGCTGCAGCAGCCCGAAAGCATTCAGCGTTTCCTGCTGCACACATCCATCCTCGACCGATTGTGCGGCCCTCTTTGTGATGCAGTGATACGCGACGCCGCCGTTTCTGGGCAAAAAACCCTGGCCTACCTGGAACAAATCAACCTGTTCATCGTGCCCTTAGACGACGAGCGGCGTTGGTATCGCTATCACCATCTTTTTGCTGAGTTGCTGCGGCAGCAATTGCTGCAAACATTCCCGGCAATTGGGGAGTCGGGGGCCGAATTGCATCGTCGGGCCAGTATCTGGTATGAGGAGAATGGCCTGGAAATTGAAGCGTTTCAACATGCGGTTGCCGCCAATGACATTGACCGTGCCACACGTCTGGTTGAAGGCAAAGGGATGCCCTTGCTCTTTCGCGGGGCGGTCGTGCCTGTGTTTAGCTGGCTGGAGTCGCTGGAAACGGCCGTTCTCGATGCCAGACCTTCGCTGTGGGTGCTGTATGCCTCGGCATTGCTCTTTGTCGGCAAAACTGCCGGGGTCGAACAGAAATTACAGGCGGCCGAATCCGTGTTGGAACAGACCGAACTAGACGACACGTCTCGAGACCTTATCGGGCATATTGCCTCCATACGGGCCACCATGGCGGTTGGTCAGTATCAGGTTGACACCATTATTGCCCAATCACACCGCGCCCTGGAATTTCTGCACCCCGACAACCTGGCAGTGCGCACCGCCACTACCTGGACGCTGGGATTTGCCTATCAGCTCCAGGGCAACCGGCCTGCCGCCAGTCAAGCCTATAGCGAAGCCATCGCCAGCAGCGAAGCGATTGGGCATTTCATCATCAACATCGCCGCCAGGACGGGACTGGGTACCATTCAGGAAGCAGAAAATCAGCTCTATTTGGCTGCCAAGACCTACCGGCGTGTTCTACAAGTGGTAGATGATTCACAACCAATTACCTGTGAAGCTTATCTCGGGTTGGCGCGACTTTTTTACGAATGGAATGACCTGGACACCGCTCAGCAGTATGGGCAGCAGAGTTTGGCGCTGGCACAGCAGATAGAGAGTACCGATACCTTTGGTTCCTGCCAGGTGTTCTTTGCCCGCCTGAAACTTGCCCAAGGCGATGTGGCTGGGGCGGCTGCATCGTTGGCTGAGGCTGAACAGTTTGGGCGTGCGCGACACTTCATTAATCTAATGCCTAAAATTGCCGCTGCCCAGGTGCGTGCTTTGCTACAGCAGGGCAACATAGCGGCAGCCGCTCAACTGGTGCAGGCACATGATCTGCCCCTCAGCCAGGCCCGCGTCCTTCTGGCTCAGGGTGATATGTCCGCAGCATTGGCGGTGTTGGCATCGTGGCGTCAGCAGGTGGAGGCCAAAGCCTGGGCGGATGAGCAGCTCAAGGTGATGGTGCTGCAGGCGTTGGCTTATCAAGCACAGGGAGCAATGGATGAGGCTGTGCAGCAGTTAACAACCGCACTCACGATGGCTGAACCGGGCGGCTTCATCCGGCTTTTTGTGGATGAAGGGCGGCCGATGGCGGCGCTGTTGTCCAAAACGGCCGTAGAAGGGGCGATGTCAGATTACACGCGCAAGCTATTGGCTGCATTTCCGGTCGCAGAGCAGGGAAGCGCAGACCAATCTGCTCCGTCTCCTGCTCAATTGTTGCTAGAACCATTGAGTGAACGGGAGCTTGAGGTACTGCAACTGCTCACTACCGAATTGACCGGCCCGGAAATTGCCCGCGAATTGGTGATTTCTCTGAGCACCATGCGTACCCACACGAGAAACATCTACAGCAAACTTGGCGTCAACAACAGGCGCGCAGCCGTCCGCCGCGCAGAAGAACTCCATTTGCATTAATAAGTACACGCCAATCTCAACCTCCGTCCCGACAGGTAAACGTTGCCCACCTGCCAGGACTTTTTTTTATTTCCACCCATCAAACAAATCATCACATCTGATGATGACGGCTCATCACCTCAGCCGGTATTCTATGCACAGTATGAATGAAACAGGCATATTAACTGAGAACTGTGACGAATCCGGCCTTTACGAAATTCGTCTTAAGGGCCACCTTGAAAACCACTGGACTGACTGGTTTGATGGCTTGACCATCATGCTGGCCAACAATGGCGAGACAATTTTAACCGGACCAGTGGTCGATCAGGCTGCGCTGTATGGAGTGCTAAGAAAAATACGTGATTTAGGTATGCCATTACTCTCAGTCATTCGCGTTGAATCTGGTCAAGCAGAAGCGACTGAAAGCAAACCGTCAAGTCCAGTTCAATGAAACTCATCAAAATCGATCAAAAAAAGGGAAATAAAATGGATACAAACAAACAGACCACCACAATGGATAAGAAAATACTACTTTCAACAATATGGATATTTGTCGTGTTAAATTATCTATATTGCGACGTTTTGTCATTAATGGATGCTGAGTTACTAAAGCAATATTTGAGCGGAAGCGTCGGCAGTGTGGAAATAACGCAAGGATTCTTGTTGGCAGCCGGAATATTAATGGAGATTTCAATCTCTATGGTGCTCCTGTCCAGAGTGTTGAAGTATAGAGCGAATCGCCGGGCAAACATCATCGCCGGCACAATTACCACTGTCGTTCAAATCGCCACACTATTCGTCGGATCGCCGCCAACAATGTATTACATATTTTTCAGCATTATCGAAATTGCATCTACAGCACTCATTGTGTGGTTTGCTTGGAACTGGCGTAATGTGGTAATTATCACAAACAACTAAAAGCTCAATACCGCAAAAAAGGGTTATCAAACAAAGCAACAAACAAAGCAATAAAGGAAAACAAACGATGAATACGAAAGAAAAAACAAATCCAAATAAAACCGCAAGAATTGCCGGCTTCCTGTATCTCATTTATATAGCAACTACGATCTTTGTATCAGGTGTTAACGCTAAACTTATTGTATTCGGAGATGTTGCAGCAACAGTCCACAATATTATGACTTCTGAGTGGCAATTCCGTATCAGTTTTATAAGTGATTTACTCGGTGGTGTGTTATTTCTTTTGTTGGCCTGGGCTTTATACGTGTTATTAAAACCGGTTAATAAAAACCTCGCTTTCCTGTTCGTGTTATTAAATCTGGGTGGAGTTGCTGTACAGTGTATGAATACGCTTAATCAATTTGCTACCCTGGTGCTGTTGAGTGGTGCTGATTACTTAAACGTATTCCAAGCCGATCAACTGCAAGCTCTGGCGATGTTATTTCTCAATTTACACAAAAATGGGTTTATGATCGCCCAAATATTTTATGGTGCCTGGCTCTTTCCGCTTGGTTATTTAGTTTTCAAGTCGGGCTTCCTTCCCAGGATTTTGGGCGTCATCTTGATGGTTCATTGTGTTGCCTGGCTGACAACTTTTCTTCAGTTTTTCCTTTTCCCGGGGTATACGGCCGTAACTTACGTCAGTTACCCGCTGGGTTTTATTGCGGAATTTGGACTTACGCTGTGGCTTTTGATTAAGGGTGTCAATGTCGAACAGTGGGAAAAAAGTGCGCTTGAATCTGCCAAAATTAGTTGAATTGAATGGAGAAAAATATAAATGAACATTCTTATTGTGGGAGCAAGTGGAGCAACGGGTCGGTTGCTCACAGAAGAACTACTTAATCGTGGACAATTTGTGAAGGTGATTGTGCGATCACCAGACAAATTGCCCACAGCCATGAGGAATCATGACAACCTGTCTGTGATTCAGGCCAGTGTCTTGGATTTAAGTGATGCCGAGTTAGCTCAGCATGTTAAAGGGTGCGATGCGGTGGCGTCATGTCTAGGGCACAACATCACTTTTAAGGGTCTGTTTGGCCATCCGCGCAGACTCGTAACCGATGCGACACGCCGATTGTGTCATGCCATCAAGACAAACAAGCCCGAAGGGCAGACGAAATTTGTGCTTATGAACACGACCGGAAATCGCAATCGTGATCTCAATGAATCGATTTCATTTGCCCAGAAAAGTGTTTTAGGATTGCTTCGTCTTTTATTGCCACCTCAAGCGGATAATGAACAGGCTGCGGACTATCTGAGAAGTAAGATTGGTCAAAACGATGAGCTGATTGAGTGGACTGCGGTTCGGCCAGATGGTTTAACCAATGAGGATGAAGTCACCGCCTATGAAGTGCATCCGTCACCCATTCGCAGCGCTGTTTTTGATCCGGGTAAAACCAGTCGAATCAATGTTGGGCACTTTATGGCTGACTTGATTACCGAAGATGGCATATGGCAGAAGTGGAAGGGGCAAATGCCGGTCATTTATAACAAAGTTTCGCAATAGTCATACAGGAGAATAAATTATGAAAGCAATTGTTTATGAGAAATATGGGTCGCCTGATGTTCTTGAATTTAAAGAGGTGGAAAAACCTATCCCGAAGGATGATGAAGTTCTGGTAAAGGTTCATGCGGCCGCCGCTAATCCACTTGACTGGCATCGGATGCGAGGCGCACCGTTTCTGGTCCGTTTAACGGATGGGTTCTTTAAACCAAAAAACATTTTTCTCGGTGCGGACATCGCGGGGCAAGTTGAAGCGGTGGGCAGAAACGTGACGCAGTTTCAGCCGGGTGATGCGGTTTTCGGGGACGTCTTCTCGGGCGGTTTTGCTGAGTATGTGTGCGCGCCGGAAAAGGTATTGGTGTTGAAACCGGCTAATTTATCATTTGAGCAAGCAACGGCCGTTCCCGTCGTAGCCTTCACCGCTTTGCAAGGGCTGCGAGACACAGGCAAGATTCAGCAGGGGCAAAAGGTTTTGATTAATGGTGCCTCTGGTGGAGTGGGGTCGTTTGCCGTGCAGCTTGCTAAATCGTTCGGCGCTGAAGTCACCGGCGTGTGCAGCACGCGCAATTTGGACATGGTGCGTTCGATTGGGGCAGACCACGTTATTGATTACACGCGAGAAGATTTCAGCAAAAACGGGCAGCGTTATGACCTGATTTATGATGCCGTGGGAAATCTTTCGGTTGCAGCATCAAAGCGTGCTTTAACGCCCCAGGGAACTTGTGTCGTGGCCGGATTTACAACCCTGTCTCGATTGTTCCAGGTGATTATCTTGGGTGCCTGGGTGTCAAAAACCAGCGATAAGAAAATTGGGCTGATGGCGACGGCAAAATCAGTTCAGTCGGATCTTGTTTTTATTAAGGAGCTGCTTGAAGCCGGTAATATCGTCCCGATTATTGATAGACGTTACCCGTTAAGTGAAACGGCCGAAGCGATTCGCTACCTTGAACAAGGACACGCTCGCGGCAAAGTGATTATTTCTGTGGCGCAGGATAATTAGGGAGATAAATGATGGATGCTGTCCAGATAAAGCGTTTAGCCATATGGATAGCGCTCATGTGGTAAACGGCCGTTCTCATTCTTACCAACTGTCCGACAGGACGCTTTTCGGCAGACCTCGGCGTATTCGATTTATCCTTTCCGGGCAACGAGATGCTCAGTCATTTTTACCAGCCGCGATTGGCCGTCCAGAATCTCTGTTTGTCCGTGATGAATGATAGTGAAGTGAGCAAACGCCGCCCGCAGTTCACCCGGATTGAGGTAATGGTCGGGGTAATTGCCCAGCGGATCAATTTTGACAAAGGTTTCAAAGAACAGCAGACCGCCGGGTTTGAGCGCCCGCCGGTAAACGGGGAAGGTTGCCCGTTCCAAAAATCGAAAGTTGACGATGACGTCGAAATAGTTGGCCGGTAACCAGGGTTGGGCGAGATCGAATACGGCCGTTTCCAACCACAGCCCTCGTTTTTTCGCCGACTCCTGTGCCAGCCGCAGCCCAACTTCCGAGACGTCCAGGGCGATCACGTGTAACCCGTGTTCGGTCAGGAACAGGCCGTGCAAAGCTACCCCGGCGGCCGCATCCAACGCCAATCCCCTGTCTGGCAGCAAATGAGCAAATTCCACTAGCAGACGGCGCGGCCGGCTCTCCTGCCAGTTACAGCTATCTTCTGAATAGCGCTGGTTCCAACGAACTGCGTCGGGATGCGTTGTCATTCGTCTAGCCCGGTCATGGCGGCACTGATTTGCCACAATTTGCGGGCAGTTGCTTCGTCGTAGCTGACGGCAGAACTGCGTTGGGGCTGTTGGTTGACAAAATACTGCCCGGTCACACCGGCCACATCCGGCGATGAGGCTAGATAAATCGAAGTTTGTGCGCCGCGCATCAGTTGGTCCATAGATGCTGTGCTCTGGGCGTAGCCCATGTAAGCGGCATTCAAGTTGGTGGGAATGACGCCGGGATGCAGGCAGTTGGCCGTGACGGCCGTTCCGGCCAATCGCCGCGCCAGTTCGTAGGTGAACAACACGTTCATTAACTTGGTCTGGCCGTAGACGCCGGTGGGGTTGTAGCCGCGTTCATTTTGCATATCGTCAAAGTTAAGTCTGGCCCAGTCGTGTACCATTGAGGCGACGGTGACGATGCGCGCTGGCGCGCTGGCCTTTAACAGGTCTAGCAGCAGGTTCGTCAGCAAAAAGATGGCCAGATGATTAACGGCGAACTGCATCTCAAAACCGTCTTCTGATACCTGGCGCGTGCGCGGCACGATGCCGGCGTTGTTGATGAGAACATCCAACCGGGCATACTGCTGCTTAAACTCGGCGGCAAGCTGGCGGATTTGGGCCAGGGAGGATAAGTCGGCGACGAGACAATCAACGGCGGTACTGCTGGCGGCTTGTTTGATTTGGCGAACGGCCGTTTCCCCTCGATTCCTGTCCCGGCTGACAATCACAACCTGCGCTTTCAGCCGAGCCAGACCAACGGCCGTAGCCAGACCAATCCCTGCATTACCGCCCGTTATCAAGCAAATTTTTCCTTCCATCATCATTATTTCAGTTTCCGTAATTTGAAATTTACAACCTTTCGTGGCCTGAGCTTGTCAAAGCCCGCGTTGCCTATAAGCTCAGGCAACATCCTGTATAGTCGCATTTTCGACACAAAAGACACGAAAAAGGGGTTCTTTGAGGAATTGTGTGGGCGGGGTGGTCGTATCGGGAATTCCAATTCCCGAATCCTTACCCCATAAAAACTCAAAGAGCCTTTATTTCTTTAGTCGAAGCCAGTACACCAATGCGGCTACGGCCACAATTCCAATTACAACCCATGAAAATTGGCGAGGCAAGAAAATGAGCAGCACGGAACCCATTAAGCCCAGCCCGATGCCCATCATGGTGTCGGCGATACGTTTGGCCTGGGGGTCGGTACGGCCGCTGCCTTCGCCGAGTCGTGTGGGATCGGGGATGGTGTACAGCGACAGGGCCATGATCATGAATAGGGTAGCCACCAGCGCGCCCGGCAGGCCGGGAATAACCAATGCCGAGATGATGGCGATACCGAGTAAAACGAGTCCGATTTTACCTTTGTGTTGTAGCATAATGATTTAGGAAACGATCCATTTTTGCCAATAGATTGACGCCGGTTTGGGCGAAGCGACGGGCGGCAGATACGGCCGTCACCACCACACTACCTAATTCTACCAGAGATACCGCCCGTGCCGAATCTGCGCCGGGCATCACCTTTTCGGCTTTCGGGATCACACACTTCATCATTTTCAGCCGCGAAGTTGGTTATGGCGTTTTGGCACGGTGCAGGCGATTCTAAAATAACCCTGTTTATATGGTGAGAGTTTACTATAATAGAACGCGTACCCACCATGAAGCAGTCGGCCAGCTCCCAAAGTGGGGGCATGGTCTTGAGTAAATGGCCGAACATTCGTTATCAAGTATGTCATTTCCATGGGTGATGATCTTCGTTTATTACCAGGACATAGATGAACGCCGCGAGACGCCGGTTTTTGCAGCAGATAATTTGTAGGTTTTTTAGCCAAAGTAATCAGGGGAGCGCATTATGATTATTGGGATAGATGCCAGCCGGGCTGTAACCCGGCAGCGCACCGGCACAGAAGCGTACGCTTATTTTCTGATTCAGGCTCTCATTCCTTTTGCTGCCCAGCACGGCCATCAACTCCGGCTTTATTTTAACCAGCCACCCCCGTCTGACCTTTTCCCGGAAGGTGATTTGGCTGAACATGTTGTGATCCCTTTCCCCCGATTGTGGACGCACCTGCGTCTGGCCCGGGAGTTACGGCGACAGCCACCAGATGTATTTTTTACACCGGCGCATGTTATCCCCTACACCTATCGCGGCCTCAGCGTGGCGACGGTGCATGACCTCGGCTACCATTATTTCCCGGAAGCCCATCCGCCACGACAGTTGTCTTATTTGCGTTGGAGCACCCGGCATAACGGCCGTACCGCCCGCCGCATTATTGCCGATTCCCAGGCCACAAAAAACGACCTGATCCGTTTTGATGAGGTGTCACCGGACAAGATTGATGTGGTTTATCCGGGCATTGATCCGGAGTTACGGCCGTTGTCCAACCGGGAACAAATAACGGCCGTTCTGCAAAAATACGGGATCACGCCCCCCTATCTGCTCTTCCTCAGCACCTTGCAGCCGCGCAAAAACCTGGTGCGCCTCATCCAGGCTTACGCCGCGGCCAAAGTGCCCCATCAACTCGTTTTGGCCGGCAAACAGGGCTGGCTGGCTGAACCAATTTTGGCAGAAGTTAACAATCAATCATCAGTCACCAATCATCAATCATCAATCGTCACGCCCGGCTTCATTGACGATGACGATAAAGCGGCGCTGCTATCCGGGGCGACGGCGCTGTTGTATCCGTCGCTGCATGAGGGGTTTGGGTTTCCGGTGTTGGAGGCGCAGGCGTGCGGCGTGCCGGTGTTGTGCGCCAACAGCAGTTCGCTGCCGGAAGTGGCCGGTGAGGCGGCGCTGTTGGTCAATCCGGAAGATACTGAGGCAATCACGGTGGCGATTCAGCGGCTGGTTCATGATCCACTGCTGCGGCATCAGTTGGCGCTGGCTGGCCTGGAGAATGTGCGGCGATTTACGTGGCGGGAAACGGCCGTGCAGGTGTTGAACGTTTTAGAAAAAGCCGCATAAGTTAATCGCTAGTGTTTCGCGGCGTAAATAAACCTACAAATCACAGATACCGCGAAACACTTAAGCAGTTTGGCATGGCCGGCAGCGTAACTGTGGGTTTATTTGCGCCAAACTGCACTAGTTCTAACGGATGTTGTAGTTTTGCGTTTTTTGGTAGGGGCGGGATGACCGGGACGCATCTTGGCCGAGCAAATGGCGTTGTCTCCCGGTCATCTCGCCCCAATTTGCGGCTGATGTGGGGCGAGACGGCGCGGAGATAAGGATCTGTGTTCCTAAAAAGACCATGTCGCGCCGTCCCTCCCCTACGAACAACAAAATTCGGTAGAATCAGGTTAATCAAACTCCCATCGTGTAGCCGTGCGCGGGAAGTCGGTTTCCAGCCAGGCCATAGCGGTTTGAATTTGCATCGTGTAAATCGGCTCTGTTTCTGAGGGGGAGTTGGGTTTGAAGCCGTTGTATTTGGCGGCGTAGGCTGCGCCAAACGCTTCGTATAGCTGCGGGGTCATTTCAGTTAGTTTAACGGCCGTTCCCTCCAAAATCACCACATCATCGCCACTTTCCAGATGCACAACAATCGCCGGATTGGCGTCCAAATTGCGGGCCTTGCGCGCGTTGGGGCTGGTGCCGAAATAGAGATTGCCGTCTAACCAGACACCCCACACCGGTGCGGCATGGGGACGGCCGTTGGGCCGAGTTGTGCAAATCCAATAATTACGCGATTTGGTCATTTGTTCATCGACAAACTCCCAGGTCAGCAGCCCTTCATTCCCTTCGTGAACGCCGTAATCCTTCATTTTGGGACGTGTTGCTTTTGTCATTTTCACCTCACTCGTCTGCGCAATCTGTGGATTTTACCCTTCATTAATGAGTGTGGCGATGGTGACGGCCGTACCCACATCCGGCGCGCGTACCACCAACACTTCACCTCCGGCAGCATACACACAAGTTGCTTTAACCGATGCCCAGCACGTGCCGCCATCCGCCTGCACCTGCCCGATGGGACCGTAGCGGGCATCGATGTAACGTGTGTAGGCAGCCATAAACTGGTCGGCATCGCTGCCCGAATCCCAGGCTGTGCGCAAAACCAACACCAAATCATCCGATTCCTCATGCCAGTAAACAGCATACCGGTCGCCGCCCCAACCGGTAGCGGCCGTATCCACAGTGCCGCCGTCCAACTGTTGAATCAAATATTCCCGCAAGTAAAATTCGCCCAGCACCGCCTCTTCGGCCAGTGCCCAGCCAGTGCCCAGCGTATCCGTAAGTGGCGGTAGGGTCATAATTTGCGGTGTATCGCCGGCAAAATAGCGGTCAGGATGGATGATTTGCTCGGTTGACTGCGGCAGATTTTCCCAGGCAGCGTTCAAACCATCCCGACCATTGCGGGCAAAAAGCGCCGCGGCAAAATCGTGGCCAGTGGTGTAGGGGAAAATGAAGGCGTTTGTCAGGGCATGGGGAAAGTAGCCGGGGTTGGAAACAAAGGCAAAACCATATAATTTATTCGATTCATTGAACATTTCGATCTGATCTGCCTCGCTGAAGTAGCCCCAGTCCAGATAAAAATCCTGCACCAGTTCCGCTTCCCCTTCGGCCAAAGCGCGCAGCGCCATGTCGCCTTCAAAACCGGCGGTGGCATCGGTGATCAAGCCCAACTGGAAATGCTGGTCTTGCAGAGCGTGCATGAATTCGTGGGCGTAAGTCCACTGCTCCAGAGCGTTGGTCTCATCATCACCACTGACGACGACGAACTCTTTACTTTCAGGATCGTAAAAACCGGCGATATTTTCGCCCAAAAAACGACGGGAGAGACTGTACAAATCATAATCGCGGGTGACAAAATCAAAAGCATACAAAATGAGGGCGTCGCGGTTGGCCTCGGCCTCGGTGTAAAAATAATTGGAGGTGAGGCGCTGCCGCAGTTCGGTTTGGGAGAGCAGAGTCGGCTCGACCGGCTCCAGTGGGGCCAGATTGCGCAAATCAATGACGTTGGCTTCGACTTTTCCCCAGATAGGGGCATTGCGGGCCAGCACGTCCTGATCAATCACTTTGATTTGGATGGGTTCGGTGGCTATCGTTTCCCCGGCACGATTAGTGAGGATGGCGGTGATTTCATGTGTGCCGGCATATTCCGGCGTCCAGGTTTGATCGAGTTCCAATGTTGTTCGATCTGACCCTTGCAGCAGGCCAATGCCCTGCCCATTGGAGGTGAGGTTGATGAGACGGATGCCGTTGGGATCGCTGGCCGAAACGACAAGGTTAACGGATTGGCCAAGGTTCACCCGGTTGCCGTCAACAGGCGAAATGAGGTTGACGCTGGCCGGTTCAGGTGTGGGCACGGGTGTTGGTGTGAGGGTGGGCACGCTGGCAGCGACGGCCGCCGTGGGCATTTGGGTGGGCAGGCTGTTGTTGGTCGGCCCGGCTGGCGCACTGCACCCGGTGCTGATGAGGCTGATGAGGATGAGTACGGCCGTTACCCCACTTACCATCTGCCGTAGTGTTGGAATTTTAGACTTGGATGTGCTCATAAATGAATACCCCCTAATGACAACAGTTTGGTTTAGAGAGTTTACAAGTCCTTTTTTGATTTGGCAACGGGAAATAGGAATTATTGACGGCCGTTACAACCTGACATATCCTCTGCGGAATGCGGAATGCGGAATGCGGAATGCGGAATGCGGAATGCGGAATGCGGAATGCGGAATGCGGAATGCGGAA
>JBNKZT010000085.1:0-19149 GCA_050301775.1 Promineifilaceae bacterium (SeqCode)
ATCGGGTCTGTCGTGTTGTACGAATCGGGGTCGCCAGTCAGGGTATGATTGGCGAGCGCAGGGCTGGTTGTGTCTACTTTGACGACATAGTTGCCTGCGGGCAGGCTGCCAAAGTAGTAGTGGCCGGGGTTGCCTTGATCGTCGTTGGCAGTAACAGCCGTTCGCACCGCCGTCACTTCTTCACTTGCATCCAGAATGCCATTGTTATTGGTATCTTCATACAGGTTCACGGTGACGCCATTGATGCCTGGTTCGCCAGGATCGCGCATGCCGTCGCCGTCGTTGTCTTGCCAGATGAGGTCGCCGATGGCGCTGTTAGCGTAGCCAAAATCGGCCAGATCATAATCCTGACTAGCGGCGAGGGCGACCTTGTGCCGGTTGTTTTGTGTGCCATTGGTGTGGCTCAAATTAACCAGAGGCTGGCCCGCGTTGAAGTTGGCGTCATCAATGCCGACAATGTAGTTGCCAGCGGCCAGATTGCTGAACAGATAGGCGCCGTTGGCATCAGTCGTTGTCGTGGCAACAACTGCGTCTTCAGCATCAATGTTACCGTCGCCGTTTTGATCTTGATACAGGGTGACGGCTGCGTTTTCGATGCCTGTTTCGCGGTCGCTTTTCACGCCGTCACCATCCAAATCAGCCCAGACCAGATCGCCAATGGAGCTTGTGCCTTGTGGTTGGTAACCAAAATCTACGGTATCAACATTAGCAATGCCATTGGTGGTGAGGCTGTGTTTGTTATTGAGCGTGGCATCGGGATCGGCTGTTTGTGTATAACTGCCGGGGAAGTCCGGGTCGCCGGTGTCGGCGATGACGAGATATTTCCCGGCCGTGTAATTGGTGAAGGTGTAAATGCCGCTGGCGTTGGTAACGGCCGTTTCCAGTAATGCATCTTCCGCATCCACAACCCCATCACCGTTGAGGTCTTGATAGAGGTAAACATTGATATTGGGGATACCTTCTTCACCGGTATCTTGGCTGCCGTTGCCATTCCAGTCCACGTAAAGGGTGTCGCCAATGTTTGCGCCAGTGTAACCGAAGTCGTAGCCACCGTAAATTTTGTCTGTGCCGCTGTTGACGACGATGGCAGGGGAGGCGTCGTTGCAGGTTCCGCAGACGGCTTTGTTGTTTTCGCCGGTTGGTTCGGCCACTTGTTTGCCAGGAGCTGTGACGACGACGTAGTAAGTACCATTGGCAACATCGGTGAATTGGTAACGGCCGTTCTCATCGGTCGTGGTTGTGGCGGTACAGGAAGTTCCAGCCGCATCCGCGCAAAGCTCCACTGTGACGCCTGCGATATAGTTTTCGTTGGTGTCAATCGCTGGATCGTCGGCGTTGGCATCTTTGTCATGCCAGATGGAGCCGTAGACGATGCTGTTGGCGCTTGTGTAGCCGAAATCGGCCGTGGTAATGTCGCCACTTAAGTTGGCAATACCATAGGGGTCGCTGCTGCCAGCGGAGAGGGTTAAGTTTGTTAAGATGGGGCTGCTGGCTTCATTGACGCGCACCTCATAATCATGGGTACTCAGGCTGCCAGGAATGCCTTCAAACAGATAACGGCCGTTGGCATCGGTTGTGGTTGTGGCAATCAAGGCATTCTGACCATAGGTTTGACCGTTATAGAAAATAGTGGTGTTGCCCGTCAGATAAAGCTCAACTAAAACACCGGCCAATCCGGGTTCACCGGCATCCTGGTCGCCTGCGCCGTCGGCGTCGAACCAGACGTAATCGCCGATGGTGTGAGCAGGTAAAATGTCGGCGTTGACGTTATCGGAAGCATCGTTGGCGGGACGGCCGTCCAGATATTTTGCAGTCGTACTGGCAGCGGCGTTATTGACAACACCGCCAGTCGCCGATACTTTGAAAACGACCTCGATTTGCTGCGTTTCGCCTGCTTCTAGCGGCCCCACATTGTTCCATGTAAGCGTTCCGGCAGGCGTTTGGGAGGAAACAGCCGGGCTGGCGGACACGAATTCCAGTTCGGCCGGATTGTAGGTGTCGGTAACGGGGACAGGGTTCAACGTATCCTCTGCGCCGCCGCACGTTTCCGTTGTAGTCACAACAAACACGGCCGCATCCAAACCAATTTGAGCGCCGCCGGTTCCGCCGCCTTTGCTGGCGCTGAATTGAATGTTGACCGGGTTAGCGGCGGCAGCAGAAAAGTCGCTCCAGTTCCAGGCTTGCCCCCACGTATTAATTTCTAGTGTGTATACCGTACCAGCTGCCCCCGTGAAATCAATACCACCAGTGTAGGCCTTTGCGGTACCGCCAACTAATACGGATGTGCCTCCTTTTAACACATTAACCGATAATGTATCGCCAGATGCTAAATTGGTTATTTCTTTGGCATACAAGACAAGTTTCACGTTACTGATTGGGCCATAGCTGGCGCTGGTATACTGTCGCGCCTCCATGACTTGCGGCTGACTGGCAACAGTGGCAATGGCATAAGTATTATCGGTTAAACCCTGTACATCGGCCGCAGAGGCCCAGGTTGTACCGCCAGAACCCGTGTTTTGGCTCAGCCCGGATGGAATAACATATTCGCAACTATTGCTTGTCCCAGAACCAGGTCGGGTGTTGATGACGTTGATGCGGTACTTGGCCAACTGCCCTTCGTAGAGATTATCGTTATTAACACCATCGTACTGGCCATTGGTGAGCGATTTGGTCAGATTCAGGATAGGGCCAAAGCCGAAATCGGCCGTGGCTACGGTCAGTACACCACTTGTGCCACCTGATAGGCCGGTGACGGCTATTTCTTTAGGTGTAGTGTGGTTGTAGCCGGTGGGAATATCACTGTCGGTTCCGTCCGCTTTGACGATGTAGTTGCCGCTGGGAAGGCCAGTGAATTCGTAATACCCGTCAAAGCCGTTGGTTAAAGTTGTTGTAGTATCAACGAGCATTTCGTCGTCATCTAAAACACCGTTGCCATTTTCATCCCAGTAGAGCCAAACGGTTACGCCGTTGATGCCGGTTTCAGAACCATCTTGCGCGCCGTCGGCGTCTGCATCAGCCCAAACATAGTCGCCGATGCTGTTGGTTCCGTTAACCATCGTGGTGGCGCAAGATTCAGCGAATGGGTCGCCGTCGCCAAAACCGCCAGTGGCGCAGTTTTCAATAAAAGGATCACCCCCACCCGAAATATACGTGGCCGGGATGGCCGCCTGGAAGGTTGCCGTACCGGCGTTATTGCCGCTGCCATTGACTGCTAACGGCTCGTTTAGCCACCATTGGATGGCGCCGACATTGGCCGCTGTTGGTTCAGTTGTCGTCCAATTGCTGGCAACTGTATCGTAATAGCGGATAGTTACGCTGTTGCCAGTGGGGATGGTGTTGTTTGCTGCGGCTGAACCGGCTACATAGACCAGGCCTGCCGGAATCGTGTCGCTAATCATCAAACCGGCATCTACACTGCCGCCGCTGGATAATGTAAGACCGGCTGCGGTAGTGGCTGAGTTATTGACAAAACCTAAAGAATAGGTAACGGTTGTGCTTTCGTTAGCTGTGCCAGGAGCTGATTTTGTAATTTCTACTTCAGGCGCAAAGCTGACGATCGGCGGAATGCCCGTGCCGTAATCGCCGTTAAATTTTTCGTTGTCAGAGCCAGAGGCAACTTCCTGGTAAGGCGAAATTGGAATAGAGCAGGGGCCGCCTAACGACAGGAATTCATAGAAAACCTCACCGACGACATTGGTGTTGTCAGAGGGGAGGTCGGTGAAGTAGAGCTGATCAGTAAAAGGGATGACCATATCGGCGTTGCCGCTGCTGCGGGTAACTGTGAGAACGCCGGTGGAGGAAATAAGACGGAAGCAGCTTGGATCGTAAGAAGGATTGCCAAAGGGCTGCAGCCAGGCGTTGTAATCGGGAACGCCATCGTTATTGTTATCAAAGCCCTGATTGATGTTGCCCAGACGGTACAAAATGCCGTTGGTGGTAATGGTGTCGCCAGGGTTGATAGAACTGGTGTCGGTGTTGAACCAAACGCCGCCGGGGTTGCCGTTGGGCTTGATTTTGTTAGCCATGGCTGAAATTTCGTTGCGCATGGTCATTGTATGAGATTGGGGGGTGGTGTCGGTAGCGGTTGTACCGGTATTGTAACCGGAGGCCCAGATATCGAAATCGAGGGAAAGATCGTCATCCGGTTTGACGGAATTACCCCAGGCAGGAATGGTAGCGGCGCCGGATGTGGCGGTTTTGGGGTATTCAAATGACCAGTACTGATAATTACATTCGCCAGGGGCTAGATCGCCAATGAAGCGAGTGGCATCGGCCTTACCGCCTAGATGGGTGAAGCTGTAATCACCATCGTAAGTTGTACTGCCAATGGTGACATTGCTTTTGACGGGATAGATGCCTGGTGTGCCGCTGGTATAGTCGCCAATATTGGCTGTGACGCCAGTCAGGTCGCTGGTTGCACTGGTGTTGCAAAATTTGCCAATCACGGTGGCCACAATCGGTTGATAAGATGAGGGTGATAAGACATTAGAATCAACGATGAGGTTGGGCGCGGCGATGATTTCGACGCTGAGGTTGCCGGCGGCACCAGCGAAATTAACATTTAGGATGAGTGTTGTGAGCAAGAATAGAACAAGCGGAATTCCGCTTGTGATAAGATAGCGGGTCAAGCGCGGAGTTTGGTTTGCGGTTATTCGATTTAACCGCTTTCGGGAAAAGGACATTATTGATTCTCCTACATGAAAATGAACTGTTTAGTGGCGGGTCACCATTCTGTGTTCAGACAATACGATATTAAAATAACAAAAAAAATAGGGTTATAGTCCCTACAGCATTAGTCATACCGAAAAATTGTTACAAATGGTGTTAAAATGAGGAGTATTGGTACAAAAGTAGGGTAGCGAAGCAGGTTTGGAGGGGGAGCAGAGGGTGTAGTTTAGGCCAATCCCCAAAAATAATTCCCCGGAATCAAATCTACTTTAGGAATTGGCTCGCGGTTGCTTTCGGCAATACCGGGTATTTTATTTTTTTTCTTGGAGCAACCTTATCGCAAAATCTTATTAAGTAGACGCAGCAGCCACAGTGGCCAGCGGATTTGCCGCCACGATTCGTTTGCAGCCGCTATGCCGGTATTTCTTTCTGCACCATAGCGTTGTTTGACAAACAGGGTGTTGAGTCGTTCTATGTGGGGATGAATGCGCATTATGAATGGTTTTAAGCGCGGGTTGTTTGCGTAGTCATTGAGGTGTGTCAAGAAAACGGCCGTAAACTCATCCGGCGTCTGGCTGGGGCGGGCGGGGTGGCCTAATTTGCTGGCGTGGTGTTGGAAACGGCCGTAAGCCCACACCACACTGTCCCGTGCCGCCACCTGCTTTTGCCATCGCCGCCATAATCCATAGCCAATTCCCAGCGTAACCACCAGTAAAATCAGCCGCCAACCACGCCACAACCGCAGCCAGGCCGGTTCTTGGGGAGCGGGTGGGGGAATTGCCAACGGGGAGTCTGGCGGCAATTCTTCATCAAGCGCTGTTGGAGACTCAATGATGGTGTCGTGCGAACTGGGAAAAGCGGCCGTCGGTTCAAACTCGATCCAACCGTACTCTGGAAAATAAATCTCGGCCCAGGAATGACCGCTGATTTGGTAAATCGTTTGCACCCCGTTGGCATCGGCGGGCTGGGCCAGGAAGCCGACGGCAATACGGGCCGGCAGCCCCAAACTGCGGGCCATTACGGCCATAGCCGAAGCATAATAATCGCAGTACCCTTTTTGTAAATCAAACAAAAAGAAATCAACCGGATCGACATCTTTTGGTGGCAATTCTACATCTAAAGAGTAGGGATATTGGCGCAGGAACAACTCCAATGCTCTGGCTTGATCGTAGGCAGTGGTCTGGCTGCCGGCCACTTCTTGGGCCAATTCGTGTACCCGGGCTGGCACCGATTCGGGCAAGCTGGTGTAGCGGGCCAAAATGATCGGCGGCACAGCGGCAGCAAACGAATCACCCCCACCCATTTGCCGCAGTTGGTCTGGTACGGCCGTTGCGAGTTGAGATATGAGCTGGTACTGGCTGCTTTCGTCGGGGGCGCGCTGGACACGCGATAAGTCGGTTAATCCCCGCCAAAACACGGTGGTTGGCTGATCAAACTGCCGGGGTAGGCCCAGCGTATAGCGGGTAATCCGATCATCCAGAACCCAATTGACGGTTTGGTGCAGTTCTACCTGGGCGGCGGCTGGCGGCAGTTCGATGGGGGTGTTGGCGGGCAATTCTTCTTCCCGTTCTTCAGACAAGGCCCAACCGCGACCGGTGTAAATGTTGTAGCTCAGGGCGCGCCAGTGACGGCCGGATAGTAATGAAGGGGGGGCATCATCGGGCAGGGTGACAACGGCCGTCATTACCACTGTTTCGGATAATTCTGGCGGATTGCCCAGCAGGTAAGCGCGAGGCATGAGGCCGCTGCCACCGACGCCGTCGGCTGTTGGCGCCGGACGGCGCGGCGGCCGTACGCCGGCAAAGATGCGTTCCAATGTTTGTTCGGCCTGCTGAACCAGGGGTTGATTTTGAAATGTTTGGGCCAGTTTGCTGATGCTCAAACCGGGCAAGGATATGGAAAACGCCAGCAGGGCGAGGCTGATGGCACCGGCTTGCAGGAATAAGTCGAAGCGTATCTGGTCGGAGTAATCGACGTGATTTTGGGTCCAGGTATGTTCCAGGTTGCTGAAGTGGTGGACGGCCGTTAACAATGCTGCCAGCCCGACAAAGAGAACCGCCCAATAAAGATTGGCCTGGCCAAAGTAACCGTTGACCGCTAAAGCGACGCTCATCGTTAGGAGAGGCATCACTGTTTGGCGCTGCCGGTAGGTGCTCCAGGCAGCATAGGCGGCTAAAAACCAGGCCGCTGTACCCAGTGCAAAAGCGAAAACAATCGTTTCCTGGCTGCTGCCGCCGCTGATGACTGTTTTGAACCAGCTTCCCATCCGATCAATCAGCACCGCGCCATTTTGTCGCAAATATTGGCTGAACGGCTGCCAGCCGGCGGCCCAGCGCCACAGTGGCGGGATAAGTTGGCCCAGCCAGATGGTCGTCCCCAAAAAACCGTAAACTGTGATGAATAACCAGGCGGTCAGGGTGCGTAACGGCCGTTGCGCCAGCACCGTCCCCATGATCAATCCCCAAAATGCGGCGGGTATGACAACGGCCGTTTCCGGAACCCACTCGACATCCATGACAGCGGCAATGAGGCAGGTGATTACCGCTCCCAGCAGGAAGAAGAGCAGCCATCCCTCCTGAGGACGAAAGCGATTCCAGAACCAGCTTAGTAGGCGTAAGACCATTTTTCTCTGAACGGGTGAAAGGGTGAAAAGGTGATCACCCCTTCACCTCCTCACCTCCGCGCCCCTGCATCCGCCGGGCTGCGCACCGCCACTGCTTTGCCCGTTGGCGTAATTTTGAACTCCCAAAAGCCGCGCCGCTCTTGTTCTTGCAGCGGTTGACCGACCTCGCCCTGGTGAACAATGTGGGCCTGGAAACCAAGCTGGCGCACCGCTTGCCGCAGCCCTTCACTGCTGCCCACACCACCAAAAGAGGGGCGATCCAACAGGGTGACGTGACTTTGTATGCCGTGCTGCCCCAGCGCCAGCAGGTCGGGAATCCAATCGGCTTGATTGGTGGGGGTGATGATGACAGCGGCCGCGCCGCGCCGGGCAATGCGGCCTAAATCGGTTATGGCCTGGGCTAGATTGTGTTGGCCATCGGCGTTGACCAATGCCAGCGCCCGCAAAATTTTCCACTGCTGCCCGCGACCCCGTCTGGCGGGCACAATTTGCGGCGTTTGGCCATAGGCGGCCAGCCCGACGGCCCGGTTTTGGTTCAATGCCTGGGCGGCCAGGGATGCCGCCAGCAGGACGGCGTGCTCTTCGGTGCTGTTGATGCCGCTGCCGAGCTGCACGGCCGTTGCCATATCCAGTAAAATCCAAATATCTCCGGCTGCATCCAGATCGAATTCACGAACAAACAGTTCACCGCGGTGGGCGCTGGTGGGCCAATGGATCCAGCGTAGGGGATCATTGGGGTGATAATCGCGCACAGATGCGGCGTTGGTCGTTGCCTGCCATGATTTTTGCCGGGCGCGTACCCGGCCGCTGCTTTGTCCGGCGGGCAGGGGGATGGACAGGTTGCCATGAATGGGGGGATGAATGACGATTTCTTCGTGGGCGGGATAATGGTGGGTGACGGTGAATATACCAAAGGGATCACTGCTGCGAATGGCCCACGGGCCTAGTCGGAACTGGCCGCGCTGTTGGCAAACGGCCGTTTCCTTCCATTGGTCCATGTTGTTGTTGCCGACGCTGCGGACGATGGCCGGTTGGTAGCCGGGCACATTGGAAAAATCCAGAATTTCTACCCAGAGAGCAGGTAATGGACCGTTATTGATTACCGTAAACTGTTCGTGTAGTTGGTCGCCAACCGATACCCAACGGAATCGTAATTGCCGCTCGGCATGAAGCCCTTGGGCCAGCAGCCTTACCCAGAGGTAGGCAATGAAAAGCAAGCCGCCAAAACCGACGAGCAGCGTGGTCCAGACGCGATCAGGCAGGAAAATGGCCGCGAGCAGGATCAGCACGAACCAGAGAAGTGGCAGACGCCTTCTATCCAGGTGCAGTTGGATGTGGGGATTGGAAACGGCCGTTTTCGTGTCTACCATGTTTGGATTTTGCCAGAATTATGGCCGGGGGCAAGTTGATCAGCACTCAGACACAAAATACCCTTCAATAAGCTATAGTCCAAAAGTCACAGAAGGAACGATTGGAAATTGCATAATAATGCGATTTGACATGACAAATATCACATTGTGATAGCGGGTTGAGTGCGTTACTCTGTGTTGTAGGTTGGTCAATATATTCTTAGAAAAACGACTTTGCTGCCTCCTCGATGCCATATGTTTTGAGTGGATTTCATATTATGAAGGCTAATTTACCTTTAAAATTTGCTTATTCCAGAAATCAATTGGAACATGTCATCGATAACATGTTGGAGGTTCTGGTTGTGCTGGATGGACAGCAAATTATTCAGCAAGTTAATCCGGCCGCTTGTAGGCTTTTTGGTTATGATTCCGAGGAACTGGTTGGTCAATCGTTTGCCACACTGCGGCCTGATACAAATTCTGCTTTTCACGATGACTTCCAACGGCTGTTGGAAGATGACATAGTCAAGGGACAGGAACTGGTTTGTCAGGCTAAGAACGGCCGTATCATTTCGGCCAGTTTAACTGGTTCAGCGGTCCGCGATGAAACAGGTGTGGTTCAGGAATTCATTTTGCTGCTGCAGGATGTGACTGTTCGCAATCAAATGGCTGCGGCATTGGTCGAAAGCGAAGAAAGGCGGCGTTCGACCCTGGCTTCAATTAGTGACCTGGTTTTCGTGTTGAACAAAGAAAACATCTTTGTTGAATATTATTTGGCGGATGTTGCCGATAAAAATGTTTTACCTTTTCATGCGGTCATTGGCCGGACGATTGGCGATATTTTCCCAGAACAGGTTGCCCGGCAAATGGAGCTGGCCATTGCCGAGGTAGCTGCCAAAGAATCGGTTCAAAGTTTTGATTATGCATTAGATGAGGGCGATCAATCGCTTTGGTTTAATGTTCGACTGGCTGTCCGTCGGGATGATATGGGGGAGTATGCCGGGGTAACGGCCGTTGTCCGCGACATCACCGATCGAAAATACGTTGAACAGGAATTACGTCAGGCCAAGGAAGCCGCCGAGGCGGCCACCCAGGCCAAATCGGATTTTTTGGCCAATATGAGCCATGAGATACGGACGCCGCTTAATGGAATTATCAGTGTCGCCCAGTTGTTGTTGGGCACAAACCTTGATGTGGAGCAGCAAGATTTTGTCGACACCATTCGAATCAGCGGCGATACTTTATACAATATCGTCAGCCAAATTCTTGATTTTTCTAAAATTGAGGCTGATCAGATTGAGCTTGAAGAACACCCGTTCCATTTGCAAAAATGTATTGAGGAGTCGATTGATTTGCTGGCGCCAAAAGCGCTCACCAAGGGATTGACATTGGCTTTTTTGGTAGAAGGGGAGATTCCGGAAGAACTCGTAGGCGATGTGACCCGGCTTCGGCAAATTTTAGTCAATTTATTGGACAACGCTGTCAAATTTACCGGGGAGGGTGAAGTAGTTGTTACGCTAAAAAGTCGGTCGCTGCCTGCCAACAGGCATGAAATTCAGGTTTCTGTACGCGACACCGGCATTGGTATCCCTGCCGAGCGGATCGATCGGCTGTTTGTCTCGTTTAGTCAGGTGGACAGCTCAACAACGAGGCAGTTTGGGGGAACAGGATTAGGCCTGGCAATAAGTAAACGATTGGCCATGGCGATGGGGGGCCGGGTTTGGTTGGAAAGTGAAGTTGGCCAGGGGACTACGTTTTATGTGACGGTTCAATTGTCGGGCATTGCAAAACAATCGTCCCGGTGTATCGGTGGCGTCCAGCCACAATGGGCCAACAAGCGGCTGCTGCTTGTTGATAGCGGTCGAACTTTATTGGGATTGCTGTCTCGGCAGTTGCAACAGTGGGGAATGCTGCCGCCGTACACGGCCGTTTCCCTTCCAGAAGCGGTACCGTTCATTCAGCAAAAAGATGATATAGATTTGATTATGCTTGATGCGCAGTTGCCGGAATTTTCCAGCCTGGTCCAAACGTTGCAGCAGCAGCCCCATACGAAAAAATTGCCCATCATTCTACTCTCATCTCTTTATCAGCGAGATATTCCCACTCGCACGCTGTTTGCTGGTTTTATATCGAAGCCAGTCAAACCCTCCCAATTATTCGAGATCATTTCCGAAAAACTTACTACTACTCAGGAGGCACGGCAGACGCCGCCCAAAGCGCCACCCGTGTTTGATGGGGAACTGGGTGATGAAAAGCCGCTGCGCATTCTGATGGCGGAGGACAACCTTATCAATCAGAAAGTGGCCCAGCGCATTTTGGGTAAATTGGGCTATCGCGCTGATATAGCCAGCAACGGAGTAGAGGCTGTCATGGCCTTGAAACAACAAGCTTACGATGTTGTTTTGATGGATATTCAAATGCCGGAAATGGATGGGATAGAAGCAACAAAGCAAATTCGACAAACGATGCCAGATGCGCTACAGCCCTGCATTGTAGCGTTGACGGCCAATGCGTTGGCCGGCGACCGTGAGCATTATCTGGCCAATGGCATGGATGATTACATTAGCAAACCGGTTCGAATTGAGGAATTGATGACGGCGTTGGATAGAGCGTTTAACCACGTAAAGGGAAACGGCCGTTAACCTTTCCTGCCCACCTACCCCCACTAATCACTTTCCCGCCTAACCGCCTAATATGAAGGATGCAGTCGTTTGGCCAACTCGCTCAATTGGTCAAAGCTAATAGGTTTAATTAGGACCAGATTGGCGTCTGAGGAGAGGATGTCGGCTAAAAGCGGGTCGGCTGTGGCCAAAATAACACGGGTCTGTTTTAATCTTTCATCTTCCCGAATGAATTTCAAAATTTCATCACCAGATACTTGTGGCAGGTGCAGATCCAACACGATCAACGCGGGATCAGCCTTTGAAAGATAGCTGATAGCTTCTTCGCCGTTGGAAATAATTTCCGGGGCATAACCGGCGGTGTTCAAGGCCGCTGCAAAAATAGTGGCTGTATGTTCATGATCTTCAATGACGACTGCTAAGGGATCGCTCATACGTGGTTTTCCTCATCTGGCATAATGATAGGCAAGATGACAGTTAATAAACTGCCTTGCCCTGACTCGCTTTTTAATATGATACGGCCGTTCATCAACGTTACCAAATTTTTAACAATAGACAAGCCCAACCCCGAACCTTCATGGACTCGTGTTCTCGTTCCATCTACCTGGCTGAATGGCTCAAAAATATATTCTTGAGCTTCTTGGGGGATACCTGGTCCAGTGTCCTGAACAGCCAACGCCCATTCATCTTCATTGACCCGACAAACGGAAGCCGTGACGATTCCGTTTGTTGTAAACTTAATCGCATTGCCTAGCAGGTTTGTTAGAATTTGTTGCAAACGAGGCGGATCACCAACCAGCGTAATCGGCAGGTCGGGATCGATCTCATGAACCAATTCCAGTCCTTTTTCTTCAGCCAGTACACCTAATCTGTTGGCTACTTCAAGCAGCAGTTCGCCAGGCTCGAAAACGCGATTATTTAATTTTAATTTACCGGCTTCAAGCTGCGCCTGATCGAGAAGCTCAGATACATGATTTGCTAAATCTTGATTCGTTTCGATGATTTTGTTAATCGTCGATCGTTGTTTGTCATTAACCGGCCCATAAAACCCGCCGCGGAGCATTTCCGAAAATCCCAAAATAGCCCCCAGCGGCGTCCGCAGTTCGTGGCTAACATTGGCCAGGAGTTGAGATTTTAAGCGGCTGGCTTCCAATGCCCGATCACGGGCCACAACCAGTTCCGCATTGACTTGTTTACGTGCCTCAACTTCTTGCTCAAGTTGAATATTTGTTTCATGCAATTCGGCCGTGCGTTGCGCTACCCGTTGGTCAAGTTCTCGATTCGTTAGACGCAGCTCTAGAACGGCGCGTTCCATACTCCGTGCTGAAAGCCAACTTACAAACGCAACCGCAAAATAAGTGGCAACGCCGATAATATTGGGATCAAAGGATTCAATAGAGGCAATGATCAACGCTGCAACGCTAACGATACCGGCCATAACAAAACTGGCAGCTGGGGGTAGAATGACACTGGCCATAAAAATAGGGATGGCCAATGTAATCATGTTACGCCCCCAAATGGAATGATACGTTGTATCACTTGAATACAGAATGCCAACTAAAAGCAGGAGAAAAAGGGTGCTGGCTAATTGCCCTGACCAATAACGATTGATGACATAGATAGCAATAATGCCGCCAATAAGGGCTGCGCTGGCCAAATAAGTTATGTTGGCTTCTTGTTGTGTGAGGGAGGTAGCGATTTGGATAACGGCCGTTGCCAAAATTGCTACCAGACTGATTATTGCAAGGCCCATAAGCAAGATATTGAGCAAACGGGCTCTGCGCCGGGCGTCGGGCGCAGCCATTGGTACATCAAGGAATTGATTAAGCCAACGGGGTGTTGTCAGGTTCACTGGTAGATTTCGCGCCAAATTAGCCATCGTATCTAATCACCTACATTAAAGTATACCGGATGAGTATACCCTGTGAAAGGTGACTAATTGGCTAATTATCGCTGATATTCACGCCATTTTGGGCTGGTGCGATAGCGGGTTGAGAGGCCGCAGCCAATGCCCCCAGAATTGAAGAACGCACAACGAGAATGGGCGAATAAAGACTTTTGCCTATCCATAGTGGTGGGTAAGGGGGATCCATATGATTGACTAACCAGTACACACCCCGTTCAATAGCTCCAAAAGGTATTGTCCCGTAATTCCGTTTCCAAATAGACAGCGCTTGCAGACAATAGGCTGTTTCTTCAGCTGTAGGCATATAGTAACCCCATGAACCATCTTTATTTTGTGATTTCAATATCCAGTCTATAGCATCTTTTGCCAGTGCATTAAAGTAACCACTTAATGTAATAATGGCATGAGCAGTAGGATAATAAGGTGAAGCATGCCATTTGTCTATCCAGAACCCTTCAGGATTTTTTTCAATTTGTAAAAAGTGCAGGATTTTTCTCACGGATGAATTATCTGGTGTAAAGCCAGAAGCACGTAAAGCGCCCAATACATGGATGTTTGTACTGATTGAAGGATTGGCTTCAAGATCGTAACAACGGAAATGTTCATCTTTTTCATGCTGTAATACAGCATCTAAATCGGCTGACCGGTTATATTTTGTAAGAACTTCTTTCACAAGGCTTGTGGCATCGGCATCAATAAATGAAAGACCAACACATGAAGCTATGCCCGCACCAGGCAGCCAATTATCTTCAAGAAAGTTAAGATGAGAACCGCAAAAGTTTAATGTTTCATCATCTAAATAATCTAGTAGCGCTAAATTCCACAATACCCAACCACGCTCAAAACCATCAATTGGGAATACATAAGGCATTGAACCATTAATGGCAGCATCTCGTAAGTATTCTAATGCTTTTGCATTGCGCCGTTGCACATGTAAGGCAAAAAATGCTGTTGCTGCTGGGCTATAGCCTATTGAACCGTTGTTTTCTTGTAAGTTATCAATGTCTAAAATGTGTAGCCCTTGACGTCCGACCATTTCTGCTGAGTGGGCCATCGTTACCTGACGGCTGATCATTCGCCCTGGCGCTTTGGCTAATTTGATTTCACGAGCGAGTGCCAGCTCATTTAATTGGCTTGTCCCGCCGGAAGGGAGTAGTCCTATTGCTTTACCTTCGGCCATCAATGCTGGCAGGAGCATCTCAAACGCGATGGTCTCTCCGGCAGGGTCCAGGTTTAATTTCCCTAAATATTCATAGAATACCGGCAAGGCACGATCAATTCTGGCAACATCAGAGTCGTCCCCATATTTTTCCAGGGTAATGATAGCCGACAAAGTACAAATGACGCGATCATGATAGTACAGCGGTTCGCTGGCTCCCCAACTGCCATCTTCTAACTGATTGGCCCGCAGCCAGGCTAAGGCTTCATAGCCAATCGGCTCGTCCAACTCAACCAGGCGGGCCAACCAGGCCGTGTCATAAGCTGAGGTTGATATTTCATAGCCAGGACCGATTTCTTGCAGCAGTTGTTTGATGAGGCTGTTGAGATTGGTCGTGATGCGATTGTAGGGGGATCTGGTTTTGGCTTCGAGCAACATTGGGAACTCCTTGTTGATATATTACCTGGATAAAGGATGCCAAATCCCGGCATCATCTTTTTGGCCAACACCCAGCGTTTTACCTAGATTGGTTTGATAAAATGCCCGTAGTTCGGCCCACTTTTCCGGTTTTAGTGCACTGTAATCGACCTTTTCTTTGCGCCGCGCAAAAAGATGGTCGTAGAGGATATCGCGCAGCTGCGCCTCGGATAAATAAGGTGAGGGGGCGATAGAATAATATAAATCCTCACGGCCGGAACTAATCAAGGGCATATCGAAGGCGCGCAGTTTGGCTGAGCTGATAAAGATGTTGACCGGCGATACCGATTCTCCGTAGTACATGGTGATGAGTTCTTGTTTGGTTGGTGAACGGCCGTGTTCTTCGTAAAAGCGGATGCTCAGGGCAATGGTGGTTTCGGTGGCATCGTGGGCGCACACACCCCAAAACAAGTGATATTGATTGTTGCCAAGTGTTTGCGTTGTAAGGTCATCGAATTGGGCCGGTAAATGGGCGTAAGGCGTATCGGCAAAACATTGCTCGTAATCACCATAAAAACGTACCCGTACTTTGTAGGAATGATAAAAATCGAGAAATTGGGACTGGTTGGTTAATTGGGAAAGGGCAGTGGCCGCCAATTCGACGTAATCGCTGCCGCGGGCCATTAAATAGGGGCTGAGGGCGGGCATCAGCAGGGTGTTGATGCCGTGGTCGAACAGGAGTTGGGCGATTTCGATGTGACGTTTGGTGATGGCTTCCAGGTAAGCGGCGGCAAAATCTATATTGGGTTTGGCGTGTTCCAGCATGAACCAGCGCCGGGTTCCGTTCAGGGCAAAGACGCACACCTTGTCCCCATCAGCCTGAACGATTTTTGCAATTTCTGGTGTAGATAAGTTTTGAAATGTAAAACGATCCATGTTACTGCCTTTGGATTCAAAAGAGGCATTTTTATACCTCTACCTTGCATCAAAAATAATGGGAACATGGTACTATTTACAGCAACTTCCGTCTGCACCCAACATGGATCAATTTGACGATGACCGACATCAAACGGATTTGACGGAAACGGCCGTTGCTATGTTTGGCTAGCTGCTTCATCCCCAGATTGGGGGGTGCCAGTATAGGGGATTTGGTTAAAATAGGTTGAACACTTGGAGTACCGATGAACGATAAGCAAACCGCCGCTTTTTTGGCGCAACTGGCTGTTGAGACACGGCCGTTTCTCAGCATCCTCTCATACCCGCATCCATTCACGCCGGGAGGTATTATCCTGGTCGTTGCCGATGGTGTGCCGGACATGCTTGGTTTGATTGGTGAGGCGCACCGGCTGCTGCCGCCGGGATTATCATTGCATTGTGTACGGCAGCGAGAATTATTCCAGTTGTCGCTGCCCGGTCTTTTTGCGCCGCCGTTTGTGGTTAATGAACGGCCGTTTCTCGCCCACTGGCTGCAACATAAAGGCCAGGTTTTGTGGGGCGATGATTGTCGCCATCTCATTCAGCCCCCGGTCACGCCGCAGCGCCTCCTGGCCGGTCATCTGGAGGGCTGCCGCGATTCGCTGCGCCGCTATGGAATTTTGCCTGCCTTACTGCGCCAGAAGTACGCTGATTTATTGACGATGCTGGAATTGGAAATGCTGCGGTTGATGGGAACGGCCGTGCTCCTCCACGACCACTGGGACATTGACACCGCTACCCTGCCGGCCTTGTTTGCCCAACTTTTTCCCGAGGAAAACTTGTCGCCAATCTGGCCGCAGTTCCAAGAACAACGCCAACGATTGCAAAGTGAACCATCCGCCGCCGCTTACCACGCTGTTTGGTTGTTTGAAACCTTTGCCCGTCGTCTGGAGGCCTGCACATGACCCAACTAACACTGGCTGATTATGAACAAGCCATTGACGGCTTTGCCGCCCAATTGGCTGAACTGGGTGATGATGTGCTTTCCGTGTTCCTTTTTGGCTCGATGGCCCGGGGTGAGGCAGTGGCCGGGTACAGCGATTTGGATTTCTGGATTTTTTTGGCAACGGCCGTTTTCCACGACGAAACCCGCTTCACAACCGCCCTGAAAACCATCATCGATGCCCATCACCAAATGGGGCGGCGGGGTATCCCGGTCAGCAATGCCGGCTGTTACGCCAGCCAGGCCAACGTCGAACGCCAGCCGGCAATGCTCCTGCCCAACCTGCAATCAGAAAATGCCAGCCGGGTAATACTGGGCCAAAACATTCGCCAACAAATGAAAACAACGCCCGCAAGCCGCCAGTTCAATGGCGCAGCCACATTTTTTGAGATGCGGCGGCAGTATTATCATCCGTTGGCTCAATATCTTGGCCGGGACTCGCTGAGTACAGAAGCGCGCTGGGAAGTATACGCTGGTTTGCATTACATTAAATATTTGCCCGAAGCCGTGTGCGCTGCGCTGGATTTGTGGCCTGGTGAACATGGGGCAATTGCCGTGTTGACCGAACGATGGCCGGACGAAGATTGGGGCATTGTCGCTCAGGTGAAATCGTTTTGCGCCCAATATGGCCCGGCGGCCGACGAGACCCAACTGCTGGCCAATTTGCGGCAAACGCTGCTGTTTGTCGAACGACTCAACGACAAAATTGTGACACAACAGAGGTGACAGTCACTTGCCGCAAAGAGACTGTCACTTGAATGATACTTATGAACATTAAGCGACTCGTACCAGCCCTGGTTATCGTCTTCGCCAACTTGATTGGGGCGACGATTATCCTGCCGATTTTGCCCCTGTTTGCCGTTGATCAATTAGGGGGCACGCCGTTCCAGGCCGTTTTGCTGGACACGGCTTATTACGGCGCGAAATTTATTGCTGCCCCTTTCCTGGGTCGCTGGTCAGATCGATACGGCCGTCGCCCCATCCTCATCATCAGCCAATCGGGAACCGTTTTTTCATTTGTCTTGTTCATTTTGGCCTTGCCCTTGGGACGGCTCATCGATGATGCCGGTCTGTCTCTGGGGGTGAGCGGCGGGTTGCTGATGCTGTACGTGGCCCGTTTGCTGGATGGCGCTACCGGCGGCAACACCATCATCGCCCAGGCCTACGTTTCTGACATCACCAGTGATGATGATCGGACTCAAGCCTTGGGCTTGCTGGCCGCTTCGTTAGGCGTCGGATTCATTTTTGGCCCGGCTGTCGGCGGCTTTCTGGCGGCCCGCTGGGGAATGATGGCCCCCTTTTTCGGCGGCGCGGTTATTGCTGCTGCGGCATTGATGCTAACCATTGCTCTGCTGCAAGAATCGTTACCGGTCGAGAAGAGGGCCATCAGTCGCGGGAAGCAGCGCCAATCAGCCGGGCGGCAGGCGTTGGCCAATCCCTCATTTATGCTCATTCTAACCATTGGCTTCATTGCCACGTTGTGTTTTGCCGCTATCTCGCCCACGTTTGCGCTGTATGCCGATCGGGTGTTGTTTGCGGAGATTAGCGATGCCGCCATTATTTACCGCAACGTGGGCTTGATGTTTACACTGATGGGATTGACGGCCGCCATTACCCAGGGGGTACTCATCAAACCATTGGTCAAACGGTTGGGAGAACGCCGTCTGGTTGTGGTAGGTCAGCTTGCTTTGCTGTCTGCCAGTTTGTTGATCCCGCTGACCGCGAATCCGATCCTGTTTGTGGTTGGGCTGCTCCCCTTTGTGTTCGGCTATGGCTTAACCGATCCGGCGCTTCAGGCGTTGATTACGCGTTTTGGCCAGGCTGATGCACGCGGCCAACTGCTGGGCACGTACCAATCGGCATTGAGTCTGGCGTACATTGTGGGGCCGATTTGGGCCGGTTTTGTGTTTCAGCGGTTGGCACCCCAGGCGGTGTGGTGGGGAACGGCCGTGCTGTTTATCCCCGCCTTTCTCCTCAGTTTGACCCTGGCTCGCCGGACGCCGCACAAATAACCCTTGACATCTCACCCCGATCTGTGTTAATATTTATGCAGATAACTTTGTATTGCAAAGTATACTACATCACAGAGACAATTGCGGTGTAAATTTAATCGGGGGTAATCAGATGTCACAAATAGATTTGAAGGAACTGGAACGTAAGGCGTTCCGTGCTAATTTTCAAGATGGAGTGTGGGATATTTACCTGGGCCTATTGCTTCTGCTTTTAGGCGGCAGCCCGGCCCTGGCTAAAACCGGCTTGTCCGAGGGCTGGCTGGCTGTCATCCTGGCGGTGGTTGCAGTTGTAATCGTTCTGGCCTTCATGGGGGCTAAAAAATTCGTTGTTACCCCGCGCCTGGGAGTGGTTAAATATGGCCCAAAGCGGGAGAAAAAAAGGAAAACCGTCACTTTGATTTTGTCGTTGTCGGCCTTGCTGGGCGTCGTCATGTTTTTCGCTGCCCGTCCGGCCATTGGATTGGCACAAACGTGGG
>JBNKZT010000086.1:0-19114 GCA_050301775.1 Promineifilaceae bacterium (SeqCode)
AGGGCCGGCTGCTTTAGCAAAAACACGGCCGTACTCTGTTGCAATCCAAATCTCATTCATTGTCAAGTTTGCAAGTGGCAAGTATGCAATTCATGCACCACTCAGTCCTCAACCCTCATTCCTAAAACAAAAAAACCCCTTCCGTTCAGAGACGAAAGGGGTTCCGTGGTACCACTCTGATTTGATGGCGCTGTCTCACTAAAGTAAGAACTTGAGTGGACCTGAAGGGACTCGAACCCTTGACCCCCACAATGCCATTGTGGTGCTCTCCCAACTGAGCTACAGGCCCATGCGTGTGAAGCGTGAGAATTATACTCGCTAAACGATCATTGGCAAGTATTCTCACAGCCATCCTCTTAAACACGTAACGGGTGCAAACCGGTGGCGGCTAGTCGATTAGTCTTGTAGTCGATTAGTCGAACCCACGACTACTTGACTACATGACAACCTGACTAACTGACTACTTTTCACAACCACAGCTCACAGGCGAGTTCAGCCTAAATTTTGCCCCGCTTTCAGCCAATGACGCAGCTCTCTGATTAATAATTAACCATTAACCATTAATTATTTTGCTGGCCTACTACTCCTGCTCGCAGCTTTTTTATCTTCAATTGTAAAAGTGGACCTGAAGGGATTCGAACCCTTGACCTCTACAGTGCGATTGTAGCGCTCTCCCAGCTGAGCTACAGGCCCTGACGCGTCGAGTATGTTAGCGTAGGGCAGGCGTGTTGTCAAGCATTTGAACGGCCGTTATACTAGTGTTTCGCGGCCTAAATAAGCCGACAATAAGGGATACCGCGAAACACTCAAGCAGTTTGGCGCGGAATGGTCCGGTAATTGCCGGTTTATTTGCGCCAAACTGCACTAGCCACATCAACCATCCAACCTGGAGGCTGCTATGGAAAAGAAATACACGATCACTCTCGAATACTGCGTTCCTTGAAACTACCGCGAACGCGCCGTCCGTGTGGCGGATGACATCCTCGGTCATTATCAACACATTATCGACAGTTTCACCTTCATAACCGGTTCAAAAGGGGCTTTTGAGTTCAAAGTCAACGGCGAACTCATTTATTCCAAACAGACAATGCAAAAGCGCCACGCTGAACCCGGCGAAGTTTTGGCTCTGTTTCAGGAAATAATTGGCCCCAACGTCCCCATTTACCCCCAATAGCAAGAGGCTGGAGCTAGAGTCATTTTCCCTCTAGCTCGACCATTACCCTCTATCCTTCATGTAATCCAGTTGCGGTGGAGGGCATCCCAGGTGCGGTGCTGGTAGGTGCGTTTGCATTCCTTGCAAATGAGCGCTGTATCAACTTCACCCGTCTCGCGCCAATACCAGCGGACCGTGGTCAAATGGTAGCGGCAAGTAGATTGGAAGCATATCGGGCATTCCTTCCCTTCAGCAAAACCACTCTGCCCGATACGCCGCTGAAATAAAGGGTCTTGTTCGCAAAGATAACAACGTGTGACGCTCATAGATGGCAAGTATACCCTGTTTCCCCTAGTAAACAGAAGAAAGGAAGTTGAGAACGGCCGTGTTAAAAATCTCTGGCTGATCCACCGACGTAGCATGGCGCGAATCCTCAATGACCAACAGCCGTGACTGAGGTATTTGGGCCGTATACGCCTCTTTGTCAGCCACCGGCCAGTAATCCTCATCGGCACTAATAACCAACGTCGGACAACTGATACCGGCTAAATGATCAGTCACATCCCAGCCCACAAACGAACGCATCGCCGCCATGTAGGCTCGTTTGTCATTTTGTGCCCAACGCTGAACCATTTCCTGACGCAGTTCAGCTTGTTCTGCTTTGGGAAAGAGGCGCGGCGCCAGATATTCGCCCATGCGGCGCACGCCCATCAGTTCGACAATAGCTGATCGCTGCCAAAGCTGCCAGCGATCGGCAAACCCACTTACAACCATCGAAGGCACGCTGTTCACGATGACCATACTTTTGACTATCTCTGACGAACTGACTGCCAACTGGAAGGCAATCATGCCGCCCAGGGAGATACCTAATATATGAGCCGCCGGAATTTGCAAAGCTCTGAGGAAGTTTACCGTATCGGCGGCGAACATGGGGATGGTGTAAGGACCAGGCGGTTTGGCGGAACGGCCGTGTCCCCGCATATCCACCGCAATCACCCGATACCTTGCCGCAAACGCCTCCATTTGCAATATCCAATCAGCCGTGCTGGAACCCAGTCCATGTAACAACAACAGCGGCTCACCCCGCCCGGCTTCCTCATAATAAAACGTCATTTCCTTCGTTCGAATCGTTGGCATGTCTCTAATCCTGATAATAAGCAATGGGCGTAGGGCCGACCAACACCTGGCGAACAATGTGCAAGACACCATCAGCCCGGCGCGGCGCCATCTCCCATTTCACCAAAGCGATAGCGCCATCCTGAATTTCGATCCCCGTGATGGCCCGGGGATGCACGCAGCTGCCCGTATTAAAATAATGAGCCGGGTCTGATGGATTAGCAAAAGATGACTGATGCGTATGGCCGCAAATCAACATCTTCTTTTCCTTAGCCAGCCATTCTTCAATCCGCTGCTGGACACCCCATTTTGCAACATTGTATGGTTTAGCCGGCAGCGTCGGGTCACGCCAGCCAATTGTTTGTTGCAGAGGCCCCCAAACATATCGGACAATAACCAATGCCAGCCGCCACAAATAATCATTAAACCAGTCGCCCTGATGACCATGAACCAAAAATATTTCCTTGCGAAATCCCCGGTGACCATAACGCAATATCATGCTTTCGTGAACTTTTAAGCCAGGGAACATCACTTCAAACTGGTCTTCATACTCAATGTAAAACTGGTGGACTTGTTCAGCCACTTTTTGGGGATTGCGTCGTTGAATATCGTGGTTACCGTAAAGCATGTACAGCCGGGGCTGCTCCTTGGCCGTGTACTGCGCCTCTGGGGCAGCATCAACCGGCGGCGCTTCCCCATAAAACTCACGCATCAGGTAAAAAACATCCCGGTGGGCATAAGCAATGGCGGCAAAATCGCTGTTCTCAAACAGTTCGTCCCCATCGCCTAATTCAATGTAGGAAAACCCCCTTTGCAAATAATAACTTAAGGCGTGCATGTGCAGGTGGCGATTCGGGGCATAATCATCTTTCCAGGAATTATCCCCCCGGTGACAGTCGCTAAAGAAGATATATTTATCGTCGGGACCCATGTGGAGAACACGCTCGGGCGAATCAAGAGTTTCCCGATATAACTGGCTCAGGCGGCGATGGGCCAGATAGCGGGTAATGGGGTACAGCAATCGATTCATAAAGGACATGGCGGTTCACTCCCAATTAAAAGCAAAATCAAACATGGTTTGCAACCATTGTACGGATAATGGCAACAACTGCTACAAATCTTATTTGGTTGTGTTTCAAATGGGAATCTATGTTGCGGGAATTGGAATTCCCGCAACCCTTGACCGAGTAGGTATCGGGAATTCCAATTCCCGATACATCAACTGAAATGAAACACACCCATCTTATTTTACCAGCTTTCGCTTTGTAAAAAAGCACTTGAATTCTAGACCAGTCATGTTATGCTTACGCCCATGCCATCGCCACAAGATTTGCAAGCTGTTACCGGTCATTTGTACCTGATTGAAGGCGCTGTTCAAGAAACGAATAGTGTCCCCGGTTTGCTGGTGCAGCCGGCGCCGGCCAAAACAGCCCGTGGGCGCAATCGGGACTCTTTATTTGTTCATTTAAGTTTAAGCGGACAGCCAGCAGACACGGCCGTACTCTCCCAAGACCTGCTCGACATCATCAGCCAACATTATTTCAAATCCAGCGGCAGCGTCACCGCCGCCCTGCGCCAGTCCGTCATCGAGGCCAATCAGCGCCTGCTGCGACTCAATCTTAGCGGCAGCAGTGAAGTCCGTGAAGGCGCCATTAGTTGTGCCGTTTTGCGCGGCGAAGAGCTGTTCATGGTCCAGGCCGGCGAAGCATTGGCTTTGCTGGGACATAATTTTGGCGTCGAGCGGCTGCCGGCCCGCCCGGCCGGCCACGTCACGCCCATGGGCCGCACGGCGGGGATTGACATTCGCTTTTTCCATCACCGGCTGCAAATAGGCGACATGCTTCTGCTGGCCGACCCCCGTATTGCCTACCTGCCTACAGACAGCCTGGCCTCGGCTCTGGTTGACATAGAACTGGAATATAGTTTGGAGCAGTTGCAAACGGCCGTTGGTTCTGATTCAGCCCGATTGATGGTCATTGAATTCACCGATGAGTTAACAGCGGAATTCCCGTCTGCTTTCGCAACGCCGGCTGAACCAGAAATGGCTGCCGAAACGGCCGTTCCCCCACCCCAACCCCGCCGTGATCGCAGCCGTTTACCCATCATCCCCCAGCAAAACCGACAACCACAGCCGGAACGGCCGTTACCAGAACAAGCCACCCCGATCCGTCAAACTAGCAAACCCAACATCGACCTGGAAACCAGCGCCCGCAAAGCCACCTCCGAAGCGGCAATGGGCCTCTCCCGATTCACCGGCTGGCTGGCCGACTTGCTGGCCCAACTACACCCTCCCCGCGCGGAAGGGGAAGAAGAAGATAATTGGGCTATCCCGGCCGCAGTCGCCATTATCATTCCCCTTATCATTGCCTTGGTGGTCGGATCGGTCTATATCCAACGGGGCCGCGGCCAGCGGTTTGCCGAAATCAAAGTGGAAATGGGACAAAATCTAGGTTACGCTGACGCTGCCGGCGAAGATGAAGCACAAGCGATGGCCTATTACAACGCCGTCGTTGTCCTGGCTGCCGAAGGAGAAGCGCTACGGCCCGGCGATCCGGAAATCGACCGGCTGCGCCAACTGGCCTTGAATGAACTAGACCGTCTGGGTGATGTGACCCGCTTGACAGCCCGACCATACCACACCTTTGATGAGACCGTGCAATTAACGGCCGTTACCCTGCAAGAAGGATTCAACGGCGGTATTTACACGCTGGATGGCACAAGCAGTCAAGTCTTCCATCATCCGACCAGCGAAGATTATTTCACAGCAACGGCCGAACCGGAAACATTGATTTTCAGCGGGCAGGCTGTCGGCAGCCACGTCGTCGGCAGCATCCGTGACATCATCTGGCGGCCCATGGGCAGCAGCGTCAGCCGGGACGGACTGGCCATGCTGGACAGCACCGGCGCCCTGCTCACCTACTACCCCAATTTTGCCGACCTGCGGGCAGTACCGCTCGGCTTTGCGACTGATTGGCAGTTTCCGCTGGCGGTTACCACCTTCGCCGAACGCCTCTACATTCTCGACCCTGGCGCCCGACAAATCTGGAAATATTACCCGGAAGGAGATGGGTTCATCCAACAGGAAGATGAGCGCACATTGGCTTTTAGCGAAAACCCAGAACTGGAAACGGCCGTAGACATTGCCATTTACAGCGAAGACGGCAGCTTGGTGGTTTTATATGGCGACGGCCGTTTACGCTATTACGATACCCGCTCTGGCCGTGTCCAGTGGGATGAGAGCCATCTGCTGCAAAACGGCCTGGGCAGCCCATTCGTCAAACCAACGGCCGTAGAAATGGTCGGACGCGGCCTCAACGCTTCCATATTCGTCGCCGACCCCGGCAGCGGCCGTCTGGTAGAAATCAGCCGTGGTGGTACCGTGCTGGCCCAATACCGCGCCAGTGATGAAAACGGCCTGGAACTGTTTAGCAGCATAAGCGATTTCGCAATTACCAAAGCGCCGCTGCGGGTTTTTGTTACATCAGGAAGCGTACTGTATCTGGCTACACAAGAATAATAGACTCTTCCGAAAAAAGCCCTTCAAGACCAAAAGTTCAACTTTTCGTCTCGACAGAAATTTTCAGTTAATGACAAAAAGTTGAACTTTTTTCGGCGGATTCATGATTGATGATTGGTCAATCTGCAATCATTTAAGGAGTTCACATGAAAACCATTGGCATGATTGGCGGGATGAGTTGGGAATCGTCCCTGGAATATTATCGTATCATCAACCAGACTATAAAAGCGCGTCTGGGCGGCCTGCACTCGGCCAAATGCTTGCTGTTCTCCTTTGATTTTGCGGAGATTGAGGCGCTGCAAATGGCTGGGGATTGGCCGGCAGCCACCGCGCTGATGGTCCAGGCGGCGCAGCAGCTAGAAAAAGGCGGCGCCGATTTCGTGATCATTTGTACCAACACGATGCACAAAATGGCCGAAGCCGTGCAAGCGGCTATCAGCATTCCGCTGCTGCACATCGCCGATGCTACCGCTACGGCCGTTCAAGCCCAGGGATTGCAAAAAATAGGCCTGCTGGGTACCAATTTCACGATGGAAGAGAAGTTTTACAGAGGGCGGCTGGTAGACAAATTTGGCCTGGACGTGATTGTGCCCGACCGGCCGGAACGGCAAATCGTGCACGACATCATTTACGATGAGCTGTGCCTGGGCATCACCAAAACCGATTCCCGCGCCCATTACCGGCAAATTATGGCCGATATGGCTGCGAATGGAGCCGAGGGCATCATTCTAGGCTGCACCGAAATTGGGCTGCTGGTCAATCAAGATGACAGTCCAGTGCCTTTGTTTGATACGACGCTGATTCATGCAGAAACGGCCGTAACTTTCGCCCTGGAAACAGAATGACCCTATTTCCTGACAATTATGAAAGCTATCTGGCTAATCTGCCAATCCCACGAGAAGCATACAGCACGGATCTAACGGATGCGGCAATCAGGCAAATAACCCGGATTGTCTTCATGAAACCTGATCCTCAGCCCGCCGATTTGCTCTTCGTGTTCGGCACCTCGACAATCGGCAATCAGGTTCTTAAACAAATCACTGATTATTTCAACAATGGCTTTTTCCCCTGGATATTGGTCACGGGCATGATTGGGAAAGCCTATTATCAAACAGGAAAACCATTGGCCCATATCATGCGTGACGAATTCATCGCCAATGGCATACCCGCCGACAAAATTCTTGTCCAGGATCGTTCGACCAACACGCTGGAGGACGTGCTGTTTAGTCTTGACACACTCGATGAATATAGAATCGTTCCCCGGCAAATCGCTTTCTTGAGCAAGGCCCATCACAGCGGGCGCTGTTTTTTAACATTGCGCAAGTTTTTCCCCAACCAACCGCTTTGGCCAATCACATACGATGCGCAATACGATGGTGTTTATGTGTCAGCCAAAGATTGGCCGCAGCACCCCACCGCTCAAGGCCGTGTTTACGGTGAATATCTGCGCATCATCAAATATTCAAAATGCGGCGATATTGCGCCCATTGAAATCACATGAACTCTTTTGGACCAAAACAGAGTGGTCAAGATTCACAATTGGCCTTACAACGTCTCAATCGGGCCATTTTGACCGGGTTTGCAGCAATTGCCCTGGCACTGGTTTTCTGGAGCGTGGCCCGCGGCGACATTTTGGCACGGGAGGACAATCCCCGGTTGGTGGAAGCTGAACTCAGTATTCAACGCGGCCAGATTCTGGATCGAAATGGCGTGGTATTGGCGGAAAATGGCGGCACCCCGGCCCGCCAGCAGCGTTTGTATCCGCAACCAGAAGCTGTCGCCGCTGTTGGCTACTACAGTTTCCGTTACGGTACGGCCGGAGTCGAAGAAAGCTACGATGCCCTTTTGCGCGGCGATTCGGGCAGTTTTTGGCGCGATTTTGTGCGCCAGACGCTGCATGAACCACAGGTGGGCCAATCGGTGCAGTTGACATTGGATGCGAATTTACAGGCAACGGCCGTTTCCCATCTCACCAACCACAGCGGCGCTATCCTGCTTCTCGAAATCAGCCAGCCGGGAACGGCCGATATTTTGGCTCTGGCCAGCGCCCCCACCTATGATCCCAATCAACTCGACGAAAACTTTGACGCGCTCGTAGCCGATGAAAACGCCCCCCTGCTGAACCGGGTTACGCAGGGCCAGTACCAGCCAGGCCTCGTCCTGCAGCCGTTCATTTTAGCGGCAGCGTTGGATCAAGGACTCATCCATATGAGCGACAATGTCGCCAATGCCAACCGTAACATCCCCATTAATGGCGTCGGGATTCGCTGTGTCACCCCGCCGCCCCAGTTGGCCACCTGGACCGACGTGCTGCGCCATCGCTGCCCCGGCCCGATGCAGGATTTGGCCAACCAGTTGGGCACCGCCGGTTTAGATCAGATTTTTGCCGATTTTGCTTTGACTGCCGTTCCCCAGTTTGCCTTGGATACGGAAGCGCCGGAAAGCGAACCGCTTACCGATCCCTTACTGGCGGGCATTGGCCAGGAAAATTTGACGGTAACGCCGCTGCAAATTGGGCTGGCGTGGGCGGCATTGGCTGGTAACGGCCGTATCCCCACACCACGATTGGTAACGGCCGTGCCCACGGAAAGCCGGCCAGCCGGTCAGCCGGTCAGCCAATCAGCCAGCCCCATTCAACAAGCCCTGCCGCAATATCAGAACATAACTGAATACAGCCGACTGGTCCTTTCCGGCCCCCAGGGCAGCACCAACGGCTGGTATTTGGGGATGAAGGATCAGGTTGTGGTGGTGGTGGTCCTGGAAGGCATTGACCGGCTTGCTGAAGCCAAAGCGGTTGGTCGGGCAATGTTGGCGGAATAGAAACGGCCGTGTGCTGTCCCATTAATACCTTATCAGTCAGATTCTTGCACGGTGTACAAGAATTTTCCGACACGAATTTCACGAATGGCACTAATTTTTCTTCATTCGTGAAATTCGTGTCAGAATCTTTTCTAGTTTATCCAGGTTAGGGCTGACGATGAAATGAAATAAAATACAGAATTGCATCGTCAACTTAAAGGAACGGTAAAGAAACGACTTCGTCATCTTATTTAATTTCCGTTCCTTAGTCCAGAACAGATTGATTTATGCTTTGTAACTACGTATACTCTAAAAAATGAGCCAATTGAATCAATGAAGTGGAGGGCAGAGAGCAGTGGGATGCCAGCTTCATGTTTGAGATGATTCATACCTATAAGAACCAATTCTCTAAAATTGAGGATGACTGCGATGATTTCATTCCCCAGGCTTCAATACAAACACCACACCCAGCTTGTTTTTACCATTCTACTACCCGGATTAATTTTTACCACAGGCTGCACCAATGTAACAGAACCCAAAACGCCCTTTAACGAAACCTCGATATTTTTGGTGGGGATGGGTGCTCTAGTGCTGCTAATAGGGCTAATTGGTTACATTGTGGCACTGCACAGCTTTAATCGACGGCTGCAAACGGCCGTTACCAAACGAACCGTATCTTTCCAAAAAAGCGAAGAGAAACTAAGCGCCTTACTCAAAAACACAAATGCGGTCATTTGGGCCGTAGACCGGCAGTATCGTCTAATTTTTGGCAACAACGCTTTTCAAGAAGCGTCCCATTCCGTGCTTGGACGAGGCATTGCCATTGGTGAATGCGTGCTGCTTGACAATCTACCGCCAGCTGAAAAAACGGAATGGCAAGCCTATTACGACAGAACGTTACAGGGGGAATCATTCCAATTTGAAAAAGAAAGAAAGTACAGTCTACAGCCGCGATGGGATGAGTATCATCTTGGCCCAATTAAAGACGAAGCCGACCAAATCGTTGGATTGACCATTATCGCCCACAATATTACGGACAGGAAACTGGCACAAGCAGCACTGAACGAATCGGAAGAGCTGCACCGGATTACGTTGGAGAATATTTCCGACCCAGTGTTTATAACGGATGATAACGGCCGTTACACCTACATCTGCGCTAACACAATGAACTCCCTGGAATACTTACCAACAGAAATAGAAGCAATGGGGTCCATTACCAACCTGCTTGGCGAGGAGCTTTTTGACCCAACAGCGCTGCAAGCTCAGGGAAAAATCACCAATATCGAAAAGGAAATAATCACGAAATCTGGCCAGACAAAAACGTTCCTAATTGAAGTCAAACAAGTCAATATTAAAGGCGGTACCACACTCTACACCTGCCACGATATTACAGAACGCAAAGCAAAACAGGATTTACTGAATAAATATCAGCAAATCATAGCCGGTACACCGGATTCGATCTCCCTTGTGGACACAAATTACGTTTATCAAGTCGTCAATCCGGCATACATACAACGAACAACAAAGCCGTATCATGAAATTGTCGGACATTCTGTCAGCGAAATAATGGGGGCGGATGTTTTTGAAAAGCTCATCAAGCCGGAATTCGATGCCTGCTTGCAGGGTGAAACAATCCAGTATCAAGCATGGTTCACGTATGCCGGGGAAGGGCGTCGGTTCATGGACGTAACTTATGCGCCTTTTCAAAATGAAACGGGGAAAATTGAGGGTATCTTAGTCAGCGCCCGCGATTTGACAGAAACCAAGCTGGCCGAGGAACGTTTGCAAATAGAAATGGCTCGCTTTCAGGCGGTGTGGCAATCAGCTTCCGATGCCATGGCGCTGTCAGATGAAAACGGAACTGTGTTAGAGATAAATCCAGCGTATGAGGCGTTATATGGGTATACACGCGATGAAGTCGTTGGTCACAATTTTGCAATCATATTCCCGGAAAAAGTGCGCGAATGGGCAAATGCAGAATACCAAAAAACGTTTGCAAATCCAGATATTCCCCCTCAGTTTGAATCTGTGGTGCAGCAACGGGATGGCGCCCAGCGCGACGTCGAGTCACGGATTGCATTTCTGGAAGAAGATGGCAAACGGATGGCCATGTTATCAACCATTCGTGACATCACTAATCGTAAGCAGGCAGGAACGGCTTTGCAAGAGTCATTAGCCAGATGGGAATCTTTAGTACAACATGCACCCTATTTCATTGCTATTCTGGATCGCGAAGGCAGTTTTCAATTCATCAATCAACCGCAACTCGGCCGCAGTATCGAAGATGTGATTGGAGCAACTGCTTATGATTACATTGATCCCAAATACCACGACGTGGTTAGAGAAAAAATACAACATGTTTTTGAGACACGGCAATCGGTTTCCCATGAACTGGAGGCTAAAGGTGAAAATGACAAGAAATCCTGGTACGAAACACGTTTTAGCCCACTGATTTTAGAAGACAAAGTAGCCTTTGTCACAATGATCGCGACTGACATTGCCGAACGTAAGCAAGCTGAAGATAAGATTCAAAAAATTACCGAAAATTTGGAAACCGCCCAGCGAATCGCACATATTGGTAGTTGGGAATGGGAAATGCAAACGAATAACTCCCATTGGTCTGACGAGATGTATCGAATTCATGGAAGAGAGAAGGCGCTGGGAGTGCCACCATTTGATAGTTGGATGGATAGTTACCATCCCGACGACCATGGGTTACTGCTCAGCGTCATGCAATCGGCAATTGAGGGAGATGTGCCCTACGCGGTTGAATACCGGATTTTCAAAGAAACAGATGGCGAAGAACGAGTCATTCGTTCTCAAGGCGCAGTTGTGCGCGATGAAACCGGCCAGCCAGTACGGCTGGTTGGAACAGCGCAAGATATCACCGAACGAGTCGAGGCTGAAAGGGCACTGCAAGCAAGCGAAGCCAACTTACGGGCATTGATTGATGCGATAGATGACTCGGTGCTGCTGGTTGAGCCGGATGGGAAGATCGTGGAATGCAATAATGGGCTTGCGCTGCGTTTTGGTAAAACTAAAGACGAACTGCTAGAAACGAAAGTGCAAGAATTGGTGGAAACGGCCGTTGCTGAAAACCACCTTAGCTATGTAAATCAAGTAATTGCCACCGGTGAGCCGGTTCGTTTTGTCGATGAACGATCGGGACAGATTCTTGATAACTCTTTTTACCCGGTCAAAGATGCGGCCGGCAAGGTTGTGCGGCTGGCCATCTTTGCCCGTGATATTACCGAGCAGAGACACATGGCCGAAGCACTGCGTGTGAGTGAAGAACGTTACCGGCAAGTCGTAGACTATTCACCGTTTGGAATATTTGTCGTGCAAAATGGACACTATACTTTTACCAACCCGGCCGGCGCCCGATTAATGGGGTATACCAGACCGGAAGATATTTTGGGCATGTCAGCCCTGGATACAATTGCCCCCAATTCCCGCGAACTGGCCATGCAGCGTCTCCAGCAGGTTGCCCAAGACAAGAACAATGCACCTATAGAAATGGAAATCCTGCAAGCAGGTGGTTCGATTATCATTTCCGAATCAATATCGATCCCAATTCTGTTTGATGACAAACCGGCCGCATTAATCATTGGCCAGGACGTAACCGAACGGAAACGGTTGGAGCGCTCATTAAAAGACAGTGAAAAGCGCCTCCGCATTTTGTTCGATAATGCCCACGACAACATTCTGGTTCATACCCTTAACGAAAATGATATACCGGGCCGGTACATTGAAGTAAATGAAAGTACTTGCCGCACACTGGGCTATACCCGGGAAGAACTGCTGCAAATGAGTCCCATGGATACCAATTCGCCAGAAGCATCACCTGGTATGCAAAAGAGTATTGGCAATCTCGTCCAGGATGGCTATGCGTCGTTTGAAACCATTGGCAGAACCAAAGACGGCCGTCATATTCCATTTGAGATCAATGCCCACATGCTTTCCATTGGCGATGAGCGATTGGTGATGTCCATTTCCCGCGACATTTCAGATCGCAAACAGGCGGAAGCCACTTTACAAAAGCAAGCCCAGCAAATGCAGCAAATCATGGACTGTGTACCGGAGGGGGTGCTGGTTTTAGATAGTGAGTGCTGCGTCGTTATGGCGAACCCAGTTGCCTTTAATTATTTACTGATTTTAACCGATACAGCGCCCGGTGAGGAACTGATCACGTTGGGAAATTACCCGGTTACCCAACTTTTGGAACCAACGCCCGGAGGAACCTGGCATGACATTGAATACGACGGCCATTTCTTTGCTGCAATCGCACGGCCGTTAACCGGTGAACCCAAAACCGAAGGGTGGGTGCTGGTTATCAGCGATGTGACCCAACAGCGCAAATTACAAACCATCATGCAACAACAAGAACGATTGGCTTCAATCGGTCAGTTAGGCGCGGGTATCGCTCATGATTTCAACAACATCCTGGCTGTCATCGCGCTTTATACCGAAGTAACATTAAATGAGAGTTTCCTGGCGCCCGTCACCCGGGAGCGCTTGGGCGTTATCGAAGATCAGGTTAGAAAAGCGTCCGATCTTACCCAACAAATGCTCGATTTTAGCCGCAGCGCGATGCTCCAGCCCAAACCCCTTGATTTTATTGCATTTTTAACCAACCAAATCGATCTATTAAAACGGACATTACCGGAAAACATCGCTATCGATTTTACCTATAGCATCGGCAATTATGGTATCAAGGCCGATCCGGTTCGTTTGCAGCAAGTGATCATGAATCTGGCCATTAACGCGCGTGACTCAATGCCCGCCGGTGGCAAACTCCATTTTTCATTGAACGAATTTCAAGTGGATGATAACAACCCGTATGCCGACATGGAAACATTGCCGGCTGGCGTGTGGAATGCCCTCGCGATAAGTGACAGCGGAACCGGCATTCCCGATGATTTAATAGGTCATGTTTTCGAGCCGTTTTTCACAACGAAGGAGCCGGGGAAGGGAACCGGCTTGGGATTAGCCCAGGTTTATGGCATCGTTAAACAGCATGACGGTGAAGTTATTGTTAAGTCACAGCCTGATCAGGGCACTACATTTACCGTTTTTCTACCTGCTTTTTCTGAATTGGCAGAGCCCCCCACCAGGGTCATGTCCGCTCCGCCCCTTGGCCAGCAAGACACCATCCTGATCGTGGAAGATGAAGATATTCTGCGAGAAGTGTTGGCCGAAAGTTTGAAGTCGCTGAATTATCAAGTGATAACGGCCGTTAACGGTGAAGAAGCCCTCGCCATCTACAAAAAACAAAGAGATGAAATTGCCCTTGTCCTGAGCGATATGATCATGCCCGGGATAAGTGGAGAAATATTGTTCCACAAATTAAAGGAACAAAACCCGGCCGTGAAAATGATCATCCTCACCGGCTATGCCCAAAAAGACAAACTGCAAGACCTACGCCTCCAAGGGTTAGAAAACTGGCTTTCCAAACCACCTAGTCTACAAGATTTAGCCAGGGTATTGGCAAAAAGTTTGCAACAATAAAAAAAACACCGGTCACAAAATTGTGACCGGTGCTTTTTTTATTGTCACTCGATTTAATTTAATTGGAAACGGCCGTTGCCAACTCCAATAACTGCTGGATGCGCGGTATCATCTCCGTTGGGTTGGGATGCAGACCTTCCTGCACCAACGCACTGTCATACAACTGCTCAATCGTTAGGGGCACAATTGCTGCCTCCGGGTTTTGGTTGATCAGATGTGCCAAATCCACAATTAAAGCGTGGTTGCGATTCACTTCCACAATTTTCTTGGGAATTTCGTAGTTCTGGTCCAAAATGCGCTGGATGCGCTGCATATCCCGATTTGTTTCATCTTCCGGCGAAACGAGGCGGATGGGGCTGTTCTTCAACACTTTAGAAGCCCGCACTTCTGTCACCCGTTCACCCAAAGTAGTCACGAAACGGCCAATAACCCGGTTGAAATCTGCTTCTGGCAGCGTGGACTCAGTTTGTTCCTCGGCCGTCTCACCATCCAAAGGCGGCAGTTCCAGACCAGCATCATCCACATTACGCAGCTTCTTCTCTTTGTACTCGACCAGCATCGGCGAAACAAAGGGGTCAATCGGGTCAACCCAGTACAACACTTCCAAATCTCGCGCCTTAAATGGGTCCAAATGAGGACTGTTGGCAACTGATTTGATACTGTCGCCCAACACGTAGTAAATCTCTTCCTGGGATTCCGGCATCCGTTCGATGTATTCATCCAATGATGTCAATTTACCATCTGATTTAGACGAGACATAACGGAACAAGGGCAGCAAATCATCTTTGGCGGCAAAATCGGTGGCTACGCCTTCCTTGAAAGCCCGGCCAAATTCCTCCCAAAAACCAGCATACTTTTCAGCATCATCCGTGGCCAGCTTCTTCAACTCACGCAGCACCCGACTCTTCACCGTCTTAGCCAACTGAGCCATGATGCGATTGCTTTGCACCGTCTCCCGGCTGACGTTCAGCGAAATATCCTCTGAATCCACCACACCATCGACAAAAGAGAGCCAATTGGGCAGTAAATCGGTGCTGTATTCCTGAATGAGAACATTATGCGAGTAAAGCATGACGCCCGGCTCTTTGCGTGAGGCCAAAATGCCCAACTCTCGCTTGGCCGGGACAAACAACAGCGCCCGCACATTCACTGGCATATCCGAAGTGAAATGAACGGTCGCCACCGGTTCCTCAAAATCCATCGTCATCTGTTGGTAAAACTGTTTGTACTCTTCTGCGGTAACATCAGACGGAGATTTGCGCCACAACGATTCCTGCCGGTTGGCTTGTTCTTCACCATCCCCTACGTAAACCGGATAACGGACAAAATCGGAATGCTTTTTGACAATTTGCTTCAGTTTCCACTCGTTGGCGAAATCTTCAGCATCCTTTTTAAGCGTGATGTGAATCTCCGTGCCGCGATCCTCTTTTTCGGCCGGTTCAATACGGAAACTTTCGCTGCCATCTGAAATCCAGGCCGCAGCTTTGGCTCGCTTCTTATAGCTACGCGAAACCACTCGCACCTCATCGGCAACCATGAAGATGGAGTAGAACCCCACACCAAACTGGCCAATAACATCACTGGGATCAAGGCTTTGATCTTCGCTCATTTTAGCGATAAATTCGCGGGCGCCGGATTGGGCAATCGTCCCCAAATTAGTCACCAATTCATCTTTGGTCATGCCGATGCCGCTGTCTTTAATGATGATGCGCTTAGGCTCCCCATCTTCAACTTTGGGAACTTCTATTCGCACAGCCAGTTCAGCATCAGGATCGAGTATGTCGTGATTGGTGAGCATCTCAAAATGCAGCCGGGTCATTGCATCCGAGGCATTGGAGATGAGTTCACGCAGAAAAATATCCCGGTCTTTGTATAAGGAGTGAACCAGGATATGGAGCAGTTGTTTGACTTCAGTTTTGAAGTTGTATGAATCTTTAACTTGTTCGGTCATGGATTGTACCTCTTCCTAAAATTAGTAATGAGTGATGAGTGATGAGGTCTGAGGACTGAGTCAAACGCGCCTACTCAGTCCTTATATCTTAATCCTCATCACTTTTTAAGGGAACGGCCGTTATCATACCCTCATTTTATAAGACCAACGTAAGATTTAGAGGCCGTTTTGGGCAATAACTTCCTTGTACCACAAAGCGCTGTCTTTGAGCAATCGTTCCTGCGTTTCATAATCAACCCAGACAATACCAAATCGTTGGCTGTAGCCATAGGCCCATTCAAAATTATCCATGAAAGACCAGACAAAATAGCCGGCCAACGGTACCCCATTTTGCATCGCCCGGTGGGCGGCGGTGAAATGGTCACGCAAGTATTGGAGACGGCGGCTGTCGGCGATACGGCCGTTTCCATCCGGCCCATCGCTGTAACTCGCCCCATTCTCCGTGATGTAAATCTTCGGTGACTGATAATCAAAGTGGAGCCGGTTTAGCATATCAGACAAACCGGGCGCATACACTTCCCAGCCCATTTCGGTGATGTCGTCCCGTTTGATAACCGTCAACGGCTCATTATCTTCAACCGCTTCATCACGAGCAATGCCGCGCATGTAGTAGTTGACCCCCAGGAAATTGGTTTTTACGGCAATGGCGTTCAGATCGCCTTCCTGCACAAAATCAAGGCCATTGGGCAAATGCCCCTGATCACAATAAGCCTGGACCATATCGGCCGGATAGTGACGGCCGTACAGCGGATCCAGGAACCATCGATTGATATACCCATCAACATATCGCGCTGCGTGATAATCGGCGGCGCTTGGCGAAGCCGGCGCCTGCGGTATCAGATTCAGCGCGATACCTACCTGCGAATCAGGGCTGTTTTGCCGGATGACGGGCACCGACCAACCATGAGACAAAAGGAGATGATGTGAAGCGGTAACGGCCGTGCCAAAATCCTGAATCCCCGGTGCATGCTCCCCACTCCAATAGCCCATAAAAGCTGCCACCCACGGTTCATTATGCGTAATCCAATGCTTCACCCGGTCACCCAAATGGCGGCTGACCACATCAGCATAGGCCACAAACGCCTCGGCCGTGCTGCGAACAGGCCAGCCGCCTTCATCTTGCAAAACCTGCGGCAAATCCCAATGGTACAGTGTCACAAACGGCTCAATATTGGCCTCCAGCAAGCCATCAACCAGGCGGCTGTAAAAATCCAACCCGGCCTGATTAACCTGCCCTCGGCCTGCCGGCAAAATGCGCGGCCAGGAAATCGAAAAACGGTACGCTTTCAACCCCAAATCTTTCATGATTTGGACATCTTCCGGCCAACGATGGACATGATCACTAGCTACATCACCAGTCTCATTATTCTCAATGTTACCCGGTGTATGCGAGAACCGATCCCAGATGGATTCACCCTTGCCATCGGCATCCCATGCCCCTTCAATTTGATAAGATGATGTGGCCGTACCCCACAAAAACCCATCAGGAAAAACAATTTTCTCATCGCTCATTCTATAATTCCTTCATTTTCAAGAGCGCAAATTAATCTGATAAACGCAGAATTGCTCCGCGTCATCTGCGTTAATCCTTCAGCGCTGCTCAGGACAAGTCCGCGTCCTACAAATTTGATAAATCAACCGGCTGCATATTCGGATTATCGGACGCCTGGCGGCCCACTTTAGCTAAATCGACCCACTCGCCATCAACTTTGATACGCACAACATCCGCTGTGAAATCGGTATTGGTGTCACGGCCGTTCCGTATCAACGACGACCCCACACCATAAATATCTACCGGCACATTCAACTTTTCAAACCGGCTAATTTTTTCCGGGTTAAACCCGCCAGTCACCACTATTTTGACACGACGGCAGTAATCCTGCGCTATTTTAACCTGATCCAGTGACAAATCCCACTGCTCCCAGGCCGTATCCAACGCCTGTCGCACATTAAAAACCAAACGCGGCGTCACACCCAGGTCCAGCGCCGGATCGCCTAGCGGGGGCACATTCACATCACGCATACTGCCGCTGGTATCCAGCCGCACACCAAACAGAATATATTTTTGTGCTTCGACTTCGTCGCCTGCGGTCATCAACTCGGCGTAACGAGTAAACATCGCCCGCATAACCCTCAAGCTGTCCAAAACCGAATCATTGTTGAAGTCAACCAGGGCAATACGTGACACTTCCGGCGGCACAAATTCAGCAAAAGCCATCATAGCCGCCGCCGTATCGCCCAAAAAGCAAGCAATGGCCGCATGAGCCACTGTCCCGCCGCCAGCCCCGCCCCACCAATCACCTTGGGCATCGGTGGAAACAAACGGCCGTGACGCCCCCTTAAAATCAAGATTAAACCGCGCTACCGCAATTTCGTAGGCGTAACCGTCCGCCGCCTGGACTTCATGTAAATCAAAGCGAGCCGGGAAAAAGAGGATCGGCTTGCCTTTAGCCGCTTTATGTACGTCATACACATTGGTGGCAATGCGGCTGCCCCGGCTGAGGATGCCCAACATTGGCGTTTCCAGCAAGGCAAAATCCCGATAGCGGCCTCGCACCCGAATGACCGGCTGCACGTGCAGGGGATCGCCATGATATTCAGTCGTACAGCCATCGTGTACGGCCGTAACATCCAAATCCAGCCAGGTCTCAACCCATTCACCGGCTTCATCAAAATAGCCAGCACAATGGCGCAGCATCGTCAACGCCTTATCCACCCCCACAATCACCGTTTGCCCCCGCCGTCGGGTGAAAAACTGCATCTCCACTTCAATATCGCCCACATTCAAACCGGATGGGTCGCGGCCAATATCGCGCGCATACTGCCCCGTGTAGCCCCCATTGTGGCTAACCCCGGCCAGCATCAACGCAATATTGGCAAAATACTTATCCGAGTACCAGCCCCGACGCATCCGATCCACATCCAACTTAAATGTCTCGTTTGTCAGGCGTTTGTTATTAAACAGGCTCATGAAAAACTCCACGCAAAACGTGAAGCGTGAAACGTGAAAAAGTTTTCATCTCGCGTTTCACGCTTCACATTTCACGATTTATTTGCTAAACCGCTCCCG
>JBNKZT010000087.1:0-19043 GCA_050301775.1 Promineifilaceae bacterium (SeqCode)
CCAGCAGCAACTGCGTGCGCAATGATTTCATAATCCCCTAACCTCCCAATCCCCGCTCATCAACTGCAAAACGATAGCCCACGCCGCGAACCGTTTGGATCAGGCGTGGCTGGCTGGGGTCTTCTTCGATTTTTTCGCGCAGCCAGCGAATGTGAACGTCCAGCGTGCGCGTGTCGCCCAGCCAGTCGGTGCCCCACACCCGGTCGAAAAATTCAGCGCGGGTGATAACCTCGCCCGGCCGACTGAGCAGTAAAGCCAGCAGATCGTACTCCTTCTGACGCAGCAGCAGCTCTTGCTCGCCTTTGAAGGCCCGGTGGGTGTTGAGTTCCAGCCGCAAACCGCCAACAACGATCTGGTCACCGGCCGTCTGCTGGCGGCGGTCTAGTTCCACGCGGCGCAGCAGCGCCTTGAGCCGGGCAATCAGTTCGCGAGTGCTGAACGGCTTGGTGAGATAATCGTCGGCCCCCAGTTCCAGCCCCAAGATGCGGTCTACTTCATCGCCCAGGGCGGTGAGCATGAGGATGGGTACGGTGCTATCCTGGCGCAGGGCGCGACAAACGTCCCAGCCGTCCATCTGGGGCATCATCACATCCAGAACGACCACATCCGGCCGTTGTTCAAGTGCCAGGGTGAGACCGTCACGGCCGTTATCAGCCACCGTCACCTGATGGCCAGCCTGAGTCAAGGCACGAACCAGCGGATCGGTAATCATTTTTTCGTCGTCTACCAATAATATAGAAGTCATAAGAAGGATTGTGGCACAGGAAATGGTTATAATCAATCCTCAAAATTTTATTTAAGCTGGATTTAACGTTGTTTAGATTAGCGTTAACCCAACGATGTTAAAAAAGGGCTAAGATAGTGACATGCGGCACAAACAAAGGCCGCACCATCAAAAGAGCGCTATCAAAGGAGCAAAATAGGAATGCAGAGTTTAGTTAAACGGATTATCAAAATAGGCGCGATTATCGCGGTCGGTGGTTTTGTATTGATTCAGTTAGTGCCATACGGCCGTAACCATAGCAACCCGCCCGTCACAGGCGAACCCAACTGGGACAGCCCGCAAACACGGGAACTGGCGCAGCGGGCCTGCTTCGACTGCCACAGCAACGAGACAGTCTGGCCCTGGTACAGCAATGTTGCGCCAATTTCCTGGCTGGTGCAGCATGACACAGAGGAAGGCCGCGAACATCTCAACTTTTCTACCTGGAACACCGGTGGACAAGGCCGTGAACCGGAAGAAGCAATTGAAGTTATCGCCGAAGGGGAAATGCCGATGCCAGTGTATCTGATCGCTCACGCGGAAGCGCGGCTGACGCCGGCCGAAAAACAAGCCTTGATGGAAGGGCTGCGGGCGACTATTTATCAATAAAACAGTCGTGAAACGTGAAGCGTGAAACGAGATGTCATCGTTCTTCATGCTTTACGTTTCACGAAAACTTATAAGCAAACATCTTTCAAACATTTTTATTTTCGGAGGTTTTATCATGGATCGTAAAAGAGGTATTTTAGCAGCAGGTACATTGACCGGATTGGTGTTGATCACCCTTCTAGCCCTGGGATTTGGTAATTTGCAGGCCAAATCGGTGGAGGATACGACCGTTGCCCCCACCACCGCCGAAGTGGCCCTGCCCCAAACCAATGGCATGGCCGCAGAGGAGGCGCTGCAAGCGTGGCAAGATTACAGCGCGCAGCTCGAACAAACAGTACAAACTATGCAAGGTCGGGATGCCGCCTATCAGCAGCAATTGGAAGCGGCTAATCAAACTATCATACAACTACAAGACCAAATTAACAGCGCCAACAGCGCCCCCGCCGCGTCCTTCTTCGGTGAACATGAAGAGCATGAGCACGAAGAACACGAATTCGGAGATTTCGATGACTAAAAGGACCGAACGAACCGGCCAGCAGGTTGGTGCGTTGAAGGCAATGCTCTTGACCGGAAGTGTCATAGCTACCTTAGCCGGAACACGCCTGCTAGCCTTGCAAGAACCGGCGGTGACTGATGTTCCCGCCGCTGCCAACGAATCGATAACAGTTGTTGTCCCGAACAACACAGCTTCATCAATACCGCTGCCGCCCACCATGCGTGGGACACAAGTTGAGTTGAAGCCCATTCCGCAAGTCGTGCAGCCGCAGATTAACATTAACCCGGTGGCCCGTACAAGGTCATCGCGGTAGAAGTATCAAGTGGGAATGAATAATGCTGCTGAATGACTCGTATCCCCAGAACTGGCACAGACATGCGTTTCGGGCGATGGGTTGTGAGATGGCGGTATGGCTGGAAACGGCCGTACCCAACACCGCCGCCGCTGCCTTCGCCCAAATCGAAGCGCTGTTTGAGACCAACGAACAGGCGTTGAGCCGCTTCCGCCCCGACAGTGAGCTGTCGCAGCTCAATACCCACAGCGGCCAATGGGTTGTCGTCTCCGATTTGATGTGGGACGTGCTAACTATGGCGCTAGGGATGGCAGCAATCACCAACGGCCGTTTCGACCCCACCACCTTGAACGCTCTGGAACAATACGGCTACACGGTCAGCTTTGAACAACTGAGCCGGCTTAGCCCAAACGGCCGTTCTTCAGACATCGTCTCATTTCCTGGCCAGTGGACGGCCGTTGAACTGGACGAAGCCCGGCAAGCCGTGTATCTACCCGATGGGCTGCGCCTGGACTTTGGCGGCATTGCTAAAGGATACACAGCCCAGCAAGCAGTGGATGCGCTGCGAGCCGTGGGGCCGTGTTTGGTGGATGCCGGCGGCGATCTGGCCGCCGGGGCCGCACCGCAAGGCTATGCCGGCTGGCCGGTGGCTGTGACTGCCCCGTGGACAGACGACGGCAGTGAACCAACCGATTTATTCACGCTCTGGCTGGCCGACCAGGCTCTGGCGACATCAGGGGTTGATTACCGAAATTGGCAGCAGAACGGCCGTATCGTCCATCACCTCATCGATCCGGTCACCGGCCAACCGGCGGCTACCGATGGGCTGACCGTAACGATTCTGGCCGATGACTCCGCTCAGGCGGAAGCCTGGGCCACGGCTGCTCTGGCCGCCGGTTCTCAGGCGGGTATGGAAGCCCTGCTGGACACGGACGTGGCGGGACTGATGGTGCTGAGGAACGGCCGTATCCTGGCCACGCCGCACATGGATCAGCAGCTTCAAATGCTCACCAATAGAGTTACCGCGTAATGCGTAGGCCAGAAACGCTATGCACTACGCACCACGCACTACGAATTCATAGGACTTATTCATGACAACAATGACCAATTCATTCACAAACAGTAATCGTTTATCTAAATTATTGACCTTTTTATTGAGTTTGATCGCTGGCGCAATTGGTGGCAGCATCGCGCTGGGGACAGGCTGGTTCCTGGTGACCCAGACATCACTGGTCGCCCAGTTGGGCGCTTTTCTGGGCGTTACGGCCCAAACGCCGTGGTACTTTTCTCGTTCAGCCGGGACCGTCGCTTACCTGCTGCTGGCCGGATCGACTATCTGGGGGCTGCTGTTGAGCACGAAAATCATCAAAGAAACGGTTCCGGCGGCACTGGCCCTGGCCATGCACAACATCCTTTCCTGGCTAGCTGTTGCTTTCACCGCGATGCACGCCCTGGCGCTGTTGTTTGACGACTACTTCACCTACACGCTGGCCGATTTGACCATCCCCTTCATCGGCCCATACCTGCCGGGATGGGTTGGATTAGGCATCATTAGCCTTTACATCATGCTGCTCACGACTATCAGCTTTTATTTCCGCAAGCAAATCGGGCAAAAGCGGTGGCGGCAGCTTCATTACCTGACCTTTGCCGTCTACGTTTTGGCCACGCTGCACGGTACGATGGCCGGAACAGACAGCGGCAATCTGGGAATGCAAGCGATATATTGGGGCAGCGGACTGCTGGTCTTTTTCTTGACCAATTACCGCTTGCTGACTGGCAAAGCAAAACCTGTCAGGCAGCGTTAAAACCAAATCCTTTGGCTGGAGCCTGAAGAGTAGAGCGATTTGGCAAATCGCTCTACTGGCGGTCGGCAGGGATGTAGGGAATGAGTCCTTTGTTATAGGCTTCTACTTGAAGGTGATAGGGCAAAGATCGTGCATCCATCACTAAGCCGTTGACCATGACGTACCAGGCCATTGGATTGCGGTCCATGCGACTCGGCAGGGTCCATTCCGGTTCCATCAAGCCAATGTTGAGCAGATCGCGGATGACTTTGGATTTACTGGTCGGGCTGCTTTTGCCTACCTCGAAATAATCGCTGATGTCGGGCACGCTGATGTGGGGCGTCTGGCTTTTGTCAAAGGCAAAGTTGACGGTTCCAACGGCGTGGACGATGCCGGCGGCCCAGGTTTTCGCCCGTCCGCTGGCCAGGGGTGACGGCCGTTTCCGGCACAGTTTGGCAGTCATCACCCGGCACATATCGGCATACTCTTCATTCAGCTTTTCCCGACAGAATCCATCCGTCAGCGCCGTGATGGCATCATACGTCTCTTGCATGGTTTTGGGCACTGAATACGGGTCTTTCATTACCTTCTCCTCATAACGCGATTTTGCAAAATCGTCTTGCCCTGTTCTAAATCTAAACAGGATAAGCTTTATTACCGGCTCTCATAGCGCCGGCCACTGTTCCATCCACTTCGCCGGAGCCGGGAAACATCCATTCATCGGGATCGTAATGATTTCTACTGTGCTTGTAAATAGCAAATTCCCATTTGTCCATTGCGCCACACCATTTAAGGCGGCAGATTTCCGACGGTCGTCCATTATAGCCAATCCGATCCAGATACAAATACGCCCCCCGGAATCGAGGGACGTATTCGCCAATACGGTGCTGGCTTTCCTTGGGGGAAGCGGGCGATATTCCCAGCATCTGCAAAACTTTCTGCATGGGATCGGCCTCAGGCGGCAAGGCGTTTTCTTCGTTAAATTGGTTGACGATGGCGACAACTTGTTCGCGTATTTCGTCCGGTATCAATTTTTTGCGTGGCATTTCTTAACTCCAGTTGGTCGATTTTGAAATATGCAGTCAGGCCAGCGTCGCCAAACCCGTTTGCAGCCGACGCACGCCCTCTTCCAACGCGGCTTCGTCGTAAAAAGCAAAACTGAGGCGCAGGTATTGGCGCAGGCCCTGTTCAGCCGAGAATTTGGGGCCGGGATGGTAAGCAACGTGATACGGCCGTAACCCTTCCAGCAATACGGCCGTATCCGCCACCTTAGGCAGCTTCACCCAAATGAAAAAGCCGCCGGTTGGCTCAACAAATTGGGCCGCGTCAGGCAGGTAATGATGCAGCGCCTGACTCAGCGCCGCCGCCCGCGACCGGTAGGCGGCCTTGAGTTGGGTCAGAAATTCAGCCTGCCAGCCCTGTTCCAGCAGACTGCGCACAATCTCGGCCGTGAATGGATTAAGGCCGCCGCCGCTTTGCAGCAGGCCGCTATCCGTCAGCCGCTGCAAAAGGGCCGGGGCGGCTTCAATCCAGCCCAGGCGCAGGCCAGGAGCCAGGATTTTGGAGAACGTGCCCAGGGAGATGACCATGTCGCTGTGGCTGATGTGGAAAAGCGGTTGGGGCGGAACGGCCGTGTAGCCCAACAAATGATACACCTCGTCAGCCAGGACATAAAAATCATACATCTGGCTCAATTCGACCAACCGCCGCCGCCGCGCCAGGGACAGGGTGACACCGGATGGGTTCTGGAAGGCAGGAATGGTGTACAAAAAGACCGGCTTTTCCGTTTTCAGCTTCTCTTCCAGCGCCTCGATGATCAGGCCGTCATTGTCGATGGGTATGGTGACGATGCGCAAATGATGGTCGCGAAAGATGTCGAGGGCCAGGAAATAGGTCGGTTCTTCAACGAAAATGGTGTCGCCCGGTTGGGTAAGCAGGGTACAAAGCAAATCAAGGGCCTGGGAGATGCCGTTGGTGGTGCAGAGATGGTCGGGGGAAACGGCCGTGCCATACCCTTGGCTCAAAAACTCAGCCAACGCCTGCCGGAAATAGTCGCTGCCACTTTCCAAACCATATTGCAGCAGTTCCGGTTCACCCTGTCCCAGCCGATGGGCAGCAGCGCGCTGCATCAAGTCCAGCGGCAGCAAATCAAAGGCGGGCTGGCCGACGCCAAAATGAATTAAATCTGGCGGAATATTTACCTGGGCGGTACGCATGGACTCTCCTTTTCGGAAGTGATAAAAAACAAAAAAGGATCAGGCTTGATTAAGCGGAAGCCACACGGTAACTGTGCTGCCTTGATCGACCTCGCTTTCAATCTCGATACGGCCGTTATGCAAATCGACAATCCGCTTCACTAACGCCAGACCCAGCCCATTGCCAGGAATATTTAACTGTCCTACCCGTTCGCCACGATAAAATGGCTCAAAACAATGCTTCTTATCTTTCTCCGTAAAACCAATACCATTGTCCTGCACCCGAATACCGACAAATTCGGCCGTGTCATCCAGCAAAGTAGACACCTGAATCTGCCCATCCTGGGAAAAGTTAACAGCATTTTTCAACAAGCTGCCCGTCATCCGGCTTATGTGGCCCCCATCCATCAACAGTTTCGGCAGTTGGGTTTTTGGTGTGAAATATAAAACGATCCCTTTATCTTCCGCTTTCTTGTCAAAAGCTGTCACAGCTTCCGCAACAATAACATTAATATCAAGTAACGATAAGTTCACACCTTCTTGGTCTACACCCAACCGCGAAAGATCCAACGAATCTTCCACTAATTGGCGCAATCGCTCCGCCTGCTGCTGCAAAACTTGCAGGTAATGTGTGTCGTTCCCCGCGTTACTCAAACGCATCAAATCTAGATAAAGAATCATATTAGTGACGGGTGTGCGCAATTCATGAGTTATATCGGAGACAAACTTGGTTTTAAGTTTATCCAATTCCTTCAACTGCTTATTAGCAGCTGTTAATTCTGCCGTACGTTCAGTAACCCTTTGTTCTAACTCCAAATTTAGTTTGCGAATGGCTTCCTCGTTCTGTTTATGCTCCGTGATATCGTTCATCACAATAACCGAAATATTCCCTAGCGGCACCATTTTGAATTCCGACCTTTTAACTGAACCATCTTTGCAGGTAATATCCCATTCCTGCATTTCAATTTCGGTTCTCGTTTCAACAGAACAGGCAACTGCTTTTTCCCAAGAATCCATCACTATTTGTCTGTAATTCTCATCAGGATAGGCGTTTGCCCACCATTCTTCCGCAGTCGAAATATCCTCCAATGTATAACCAAATATCTCTGTAAATTTCCTGTTGAAGTATTCAATATCTTGATTGCTATCTGTTATGACCATAGGTACAGGCACCTGCTCAATAATCGCTTCAAATCGTTCATTAACATTTCGCAAACCTTCTTCTGCCTGCTTTTGCTCGGTAATATCGCGAAACAATGTTGCAAATCGCCCTTTCCGCGGACTAAAAGCAGATACTTCAAACCACTTTCCCTCAACATCCTGGGCGTAATTTTCAAACCTGGCCGATTCTCCAGTTAAGGCTACTTCACCATAAACTTCTATCCAATATCGCTCGGTTCCAGGCATCACTTCCAACACCGTCTTGCCGATAATTTGTTCCCGGCGCAATCCTGTCAATGTTTCAAAAACTGAATTGACTTGTAGAAATTTATAATTAACGGGACGACCGGCTTCGTCAAGAACAATTTCATGCAAGGCATACCCATCCATCAAGCTTTCAAAGAGAAGGTGCTGCTGTTCTTGGTTTTGTTGTAATGTATTTTCTGCTTCCTGGCGGCGGCTAATTTCTTTTTTCAGCGATGCTTGTGTTTCTTCCAGAATGATGGCTTGTTGATGCAATCGTTTTTCAAGCTCTTTTAGGGCGCTTGTTTCTTTTTTCATGATTTTTTACCTTTACTTTCAACCCGTTAAAGGCATCAACAACATCTTGTTGTAGGGCTAACGATTAAATAAGATGAGCATTTCATCGTTAGCCTGGAGGAACGGTAAGGAAACAACTTCGTTGTCTTATTTATTTTCCGTTCCGTAACTATTTGTCGGCTATATAAACAATCTGTCTATTTGCAGCGGATTCGTACAATGCCGTGATGGTTTGCACATGCTGCCGTGATTCGGCCAATGTAAGATAGTTGGGCTGACCATCCAGGATGGCGGCGTGCATATCTTCCACTTCGCCCAAATACAGTTCCTTTTCGGGTACAGGTATTTCCTCAACCGTGTCGTCGGGATGATGGAACAACAATTGGCGGTCTTTTTCCATGCCTATAAACGGCCGATTTAATGTCAACTGTCCCTCGGTTCCAATTACTTCAACCCAGGTGTGGAATGGAACTCGGAAAGCACTGCTGATTTGGGCGGTACGGCCGTTGCCATAATCCATCTGACCACTAAACGATTCATCTACCCCGGACGGGCCAATCCACTGTTCACCCCACACATACTGCGGCGGGCCACCCATGATAAATTGGGCGAAGCTCATTGGATACACGCCCACATCCCACAAACAACCCCCGCCCCATTCTGGAACCATACGCACGTTTTCAGGGTTTTCCAATTTGAAACTGAAATGGCCGCGTACCAGGACAATATCACCAAGACGGCCGTTTCTGACCCATTCCCCCACAATCTTCGTTTGCGGATGATGGCGGTACATAAATGCTTCGGCAACGTGCATACCGGTTTGTTGGGAAACGGCCGTTACCGCATCCACTTCCGCCACCGACAAGGCAAACGGCTTCTCGCACAACACATGCTTGCCATGCTGCATCGCCTTCATGCTCCATTCGGCATGCAAATGATTAGGTAAACCAATGTACACCGCATCCACCGCATCCGATTCCAGCATCGCCTCATAACTGCTAAACGCCTGCGGAATCTCCCACTCGGCCGCATACGCCTCGGCCGATGCCTGACTGCGGCTGGCCACCGACGCCAGCTCACCCCGTGCCGACATACGAATCGCCGGAATCAGCCGCCGATTGATATTTGCCGTTGAAAGTAAACCCCATCGTACTTTTTTCATTTGGTTTCTCCTTTTTTGCTTTAGGCTAATTCACCAGCAGGCCAGGGTGGCCTGCCTACGTGGATGCAATTGTAGAGGGGCCTCCCAGGCCCCGGCTTCTGACCTACCCTAAAATCTCATAATGATGCGACGGCCGTTTCCGTTCCACCACCTGTTCGGCCGCATAGGCTACCTGCAAAAGCAAATGTTCCTCCCAGTGCCGTCCCATCGCCTGCATCCCGATAGGTAACCCGCTGCTAGCGTAACCCACAGGGAAGGAGATGGCCGGTAGGCCTAGCAAATTACCTTGCACCGCGTAGCGCATCAGTTCCGTCACGACGCCCAGGTTCGACCAGCCGGCTGCCAGACCGCCATCAGGGATTATGGGTGCGGTAACGGCCGTTGTCGGCGACATCACCACATCCACAGCTTCATAAACCCGGTCAAACGTCGCCAACGCCTGCGTCCGAATCCGCTGCGCCTGCACATAATCACGGGCCGTAAACGCCCGCCCCAATACCAGACTCACCCGTGTTGCCGGACTAAAATCCTTCGGATTAGCCTTGATATTGTCCATACTGGCCGCCATCTCCGCCAAAATCGTCGTCGCATGAGCAATGCGGATCGCATCCAGCCCCGGAATCTCAACCTCATGAATCGTGGCCCCAGCCTGAACCAATTTATCCAACATCGCATCACAGGCGGCTACAATATCCGGCGTGGCATGATTAAACCATTCGCGGTAAACGCCCAGCCTTATACCTGTCAAATCAGCGTTATCCCAGCCATCCAGCTTAACCGGCGGCTGATGCTGCGTTACCGCATCCTTCTCGTCTGGCCCGGCGATGGCCGCGTAAGTCAGGGCCACATCAGCCACCGTCGCCCCGATGGGGCCAAGATGGCCCATACTCCAGGTTAAAGGAGCCGCGCCATATTCGCTGACACGGCCGTATGTCGCCTTCAACCCCACCAGGCCACAGTGTGCCGCCGGGATACGAATCGAACCACCGCCGTCGGCGCCAATGGAAACCGGGCAAAAACCGGCTGCCGCCGCCACGGCTGGCCCGCTAGAACTGCCGCCAGGATCGTGTTCCAGATTGTACGGATTGCGGGCCATGCCATAATGCAAATTAAAACCCTCAGGGTTGATGCCAATTTCGTGCATATTGGCCTTGCCGATGAGCAGCGCCCCCGCCGCCCGCAGCCGGGCCACCACCGTCGAATCCGCCGCTGCCGGCGAATGGCCCCAAAACGCCGTCCCCACCGTTGTTGGATAAGGAACCTGATCCACTTCGTCCTTGATGGCCACCGGTACGCCGTCAAAAATGCTCAGTGGTTTACCCGCTTTGATGCGTTCTGTCGCTGCCCGTGCCTGGGTCATGATGTCGTCCCGGTTTTGGGCGATGAAGGCCCGCAGCGGCGTGTCGCTTTTTTCACTGGCAGCAACGGCCGTCAACACTTTCTCGGCCACCGCTTCCGGCGTCGTCGTGCCCTCACGGTAGGCGGCGGCGTAATCCTGGATGGTGGCAAACGGTGTATTGGCACGGGTCGGCAGGTTGATGGTGCTAATGTCGAAAGTAGATTGCGCCGTCTCAGCCACAAACTTAATCGGCTTCAGCGTCGGCGGCTCATCAATCCGCATGTCGCGCAGCTTCAAAATTCCGCCACTTTGCAGCAGATTACCCAGCATCACCGCCCGCCCGGCCCCACTTTCCAGCGCATTGGCAAACAAACGCAGCCCAGTCCCCGATAATTTTGGCAGACTCACTGACTCTAAATCATATTTAGTCATTTTTCCCTCTCGTGTTCAAACAAATCGTAAAAAATATCACACAAACTCCTTCTAAACTATTCAGGAAAATATGTGCCACCAGCTAAGATCGTATCACGCGCTTCAAGTAAGTGATGTGGTTGAAAAACATAATTTACGTAGCCTGCAACACCGAGTTTCTTTGCTTCTGGAATCAACGCTTTTGGATTGGAAACGCGCCAGAATAAAACGGGTATTGGGCGCAAAACAAAATTCGCTTGAAGCTGTTGATAAAAGCCCAAAACATCAAAACCGATCTTACCAACAACTTTAAGAATGATTAAATTTACCGTGTTGTTCTTTGCAATAATTTCCAACTGAGAAATATCCAGTTCACCGGAAAGAACCTTATCATCCCGTTCACGTTCAAGAATAAATTTTAATAACGCTTGTTCATCCTGATCTTGGTTGAGTAATAAGATAGAGTAGCCATTTTGAGTTTCCATTTTTAGGTTTCGTCACTCTTTTCCAACAGGAAATAATCAGCTAATGGTTCCTCAAATCCTACCGGCACATACTCGCCGGTGCTGCGAATGAGGCGATAGTTTCCTTCGTATTCACCGCGAGCTACCCGCTCCACCATCTCGGCCAGCCGGTCGATGTCGTCGGTGCTGCTATAACAGCCAAAGCTGGCCCGCACCATCCCCGGCATATTCGATTTGTCCCCATTCAGCATCTGCTTTTGCCAGGAAACGGCCGTTTCCTCGTCCAACTGCAACAAATGAACCACATAAGGATGGGCACAAAAACAGCCGCTGCGCACGCCAATCCCGCCTTCGTAACCCAAAACAGCCGCCAGCAAGAAATGAGAGACCCCTTCCAAATTAAAGGGGATAACGCCCACCTTCTCGCTGGCCTTTGCCGGATCGGTTTCGCCGTAAATTTTGACCCCCGGAATACGGCCTAATCGTTCCAGCGCGTACTTCACCAACAGCTCCTCATGGGCGGCCACATTTTCCATCCCCACTTCCATGAGCACCTGAGCCGCGACAGCCATCGCCACCGCACCGGGCACGTTGGGGCTGCCCGCTTCGTCGCGGTCGGGCATTCCGGCCCATTCCACATTGTCCAGCGTCACAATATCGACCGTGCCGCCGCCGACCATATCGGGCGGATTTTGCAGGAAGATGGCTTTGGGGCCGACCAGCGCCCCGGTGCCAAATGGCGCATACATTTTGTGCCCGGCCAGAACGACAAAATCAAGATGCTCCGGATCGTCGTCGGCTTTCATATCCACGCGGCGGTGTGGGGCAAGCTGCGCCGCATCCACCAAGATTTTGGCTCCGGCGGCGTGGGCTTTGCGGGCCAGCCGGTGAATGGGTTGAATGAAACCGCTGACGTTGGAGGCCCCGGTGACGGCCACAAGCGCGACGCGATCCCCGTATTTGGCTAACTGGGCATCAAAATCGGCTTCGTCGAAACGGCCGTCATCCTTAGCTTTAATGTGAACCACATTCTTTTGTTTGCGCCAGGGCAAATCGTTGGAATGATGCTCCAACTGGGTGGTCAACACCACCGAATCGGGCGCAAAGGGGAAACGATTGGCCAACTTGTTGAGCGCCTCGGTCGCGTTTTTGCCAAAAATAACCGTATTGGTCGCCATATTTGCACCGACAAAACGGCCGATAATTTCATGTGCCTGGTCGTAAGCCACCGTGCTCAACCGGGATTTAAACCCTGTACCACGGTGGACACTGGAATAGTAGGGCATAAATTGATTGAGGGCATCCATCACATCTTTGAAAGCGGGCGTACTGGCGGCGTTATCGAGATTGATGTAGGGGGCGGAACGGCCGTTCAGCAGCGGTACCATCTTATCCAGTCCAACAATCCGATCGCGCAGGTTCACTGTGGTTTGGGCATGAATCGTAGAATTCATTATTGCTCCTTGAAAAAGTGAGGTTAAGGAAATGATACGGTTTTGTCAGCAAAACTTCAACCTGTTCGGCAAAACCGCAAAATAGTGGGCACATATTACCCTCTATTTGAGTCTAAATGCGTCATTTTGGTTACGCCCTCCTGAACCGGTCAAGTGTGGCAGGTGACAAGATTTACTTTCACACGTAAGATATTCTGCATGAAATCCATCCAAAAAGATATGACCCAAACAGCCGAACACAGACGATTACTGGCCCATCGCCAACGCCAGGCAAACTGGAAACAGTGGGGACCTTACCTCAGTGAGCGGGCCTGGGGTACGGTGCGCGAAGATTACAGCGCCAATGGCACTGCCTGGGATTATTTCCCGCATGATCACGCCCGCAGCCGCGCCTATCGCTGGAACGAGGATGGATTGGCCGGCATCAGCGACCGGCAGCAGTATCTTTGTTTTGCATTGGCCATGTGGAACGGCCGTGACCCCATCCTGAAAGAGCGCTTGTTCGGCCTGAACGGACAGGAAGGCAACCACGGCGAAGACGTCAAAGAATATTACTTCTACCTGGACACCACCCCCACCCACAGCTACATGAAAATGCTGTACAAATATCCGCAAGCACCGTTCCCCTACGATGATTTGGTGACCGAAAACGGCCGTCGCACTTTCCACGAGTATGAATATGAACTGCTGGATACCGGCATCTTTGCCGAAAATCGCTACTTTGATATCGTCGTGGAATATGCCAAAGCGGACGAAAATGACATTTTGATTCAGATCAGCGCCACGAACCGGGGACCGGACACGGCCGTACTCACCCTCCTGCCCACCCTCTGGTTCCGCAACACCTGGAGTTGGGGCTACACCAATGGGCCGATGGGCGACGTGCCCGGCAAACCCATTTTTCGGCAGCAAGGCGCAGCCACCGTCAAAGCCGAACATCCGGCGCTGGGCAGTTATTACCTCTATGCCCGCCAGCCCGATGATTTCTTGTTCACGGAAAACGAAACCAACCAGGAACGAATTTTCGGCAGCAAAAATGGTTCCCCTTTCGTCAAAGATGCCTTTCACCGCTACTTCATTGACGGCGAAATTGAAGCAGTGAATCCGGAGCGGGAAGGGACGAAGATGACGGCCGTTTACCCGCTGTCCATCGGCGCCGGAGCCACGGAAACCATTCATTTGCGATTGAGTCAGGAAGAAGTGGAACGGCCGTTTACCACCTTCCAAACCCCCTTCAGCCAACGCCAAACCGAAGCCGATGAATTTTACGCCGCCATCCAAAAAGAAAGCCTGAGCGACGACGAAAAACGAGTCCAACGGCAGGCGTTTGCCGGGATGCTCTGGTCCAAGCAGCTTTATTATTACGACGTGGAACAGTGGCTCAAGGGCGATCCCGGCCAGCCAGCGCCGCCAACCGAACGATGCCACGGCCGTAACCACGACTGGCAGCACCTCAACAACTTCGACGTCATCTCCATGCCCGACAAATGGGAATATCCCTGGTACGCCGCCTGGGATTTGGCCTTTCACACCATCCCCCTGGCCCTGGTTGACCCCGATTTTGCCAAACGCCAGCTCATCCTGATGACCCGCGAATGGTACATGCACCCCAACGGCCAGCTGCCGGCCTACGAATGGGCCTTCAGCGACGTCAATCCACCAGTTCACGCCTGGGCCGCCTGGCGCGTTTACAAAATCGACGCCAAACAAAGCGGCCAGCCAGATCGCGCCTTCCTGGAAACGGTTTTTCACAAGCTGCTGCTCAATTTTACCTGGTGGGTTAATCGCAAAGACGTAGACGGCCGTAACATTTTCCAGGGCGGCTTCCTGGGATTGGACAACATCAGCGTTTTCGACCGCAGCCACACCTTGCCCACCGGCGGCCACATCGATCAAGCCGACGGCACAGCCTGGATGGGCTTTTTTAGTTTGGAAATGATGCAAATCGCCCTGGAACTGGCGAGAGACAATCCTGTCTACCAGGATTTGGCTACCAAGTTTTTTGAACATTTTCTGGGGATAGCAACGGCCGTTTCCGAACACGGTATCGGTCTCTGGGATGAAGAAGATGGCTTCTACTACGACCACCTACATTTACCTGATGGCCGTGACTTCCCGCTCAAAGTGCGCTCCCTGGTCGGTCTGCTCCCCCTGCTAGCTGTCGAAACATTGGAACCCGGCTTGATGGAAGCGATGCCAGATTTTGACCGCCGCGTTCACTGGTTTCTGGAAAACCGTCCCCATCTCAGCACTAACATGAGCAGCATCGACCTGCCGGGCGTGGGTCAGCGCCGCCTGGCAGCTATTGTCACCCGCGAGCGGCTCACCCGTGTTCTGCACTACCTGTTCGATGAAGATGAATTCCTGTCTCCGTTCGGCATCCGTTCCCTTTCCAAGTTCCACGAAACCAATCCGTATGAACTAACCACTCACGACCACACCTTCACCGTCCCTTACTGGCCGGCCGAATCCCAAAGCGGACTCTTTGGCGGCAACTCCAACTGGCGCGGCCCCATCTGGTTCCCCATCAATTACCTGCTCATCGAAGCGCTGCAAAAATATCATTACTACTACGGCGACGACTTCACCGTTGAGTACCCAACCGGCTCCGGTAAGCAGTTCACATTAGATAAAATCGCCGCCGACCTTTCCCGGCGGTTGGAACGGCTTTTTTTGCGCGGCAAAGATGGCACACGCCCCATTTACGGCGGCCAATCCATCTTCCAATCCGACCCCCATTGGCGCGACCTGATATTGTTCCATGAATATTTTCACGGTGACAACGGCGCCGGTCTGGGCGCCAGCCACCAAACCGGCTGGACAGGATTAATGGCCAAACTTATCCAACAAAGCGGCGGCAGTACAAAGGCAATAACGGATGAGGAAACTTATGAATGATTTTGTTTTGCCCCTTTATCCTGAGGCAGGAGAGAAACGGCCGTTAACCAACCTCTACCTCGACCACAACATCCGCCAGGAGAGCCGGGCATCCGGCCGGGCGTTTGTTTATGCCAATTTTGTCGTCAGTCTGGACGGCCGTATCGCCATTCCCCACCCCAGCGGCCAGGGACTCACAGTCCCCAAAGCCATCGCCAACGAGCGGGATTGGCGGCTGTTCCAGGAACTGGCGGCTCAGGCCGATTTGATTATCAGCAGCGGCCGTTACCTGCGCGATTGGGCCGACGGCCGTGCCCAGGAAATCCTGCAAACGGACGATCCCCGCTTTGCCGATTTACGCCGCTGGCGCGAGGAACAGGGTTTGAAATCGCAGCCAGACATCGCCATCGTCAGCGGCAGCCTGGATTTCCCCATTCCTGAGGTGTTGACCAGCAACGGCCGTCACGCCATCATCTTCACCACCGCCAACCCCGACCCGGCTCGCGTCGCTGAAATTGAGGCCCAAGCAGGGCAAGTCATCATCGTGGGCGAAGAATCGGTGGACGGCCAACAATTGGTGCAAGCGATGACCGACTTAGGCTATCAAACGGTGTATTCGGCCGCCGGCCCCCGAATTTTACACATGCTCCTGGCTGCCGATGTGCTGGATCGGCTTTATCTAACCCATGCCAGCCGTATTTTGGGCGGGAATCCATTTGCCAGTATTGTGGAGGGTGGCGTTTTGGCTACGGCCGTAGACATGAAACTACACAGCCTCACCCTCGACCCGGCCGGACTGGACGGCCTGGGCCAGCTTTTCCTGGCCTATAATCGGGCCTGATTCGCTTGTTACCTTTGTCAAATCGCTGCATCTAACTAAAATAAGGCACGAACGAAGAGGTACTATATGAACAGCACGCAGCGTACACGAAAGAAACAACAGCAAAAACAACGTTCCCAACGATATACGTTTGTTGGAATTGCCCTATTCATCGTCGGCATCATGTTATTATTGTGGATGGCTTTACAACCCGGCGGCGAACAATCGGTGGCCCAATCAGCGCCGCAAGCGCCGGAACAGGGTAAACCAGCTTCCAACTTCACGTCCCCGGCTCTTTCCGGCAGTGAAATCGCCCTGGCCGATTATGCCGGTGATGTGGTCGTGGTTAATTTTTGGGCCACCTGGTGCCCACCCTGTAAAGCGGAAATGCCAGGCATCAACAACTTTTATGAAGCCCATCGGGATGATGGACTGGTTGTGTTAGCTGTCAATGCCCAAGAGAGCGAGTCGCAGGTACGGCCGTTTATCGAAGCCAGTGGTTTTACCTTCCCCGTCCTGCTCGATCCCGTCGGCTCCGTTGTGAACCAATATCAGGTCCACAGCTTCCCCACTACCATCATCATTGACCGGGATGGCGTTGTGCGCCATATTCAAGTGGGCATGATTTCGGAAGAGGAATTGGAAGGAATCATCGCGCCCTTACTATAAGCGGTCAATAACTGGGCATTCGCTCAAAAAAATCACGAAGGCTTGTCGCAGAACATTATTGTGACAAGCCCTTTTTTGTGCCAACTTGTAACGATCAACCAGCACCATACCTCTTTTTGACAATTCACGATCAATATGGTTTAATGAACATGTTCATTAAATGAATTTGTTCACCCAAACAAGGAATATCAAATGGCTGACCCCAATCAAACCCGGCGTGACCAGCAAAAAGCAGAAACAAACGCTCTTATTTTAGCCGCTGCCAAAGCGCTTTTCATTGAGAAGAACTATGAAAACACAACCATCCGCGCCATTGCCAAACAAGCCGGCGTGGCCGTGGGCACCGTATTTGTCCACTTCCCCGATAAATCAGCGCTGCTGGCTGCGGCCCTGTATGAAGATATCGAACGGGTACTGGCCGAAGCGTTTGCCACCATTCCCCAGACGACGCTGAAGGTTCAACTGCTGCATCTGGCCCAGTCGCTCTACAGCTACTACGCGCAAAACCCTTCGCTCTCGCGAACGTTGGTCAAAGAATCCATGTTCATGAGCGGCGAATGGGGCGACATCCTAATGGGACAAATTCAGCGCTTCAATATCGAGGTGGCCCAATTGTTCCGCACCGCCCAAACCAAAGGTGAAGTACCATCCGGTTTAGATAGCGACCTGGCGGCCCAGATATTTTTCTCCCACTATTGGTTGGCGCTTTTTGTCGGCCTGCAAAGTGAAACCGTATCACCCCAAACGCAAACCGAGCTGCTGGCACAACTGCTGACTCCCCTACTCGAAACGCAAAACTCCAATTCCAATCCCTGATAAAAAACGAGGACATTCAAATGATTTTCAAAACCATCCTGGCCTTTCTGCGTATCCCCCATTTGGTGCAGCAGCTTCAAGTGCGGCGGGATTTGCATGCTTTTCTGCGGGTTCACTTTTTGTACGCCGCACTGGAGACCGGCTTGTTGAGCCTCTTACGCACGCCGGTTACCAGAGAAGAAATCAAAAAACAATTGGCTGTCCAACGCCCTGATTTATTGGATACGTTCCTGGATTTTGGCGTGCAGTTGGGCGAATTGGGGCGGGAGAACGGCCGTTACACCCTCCACGGCGCACGATCCCGAATTTTAGCCCAGCCAGATGGCGACCCCATGGCCGCCTTCGTCCAGGAATACGCCCATTATCACGGCTCTGTCTACCTCAACCTGCCCGCCCGGTTAACCGGCGCCCCCCTGGGCGACTATCTGGAAAAAACGGCCGACCTCGTCGCCCGCTCATCCCGCATATTAGAGCCATTCATGAGCAATTATGTTCAATCAATTGTCCAACCGAACCGCCCTTTGCGACTGCTGGAAATAGGCTGCGGCTCCGGTATTTACCTGCGTCACGCCGTTGCCGCCAACAACCAGATAACCGGCATCGCCATCGACATGCAAGAAAAAGCCGTCCAACAAACCCGGCGTAATTTAGCTGCCTGGGACATCCACGATCATTTCCAGGTTTTTACCGCCAATATTTACGATCCGCCGGCCGAACTCCAAGGGCCATTCGACTTGATCACCCTGTACAACAACATTTACTATTTCCCTCTTGAAGAACGCATCGGCCTGTTTCAGACGCTGCGTGCCTTGTTAGCCCCTGGTGGCGCACTAGCCCTGGTTTCCATGATGCAAGGCGAAAGCATGGAAGCGGCCAACTTCGACCTGGTTCTCCGGTCCACCATCGGCGGCGCGCCCCTGCCAGAGCTAAACGAAGTGAACCAGCAGTTACGCGACGCAGGTTTTACGCAAATCAAACAAACAAGATTGATGTTCGGCGAACCTTTCTTCGGCATCCTGGCTCAGTAACAAAAAAGCCGCCCTCATGACGAGGGCGGCCAAAATCAGTGTTAATCTGTGGCAATCAGTGTCCAGATTCTTACGCAATCAACTCGGCGAACTTCTCTTTGGAGCGAGCCTCAACCTGCTCGTGAATGCTCTCGCCATGGCTGTCCATCGTCACCACCACCGG
>JBNKZT010000088.1:0-18621 GCA_050301775.1 Promineifilaceae bacterium (SeqCode)
GGCCCGATTGGGTCTTGACAAAGGTGACATATGTCACTATTCCAATTCCCGATACACGCCTAAAATGTGGTTCGGGAATCCCCGAATCCTTACCCCATAAAAACTCAAAGAGCCAAAATTTCATTCGCGTACGTCTGCGCCGCTTCCGTCCACCCATCGCGGGCAAAACCGAGATAATAAACCCGCCATTGCCCCTGTTTAGGAACAATCTCGCTCGTCTTTTCGACTAATTGGCGCAAAACTGAGCGGCTGACCGGCCTGTCCTGCCATTTGCACTTGCCCAGGATGATGTTTTTTTTTACCACAAGCAGCAAAACAAAAAGCCGGCTCTCCGCCACCGGGTGGGCCGGCCTTCTTGTTTTGACCGGACCGATGGGAAACAGCAATCAGTAATACAGTACTATCCGATTGTCCCGGTTGGAACAGTTTCGGAACAGTTCTGGAACAGTACCCTGTCTTCTTCTGTGTTAACCTGATTGACATGGACAAACACCGCATTTTAATTGTTGACGACGAACCAAAGGTAGCTTTCTTTTTCCAAAAGCATTTGGAATTGGTCGAGGAAGGGTATGTGGCTAAAGCTGTCAATTCGGGCATGGCTGCGCTGGAAGAGCTGCAGAAGGAACCCTATGATTTGATGCTTACCGACCTGCGGATGCCACACATGGACGGCTTAGAATTGGTGCGGCAGGTTCGCAAGCTATCCCCCCAAACAAAAACGATTCTCATCACGGCTCACGGAACCAACAATGCCTGGAATGAAGCCGGCCAACTAGAAGTGTTCCGCTCCCTCTCCAAGCCGTTGAAGATTCCCCAACTGCTGGAATCGGTGCGGGAAGCGTTGGCCCCGCCGGCCAGTAACCAATCGGTCGTTACCGTCTTGTCGGGGGATAATTTCGAACAATTGGCGAACCGTATTGAGTCCCTGCGGATGGATATTGGGGCCAGGGCAACGGTTCTGGCCGATACCACCGGCCATATCATCGTCAGTACCGGCTCGATGGCTGAATTGGAATTATCTTCGACGATGGCTTTGTTGGGCGGCACGGTGGCCGCTTCCAACGCACTGGCCCAGCAGCTAAATTATTCCCGCCCAATGCACCTCTCTTACTTTGAAGGGCCGCCGTATGATTTGTACGCAGTTAATTTGAGCCGGCATTACTTTCTGACCAGTGTGTTTGACCGGCGCAAGGAAACCAGCCGTATTGGCCTGGTGTGGCTTTATACCCGGCGGGCGTTGGAGGAGTTGTTGGAATTGCTAAAAAGCAAAACGGCCGCTTCACCGTTAGGGCGAGAGTTTGCGAATTCGGTGCAGTTGGAGTTGGATGATTTGCTGGCAGGGCCGGGACAGGCAGTGGGACAACCTAAAGCTGTTAAGGCAACGGCCGTTCCCCCCACCCCCACTATCGCCAAAGAAATCCCAGCCCCCACCCTGGCTGACAAAATCAGCGGCATATTGGAACAGTTTAGTCAGCAAACGAAAATCGCTGTTGAATACCGGATAGACGCACTGCAAACGCCGCTGCCACCTACAATAAAAGCCCTGATTCAGAAGACGGTGGCCGAATGCTTGAAGAATGTCTACCAGCACGCCCAGGCCACGATTGTCGGCGTTTCGTTTAGCTGGAACGGCCGTTTCCTGCAAGGCAGCATTGCCGACAATGGCCTTGGTTTCGACATGAGCCAGCCGCCAGTCACAAAAGCCCTGGCGCGGCACCAGGCCGAATACATAACACTGGGGGGCAGTCTGGAGATAATCGGTCGCCAGGGGAAGGGCGCTAAAGTCAACTTCCAGCTTCCCATCTTTGACTGATTTATGGGGTACTCATACGTCACAAATCATGTGTTATACACATCTAGTGACACATGACTCTAAGACCTGCAAGATTTTGGAAAACCTCGCAGGTCTTAGACATAAATCCCATGAGTTTCCAAAGAGCTTAATTTATTTAACTACAGAGTCACGAGAGAAAGATCATGTTCATTAATTGGAAAATGCGCGAACTGCAAGTCAAACTGGTTTATTACGGCCCGCCGTTGAGCGGCAAAACGACCAATCTGGAACAAATACACGGCCGTCTCCCCTCGCAGCGCCGCAGTGACCTGGTTTCGGTTAAAACGCGCGAAGACCGCACCCTTTTCTTTGACTTTATGCAGTTGGAATTAAACGAGATCAAAGGACTGCAGCCCAAGTTCAAACTGTACACGGTGCCCGGCCAGACTTACTATGCCGCCACGCGCAAACTGGTTCTCAAAGATGTGGATGGCCTTATTTTTGTCGCCGACTCTTCGGTCCAGCGGCTGGCCGCCAACCGGCAGTCGATGAATGACATGTGGCGGCAGCTAAAAGAACTGGATCGCTCACCGGCCAACCTGCCTTTTGTGCTGCAATGCAACAAACAAGACCTGCCGGATGCGGTTGAGCCAACACTGCTGGCCCGGTTCCTGAACGTACCGAACGCTCCCACTTTTCCAGCAACAGCCGTCAACGGCAGCGGCGCCACTGAAACGCTCAAGAATTTAATCAGCCAAGTAATTGCTCGTTTATAAGGCAAAGAATGATGAATCAAACAAAACTTCACGATCATCCCTTGACCTTCGATGCGAAACAGCAGCAGCAAATCGACAACTGCCTCCTGCGGCTCTCCGACCAGACCGGTTCGCCGTTGGTGATGGTAGCCGACGTAAGCGGGCGGCTAGTCTTGTATCGGGGACGGCTGCCGGCGGTTCAAAGCACCGGATTGGCCGCGCTGGCCGCCGGGGGCTTTGCGGCGGGACAAGAGATAGGTCATTTTCTGGGCCTGCACAACAGTTTTCAACAACAACTGCTAGAAGGCGATCAGGCCAATTTATACACCCTGTCAGTCGGGCCAGAACTGCTGCTGATCGTGGCTTTTACCCGCAAGACGATGTTGGGTATGGTCCGGCTGTTTTCGCTGCAAGCGCAGCAGGAACTGTTGGCGCTGGCCCAGGAAGCCGCGATTGAACGGGAACAGGCAGCGCTGACGGTGCAGCCGGACATAGAAGCCGATTTCGGCGAGGCGTTGAACCAGCAGCTAGATGAGTTGTTTTCAAATGACGATTTGGGGATGGGTTAAGCGCATGTTTACGACAAAGGACACAGCATCCGATTTGTCGCGGCGGCTGCGACGGGTGATAGCGGATTTGGGCCAACAGCCGGGTGTGCAAACGGCCGTTCTATCGACCGAAGATGGTCTGACGGTAGACGTAGCCGACTCGACTCCCGTTTGCAACCAACTGGCGGCCGTGGCCGGGTTTATGCTGGCGACGACCCAGATTTCCCTGGCCATGCTGGGTTTACAAGAGAGCCAGGAGTTGGTGGTTCAAGGAAAAGACGGCCGTTTCCTGGTCAGCCGCCCCTTTCAAGTAGGCCAATCACGGCTAATCCTGAGCGTCATTTTTAACCAGGATATCTCTTACAAGCGCCTGTTTAACCAGACCATACAGGCAATTCAACAAACGGTGGAGCAAGCGTAATGGCCATCAAAGGCGATTTACACGAGATTAGTTTACCAACCCTGGTTCAACTCGTGATCCAGGAAGGCGGTCAGGCCTTATTGCAGCTGACCCACACGGACGGCACGGTTGGCCGGCTTTATGTGGACAACAGCGAACTATGTCACGCCAGCCTGTCCCCGGCCGATGCCCCGGATACGGCCGTTCAAACCGGTGAGGAGGTTATTTATGAACTACTGAGTTGGCACAGCGGTGAATTCAGCGTTGAAAAACAGGTCCCGCCTCCGGCGCATACCATTGAGCAGAGCTGGAGCTATTTGTTGATGGAAGGGCTGCGGCAGTTAGATGAAGAACAATTCGTTGCCGAGGAACAGCCTCAAGAAGAAAGTTTAACCGATATTTTATCGAATTTATCCCAATCAGATTCGGCCATCATTCAGGAATTGATGGCCCAACAGGAGCAAGACGACATGGCAAGTAAAAGTGAACAATTACAATCTATTCTCAATGACGTCATTCAACGTTCGACCGAGATCATTGGCGCGGCTGTCGTTGATAATGACGGGCTGCTGCTGGCCAGCGCCCTGAGCGGGCCGATTGACGGCAATCGGGTAGCTGCCGTTTCCGCCGGTTTGATCAGCCTGGCAACTCGTTCGGCCCAGCAGCTGAACCAGGGCAAGGTGACCCGCACCTTGATCCAGGCGGAACAGGGCAACGTCATCGCCATTCGCACCGGCGACATAGCATCCCTGGTGGCCCTGACGCCCACCGGGGTCAACCTGGGTATGGCTTTTCTGGAATGTAGTGAAGTTGTTGCCTCTATTAAAAGCGTACTGTAAACGGCCGTTCCTACACAATTACGGAGTAACCAAATGACTAAAATTTTTGACATTGCCGAAATGCGCCGCCTGGGCGGCTTATCCGATGAAAGCGCTGTGTTACTGGCCGACATGAAACCGATGTTGGAAAAACATGCCGATGCCCTCGTAGCTGCTTTTTACACCAATCTGGACCAACACGAACACCTGCAAGTCCTGCTCGACGCCAAAGAAGGACGCCGCCAGATATTGGGCCAGCACCTGCGCGCCTGGCTGCTCAGCCTGGCCACCGGAACCTATGACGAAAGTTACCAGGCCCGACGCTACGTCATCGGCAAAAGACACGTGGAAGTCGGCCTCGATCCCCGCTGGGTGGTGGGCGCCATGTCCTTTTGCCGGGGCCAAATCATGCCTATGGTCGAAGCCGAGTACGGCAGCGCCCCCGACAAGATGGATCGTTTCCTGGCCCTGGATCGAATCATGGATTTAGACCTGAACATCATGCTCCAATCCTACGATGACCAGCGCATGGATATGTTTCTGGAAACGACCGGCTTCAGCAAAACGCTGTTTGAATCCATGATTGCCTCTGCTGGCGATTAATAGCTTAAGGAAAGTACAAAATGGAAGACATCCTGAATGATTTAATCACACTAACCGGCTACACTGACCAGGATCCGCAAACCCTGCGCGCCGTGGCTGAGCAAACGGCCGTTTGGAATGAAGAAGTAACCCAGGCCTTTTACAACACGCTGTATGGCCACAAAACGACAGCGGCCGTTTTTCGTGAAGGCGAACGCCCGGCCCGGGAAGACACCCTGCGCAACTGGTATCAAATTGTGACCGAAGGCAACATTGACGCCAACTTCTGGCGCTGGCAGTGGTTTGTCGGTCTGATCCACATCCCCCGTGGCATCACCAACCCCTTTATGATGGGCATGATGAGCCGGGTACAGCAGTTGTTCCGCGCCAAATGCCTGGAAACCTTTGAACCGGAACAGGCCGAAGAGGTGTTTGGCGCGTTCAAGCGCATCACCGACATTATCGCCGGCCTCATTGCCGAAGGGTATTTCCAAAGTTACGTGCAGGCGATGGAGCGGATGAGCGGCCAGAGCCGGACGCTTATTGACCGTATGGTAAACCTGGAAGTTGAAGAGATGGTGGCCGAAATGCGGCAGGCAGCCCGTTAGCGGGCTGCTTCGTCTGCTCCCGGCGGGCTGCTGTATAGAATGATTCCGCGACCGCGCACGCTCTGTAAGGGGCTGTGTTCTTTACCGCCCAATTTTTGACTGAGCCGGTAAATGTGCGTACGCAGGAGGGCGCGGGCATCGATTTCCTCCACGTCCATGCCGTGCGACACGCGGGCCAACTCGGCATAACTGAATACCGTGTCAGGTTGGCGCAGGAGGTGATGGAGCAGTTTGAACTCAACGGGCGTTAACTGGAGGGGCTGGCCTTGATAGTGGGCGGATTGGGTTTGTTCATCAAAGGAGATGCCGGCGGTGTGGAGAACGGCCGTTTCCCCCTCCCCTACACCTTCACCCGCCGGAGACTGGAAAATCTGCATCGCCTGCTGCAAAAGCTTCACAGCCTCCTTCTGCCGCTTTTGCTGCTGCTGCTTATCCAGCGCCCTTTCCACCACAGCAAACAGCGTCTCCAGTGAAACGGGTTTGCGTAAATAATCAACTGCCCCGGAACGCAAAGCGGCAATCGCCGTATCGGTAGACGCATGAGCCGTAAAAACCACAAACGCCGTATCTGGGGCCACCTGCTCTACCTCCTGCAATACCTGCACGCCGCTTATGCCCGGCATCTGCAAATCTAAAATCACCACGTCGTAAGGCGTAATGGCTAACGCGCTCAACGCTTCGTGGCCGGAAGCCGCATAACTGGCCTGATAACCAACCTGGGTCAAGGCTTCACATAGAGCCAGGCGGGTTGTCTTTTCATCGTCAACAACAAGGATTTTGGCGAAACTCGCTTTGTGACTAAACATAAAATTATATCTTCCAATACTCAGGGACGAGGCAAACAAACAGTAAACGTACTGCCTATCCCTGCCTCACTTTCAACGTAAATCTTCCCGCCATGCTGCTCGACAATGCCGTACCCAACCGTTAAGCCCAATCCGGTTCGATCACTTTTGGTTGAATAAAACGGTTCAAAAATCCGGCCCAGCGTCTCGGCTGACATGCCAATTCCGTCATCCCGGAAGCTGACCTCAACCCAATCACCTCTGGTGCGGGTGGTGATAACGAGCGTCCCCGCCTCACACATCGCATCAAACGCATTGAGGATAATTCCCAAAAACACCTGAGCAATCTGATCGGGGATAACCCGCAGCGGCGGAATATCGGAAGCCAGGTTTTGCTGCACCGACAGCTTTTGGTGAACCATATGTTTCTCAGCCAGACGCATGACCTGCCCGATAATCGCATTCATATTGGCCATTTCAAATACGCCGCCTGAGGGGCGCGAAAAATCGAGAATACGGGTCACAATGTCAATGAGCCGTTCGACTTCTTCGCCGGCCATCCCCAGATACTCGGTTTGTTTTTCCTGGCTCAGGGTAAAGTGGGTTGCCAGTTGCAGACAACTGTGTACAGCTTGCAAAGGGTTGTTAATTTCATGGGCCAATGAGGCTGCCAACCGCCCCATAGCTGACAGCCTTTCATTTTGCACCAGCCGTTCCTGCGATTGTTGAATCTCACGAATCAGTTCGGCCTGTTCCCGGTAAAGGCGGGCATTGTCAAGCGCCACAGCAATCGATGCGGCGGCAGACCTGACCAGTGTTAAGTCTAGGTCATTAAACAAACCATCTTTTTTGTTAATGAGTTCGACAGCGCCAATCACCTGGTCGTGGGCAATCAGGGGGACACAAAGAATAGAGCGGGTATATTCGCCGGTTAACTGATCAATGGCCGGAGAAAAGGCAGGGTGGTTTTGGGCGTCGTTGATCAGGAGTGGTTCTCCGGTTTGGATGACTTGCCCCACGATGCCTTCACCGATGGACAAATGTATTTCTTGCAAAGAAGGAGCCTGTTTAAGGGTGCTGGCAAAAGAAAGTTTATCGGTTTTTTCGTCGCGCAGAATGATGGAACCCAGTTCTACGTGGAGCATGTCGCGGATATTGTCCATAGCAACGGCCAGGACCTGGCGCATGTCCAGGGATGAGCTAATGACTTGAGAAAGGCGGTAAAGTTGCTCGGTACGGGTGTCGGCCTGTTGTTGGATCTTCTCCAACTGGCTTAACTTGATATGAATGGCCACCCGCGACAGCAGTTCATCTGCATTACAAGGTTTGACCAGATAATCATTGGCGCCCATGTTATACAATTCGACACGCTTATCGATATCGTCTATGGCGGAAAGAATGATGACGGGGGCGCCGGCCGTTTTGGGATGGGCGTGCAGCCACTTGAATACCTCAACACCATCGACCTGGGGCATCATCAAATCCAGCAGGATGAGATCAATGGACTTTTTTGTTTTTTTGCTTCCATCTAACAGTTCAAGCACGTCACCCGGCGTGTTGGCAATAATTGTTTGATAGTTGTGCGTGGTAAAAACCTGATGAATGAGGGACGTCATGCCCGCATCATCGTCGATGATTAAGATAGTCGAGGTTTTTTCGGTCTGTTGGTCCATGTTTATCATGATAATCGAAGACTACTGTGTACCACAAGGGAGAAAGGACCAAATTCCCTTGAATTGTGATATTGTATAATGTTAACATTTAGTAGAGTAATTGGTGTTCATCTAATTTAAGCTGATAGTAATGGAGCCATGGTTACACCCAAGAACTTCATACCGCTTGAGAAGCTTGTATCGAAACGCAGTCTAGCCATTGCCGAGGCCTGGTTCCAGGCGCTTGAACCTGTTCTCGTCGAGAGGGACACGGCCGTTACCCTCCCCCACTTACACACATTCAGCCAACGACTGCTTTCTTTCCTTACCACATCCCCGCTTGACGTGGCAGCGCTCCAATCATTAGGGCGTGATATTGCCTACCGGTGCGGCAGGCAAACGGCCGTATGGAACGCCACCCAACAAGTACTCGCTCATCAATTAACCCTTGACGACCGCCGTCAGGAACAAATCACCCCCTGGCAGCCCCATTTACAAATCATACTCAAGGAATTGGCCACCGGTTTTGCCCAGGCCGCCCAACAGCCTATCGAAACTGCCTTGCAGGAGAGTGAAACGTGGTTCCGGGCTATTGTGGCCACGGCCACTGACGGCATCATCACGATAGACAGCCAGCACCAGATATGTTTTGTGAATCCGGCCGTTGCGGTGCTGTTTGGTTACCCGGCCGGCGAGTTAATCGGCAAGAACCTGGATTACCTGCTGCCGGAGCGGTTTCAAACCCGGCATACCCGCTACGTCCAACACTATGGGGAAACGGGCGTCACGATGCGGTCGATGCGGCAGCAGGCTCTGGTATACGGCAGTCACGCCTCCGGCCGAGAATTTCCTATCGAGGTGGCCATCTCTCAGGTCAATCTGAACGGCCAAAAATATTTCACGGCCATATTACGCGATGCTACCGAACGCAAACGCGCCGAAGCAGCCTTGCAGAGAACCCAAAAACTGGAAAGCCTCGGTATATTCGCCAGTGGGATCGCCCACGATCTTAATAATCTGCTGGTCGCCCTGATGGCTGAAAGCGAGGTATCCCTGCTCAAACTGCCGCCCGACCAGCCCGCCCGGGAAAATATCCAACGCATCATCCAGATCGCCGAACGGGGCGCCAGCCTCACCCAGCAGTTACTGGCCTATTCCGGCGAGGACCAGAATCAAGTCATTTCCTTCGACTTCAACAAACTGGTAACCGAAAATCGAGACTTCCTGGAGGCAATGCTGCCCAAAAACATTGCCTTGAAGATGAACCTGGCAGCCGATTTGCCCTTCATTGAAGCCGACGTCGGGCAAATCCAACAAGTGGTTATGAACCTCATCATCAACGCCGTCGAAGCGTACCAGGGTCGAGACGGACCGGTTGAGATTGAAACGCAGCTTGTCGTTATTGAGCCGCCGGGAGTTTGGGAGGAAGCCGATCAGCCGGTGCATCCGGGGAAATATATTCGCTTACAGGTTAAAGACCAGGGGCAGGGAATGGATGCGGCAACGGCAGCCCGTATTTTCGATCCCTTCTTTACGACCAAAGTTAGCGGGCGGGGGCTGGGGTTAGCGGCCGTTCAGGGAATTATTCGCAATCATCGCGGTGTTATGCACGTTACCAGCCAGGTGGGTCAGGGAACAACATTCCACGTCTTACTGCCGGTTAGCGAAGCTCGCCTCCCCGATGAAAAAGCCGCTGCGCCAAAATCGCCCGCCCGGACCGGTCAAATTCTTTTTATTGATGATGAAGAAATCGTTCGCTGCGCCCTTGCCGAGATTCTGGAGTTGAACGGATACACAGTCTTGCAGGCCGAAGATGGGGGCGTAGGCCTGACACTGTTCCAGCAGCATGACGATGAAATCAACCTGATCTTGCTGGATATGACCATGCCGATTATGGCTGGGGACGAGGTTCTGCAAGCAATCCGCTACACACACCCCGATATGCCTGTTTTACTGCTGTCCGGTTATGAGGAAACGAAAGATATTAAGCAGGCGGCGGCTACCCGGTTTTTGAAAAAGCCATTTAAGGTAGAGAGACTTCTGGCCCAGGTAAACGAACTGCTGCGTTCATGAGGTCGGGTAGCAAGAGGCCATTACTGGCCTCCCGCCCCCTAAGAACGGCTCAAGAAAGTTTCCCTTCAAGCCGCTCAAGCCGCTCAAATGCCTGTTGCCAGACACGGTTTCTCAACATGTATACCTTGACTATGAACCCGCCGGTGACAATTTGGATGGAGTAACACACGGTTGCTGTTGCCGTCAATGCCGCCGTGAGTTTGCCAAACAATATGGTGATTATGCCATTTTGTTTGTTTGGTAATCTCCTGATGACAAATCGGACATCTTCCATTCTGTAATTGCCATAAAGCTAGCATAAACACGCAAATTCAGGCAAGCCCGTTAAAAAATAGTCGTGACGTCTTCGTGGATTTCTTCCTGGTCATCGTCATCCTGACCATTCTCTCTTTTGCGGCCATCCCGGGATTTTTACTTCTATCCCGACCCCGCAGCACAATTGTTCCCCAAGACATCTCCCTTCTCCAACCCACAGACGACCCCATCCAATCCAGCATAATGGGTGAGGCAGCCAATCCCATCGTGTGGGAAGAGAACGGCATGACCTGGGCCATTCAGCCCCAGGCCAGCTACCAGATTGCAGCCCGCGTTTTGGGCAACAAGCGCTATTACGATTGGCAATCACGTGTGGCCCCCCGTGACCTGGCATTGGCCTGGGGCGACATGAGCGATCCATCGGTAGACGAATGGATTCACTGGCGGCAGTCTGGCCGCTGGTATCATTACGACTGGAACAGCGGGGACTACAACCAGAGCTATATCACCGGTCATTCAGCCAACGTCCACATCATCCCGGCAACGGATAACCTGGACAAAGTGCTGCGCCAGGTAGAAAAGGACGACTTGGTCTACCTGGAGGGCTATCTGGTCGATCTGCAAGTCCGCGATGACGGCCGTGTGGGGCACGTTAACACCTCGCTCAGCCGGGAAGACACGGGCGCTGGCGCTTGTGAGGTGTTGTACGTGGAGCGGTTGGTTGTGGACGACCGTTTGTATGAATAAGGGGCTGTCAATACGCTCTTTACGCTTCGTGCCAGAATAAATCCGGTAGGTGGGTGTGCCAACGAGCGCTAACGCGCTGAATTGGGCGAGAGCCTGTCTCAACCTGCTGATAGGCAGCCAAACCAAACCGGAGGAAAACCGCAATGAGCATCTCGTTTGATCCCACTGCCTTGCTGTACGCCGTCGTCGAATACCTGAAATCTACCAAACATCTCACCGATCCAGTTGACCACAAGCCCGAGCACGATGGGCAATATCGCCTGGTCTGCCTGGCTCCTGATGCCGAAGATGCCGCCCGTCTGGCCCATCTGCTGCGGGACATGGACGACGGGACCCATTGGTACAGCATTTGCGTGGCCGAGCCAGAGTCTTTCTCTGGTGACCACAAACAGGGCATTCTTGGCGACAACCAGACTGTTGAGACTGCGCCGCTGAATCCCGTGCCGTAACGGCCATTCCCCTTATACCCCCGCAAAAATATATTCCAGAATTGATAAGAGCGTAAAGGATATTCAGGCTCAAACCTCTTGACAAAGGAAATGTTTATATATATACTTACTTTAATCATTGAAGAAAGTAAGATTTGTTTAGTTGAGGAGCACTTGGCCCTATGACTCGTCTACAAAGAGGCAATCGCGATCTAATCAAAGATATTAATCGCAACCTGGTATTGAACCTCATCAAAAACCAGGGGCCAATCTCGCGGACGGATCTGATCCGGCTGTCTAATCTCAGCGCAGGCACAATTTCTAACATCACCAACCGTCTCATCGCTGATGATGTTGTTCAGGAAACAGGCGAGGGTGAATCCAGCGGTGGTCGCCGCCCCGTTCTTTTGCGCCTCAATCACCAGGCCGGCTTTGTGATTGGTTTAAAGCTCATGGAACGGGCAATTACGATTGCCGTCACCGACCTGGATGCGAAGGTGATCTTTCATCATGTGGCACCATTGAATGTTGATATTCCTTCCCCGAACCCTGAACCTGTGTTAACGGCCGTTATCAACGCTATTGAAAACTCACTCACTGCATCGGCCGTTGAACGCTCACGAGTTGTTGGCATTGGCATTGGCATGGCCGGCGTGATCGACGGTGAAAGAGGTGTTTGTCATTACTCGCCCTATTTCGCCTGGCGAGAAGTAGACATTGCTAAACCAATCGCCGCCCATTTCGATTTGCCTGTTTACGTAGAAAACGATGTCAACACCCTGACCATAGTGGAAAAATGGTTTGGTTACGGCCGTGACGTTTCCCACTTCATCGTCGTCACCGTGGGGCGAGGTGTTGGCGCCGGAATTGTCATGAATGGGCAGTTTTACCGTGGTGCAGTGGGCGGCGCAGGCGAATTCGGTCACATTCCCATGATCGATGGCGATCCTCCCCTTTCTCTAGAACAACTGGCCTCTGATGATGCCATCTTACATTATGCTCAGGAGATAATTGCCCAAGGAGACAGCACCTCATTATCCGCTGTGGACAATCTAAATTTAGAAGCGGTGACAAAGGCTGCCGATGAAGGCGATCTCGTTGCACAAGGCTTGTTGGCCGATGCCGGTCGCTGGCTTGGTATTGGCATAGCCACCCTGATTAACATCCTCAATCCGCAGTTGGTTATTGTCGGTGGCGAGGGTGTTCAGGCAGGCAAATGGCGGTTGGATCCAATGCAGTCAGCAATTCGCAAACATGTATTTAATGGCCTGGCAAATAGTTTGGAAATTCTTATTGAGCCATTGGGCGATGAGACTTGGGCACGGGGAGCAGCCAGCCTGGTTTTGGGCGAGTTATTTAAGTCGCCCATGTTGAAGTAGGTTGAAGTTCGCTTTTTTTTGCACTTCTTTTTTCAGTCAGTGAATTAAGTTGGTTGGAGCAGAAAATCTATGGCCGGTGACAAAGGATTGAACAAATATTTATGGGTCGGCGCATTCCTTTTGCCCAGCCTGATCGGGCTGCTGCTCTTTACGGTGATGCCCATTTTGTCCTCCCTGGGGCTGACCCTCTTTGAGTGGGACTTGTTGACGCCGCCAGATTTTGTAGGGATAGACAATTTTACACGGCTGTTTGCCGACGCGGATTTTTGGCGAGCGTTGAAAAACACGCTCGTCTATATTGTCTCATACATTCCTTTTGTGATGGTTGGCTCGTTGGCAATTGCCATCATTCTTAATCAAAAGTTGAAAGGGTTGATGTTTTTCCGCGCTTCGTTTTTTGTGCCAGTTGTGTCGGCATGGGTAGCCATTGCCCTGCTGTGGAAATGGATTTTCAACCCCCGTTTTGGCCTCTTGAACTTTGCGCTTGCACTAATAGGCATAGAAGGACCAGCCTGGTTGTTTGATCCGCAGTGGGCGATGTCGGCGGTGGTGATTACCAGTGTCTGGAAGGACCTGGGTTTCTTGATGGTGATGTTTTTGGCTGGGTTACAGGGCATTCCCAATGTTTATTATGAAGCGGCTTCGATAGATGGCGCCAGCAAATGGCAGACTTTCTGGCGCATTACGCTGCCGCTGCTTTCGCCTACGGCCTTTTTTGCCCTGATTATTTCTTTGATTAACTCGTTTCAGGTGTTTGATCAGGTGTGGATTATGACGGAAGGGGGGCCGGCCGGGGCAACGAGTGTGTTGGTGGAGTTGATTGTGAAGAATGCGTTCAGCTACAGCCGGATGGGGTACGCATCGGCGTTGTCGTGGGTGCTATTCTTGTTGGTCTTTGCAGTAACGATCGTACAAATGCGTTTGCAAGGGAAGTGGGTAGCGTATGAGTAATTTTGCTTTGGGTCAAGAAGATGGGGTTGGAGTAGAAACGGCCGTTTCTACTCCCATTACAGACCGTCTAAAACGACTACTCTTTTATGCACTGCTGCTGGCGGCCGCCTTAATGATGTTGATCCCGTTCATGTGGATGATTTCCACCTCATTGAAGACCGACGAATACGTCTTGTCAATTCCGCTGCAATTCATCCCACGGCCATTGACATTTGGCAGCTACACACGCCTGGCTGAAATCTTCCCCATGCCGCGCATGTTCTGGAATAGTCTCGTTGTCGCTGTGGTGACAACTGTAGGGCAGCTCATTGTCAGCGCCATGGCCGCCTACGCCTTTGCCCGCATAGAATTTCGCGGTCGCAATCTGCTTTTTAGCCTTTATCTTGCCACCCTCATGATTCCCTCCCAAGTGACTATCATCCCGCTGTTTATTCTGATGCGGTACCTGGGTTGGATCAATAGCTATCCCGGGCTTATCGCCCCAGGCATTTTCAGCGCCTTTGGCACATTTTTATTGCGTCAATTTTTCCTGACCCTGCCCAAAGAGTTAGAAGAGGCCGCTTTTATTGATGGCGCTTCACGCTGGACGATTTTCTGGCGCATCATCATGCCCTTGTCCCGTCCGGCGCTGGCGACGCTGGGCGTGTTCGCCTTCATGGGGTCTTGGAATGCCTTTTTGTGGCCGCTGTTTATCGTGCGTAATGAGCAGTTGATGACTTTACCCGTTGGTCTGGCAACATTACACGGCCGTTGGCTGACGCAGTGGAATTTAGTCATGGCCGGTGCGGTAATAACAATAATTCCTATGCTGATTGTATACCTGTTTGCCCAGCGTTACTTTGTGCAAGGCGTCGTGACGACTGGTCTAAAAGGATAAAGTGGTCGTGAGAAAACGAGGTGATTATGGCTAGACGCGAAATTGTGAGATTGAACTTACCCTTTTTATCAAAGTTTTTAGTGAGGAGAATAAATAAAATGAAACAAAAATCTACTTTTATAGTTATTGTGATACTGTTAACAGTTGCTTTACTGGCTGTTAGTTGTTCATCGGGAGATACGCCCAGCGCAGAAACAGTGGAGGTAACCCGCATTGTTACCGAGACGGAAGAGGTAGAGGTTACGCGGATCGTTGAAGGAGAAGTGGTTACTGAAGTACAAGAGGTGGAGGTCACTCGTGTGGTTGAGGTGGCTGCAGAGGAACCGGCTGCAGAACCCGTGACAATAACCTACTTCACTTTTTCCGCTGCACCCGATCATCTGGAGGATTTGGATCAGATGATCGCCCTTTTTGAAGATCAGAATCCAGGTATCAACGTTGAAGTTGAAACAGCTCCGTTTGGCGAATACTTCACCAAATTGCAGGCGCTCATCGCCGGTGGCGAAGCCCCTGATGTGTTTGAGTTGAACTATGAAAGCTTTGTCACGTTTGCGGCAAAAGGGGTGTTGGCCGATTTGACACCGTTAGCAGAGGCAGATGCGGATTACACAGATGATGTGTTCTATCCCCGTTCGTTAGAGGCGTTTAATTATAACGGCCGTCAACTAGCCCTCCCCGCCACCTTCTCCACCGTTGTTTTGTTCTACAACAAAGATATGTTCGATGCGGCCGGACTGGATTACCCCACCAATGATTGGACATGGGAGGATGCCGTCGCTGCCGCCGCACCAATGACCGATGCCGACGCCGGCGTGTGGGGATTGCATTCGGGCATTCAGTTCTGGGAATTCTACAAAAAAGCAGCTCAAAACGGCTGTGAATTCTTCAACGCAGACATGACCGAAGTGACGATTGATTCCCCCGCTTGTGTGGAAACATTGCAAACCATGATCGACTTCATCGAAACAGACAAAGTAATGCCCAGCGACACCGAAATGGCGGGATTATCTGATGGCGACATGTTCACATCGCAGCAAATTGCGATGGACGTCACCGGTATCTGGATGTTCTCGGCGTTTGCCGATGCGCCCTTTGCCTGGGACATTGCCGTCGAGCCGGGCATGAAAACACAGGCAACCCATTTCTTCTCGAACGGCGTATCTGTTTTTGCCGCTACCGAACATCGGGATGCGGCCTGGGCCTGGGCGAAATTCTTCACCTCTAGCCCCGATATGGCTGATATTCGTATTGAGTCTGGCTGGGAGCTGCCAACCTTAAACAACCCGGACTATGTGGATGGCTATTTGGCACAGACACCGCCGGAAAACCGTGAAGCTGTTTTTGAATCATTGAACTATGCCATTGTGCCGCCAGTGATTGAACGACAAAATGAGATGCAAGATGCTGTTAACCAGCTTTTAGATCAGGTGAAATTGGGCGAATTAACGCCCGAAGAAGCGCTGGCTGAGGCAAAAGTACAAATTGAAGAGTTGTTGAAATAAGAGTACGACAGATGGCGGGGCGTTTACCAAAACGCCTCGCCTTAACCCAAACGACCATGAACCTGTATCAACGCAGTATTCAGATTTTATTAGATAGTCAGGCAGAAAGCGGCGCGTTTATCGCTTCGGCGGCTTTTCCTTCTTACCAGTACAGCTGGTTTCGGGACAGCAGCTTTATTGCCTATGCCCTGTGCCGGGTGGGGCGATCTGAAAATGGGCGGCGATATTTTCTCTGGGCGGCGCAAACAATCCGGCAGTACAGCGGGAAGGCGGATCGAGCGATTACTCGTATTCAACATGGCGAACGGCTTGGTTCGGATGATTATTTGCATACCCGTTATACGGCCGTTGGCAAAGAAGCGTCTGGTTTATGGTGGGATTTTCAGCTTGATGGGTATGGCACGCTGCTTTGGGCGTTGGCCGAATATGTGAAGTTGACGGGGGATACGGCCGTTATCGCCGAAGTAGCTGATGAAGTGCGATTGGTGCATCGTTACCTGAGCTATTTGTGGCAGCAGCCTAATTATGACTGTTGGGAAGAGCTGCCCCAATATCTCCATTCCTACACTTTAGCAGCCATCCACGCCGGACTGAATGGTGCGGCGGCTCTGCTGCCTGATCTGGAGCCAGAAGTTGCCCAAACCACTGCGGCGATTCGTCTATTGATGTTGACTGAGGGGGTGGAAAACGGCCGTTTCGCCAAAGCATTCACCCTCACCCACCCACCACAAAGCATCCTGCACGCGCCGCAAAACGTCTACCATGACCCCGTAAGCCCCGACCAACTGCGGCAAAGCAGCGAAGCCAGCCTCATCGGCATCGCCACGCCTTACAACCTCTTCCCAGCCGATGAGCCACACCTGAAAGCCACCATCGCCCAGGTGGAGATAGACCTGCATCGGCCGGGTGGCGGCGTTTACCGTTACTTGAACGACACCTACTACGGTGGCGGCGAGTGGGTGCTGCTGGGCGCGTGGCTGGGCTGGCACTACGCCCAAAACGGCCAAATTGCACAGGCCCAAGCGTTAAAAAGCTGGGTTGAAGCACAGGCCGACGAAAATGGCGATCTGCCGGAACAAGTTTCTGATCACCTGCTGGCTCCCAACCGGTTTACCGAATGGCATGATCGTTGGGGCGCTATAGCCAAACCACTTGCCTGGTCTCACGCCATGTACTTGATTTTATGCGAGGAATTGAACGTTCATGAGCAAAACCATTGAATTGATTCATCGCCCTTTAGGCGATCAACATCCATACGAAAGCGCAGCCGATGAGCGTGTCCCAAGACACCCATATCCACACGATGCTGTAGAGATTCGCGTTCTAACACGCCCAATTGGCGTAATCCGGAAAGCGCTGGTTTCCTATTGGGATGCAGCGCATCCAGATCAAGTAAAGAGCCAAGAATTGACCTTTTCGGAAAGCCTATCCACGGAAGTGGCCTTTACTGAAGACGGCCATCTCAGTGAAGCTGCTGCGCGAGCCGGGTTAGTTGTGGGGGTGGATAGATGGCAAGCCGACTTACCAAGTTTCCCCACCGGCACAAAGGTCTATTACCAACTAACTGCCGAAACCGGGGACGAGTCTCTCACCAGCCAAATCTACACCTACACCATACGCGAAGTGATTCCCCTCAACGAGGTGGTTGGCGTTTATCAGGGGTTAGATTCTTTACTGTTTGCTTTGCAGAATGCAGAAGCAGACCGTTATGGTTATCTTCATTTGCGTGTGGCCGACGATAGGCATTTGCAGGTCGAAGCGGGTCATGGTGATTACCCGACACTTGAAAAAGATAAACTTATTCAACTCGAAGTGACTGGCCATGACCTGTTTACGCTCAAGTTTGTAACCATCCGACTTCAGTTGGAAGTGAACCAGTTTAATCTTCAACTATTCTACCAGGATAAATTGATCTTTTCAGGTGTGCAGGCTCCAAAACTGGTTGTCGGCGATGATGCAGCGGTAGAAGCCGTGATCTTTTCCTTTGACAGTCCCGAAGATGAGGGTTTCTATGGATTTGGCGAACGTTTCAATGCGCTCAATCAGCGCGGCCAACACCTTGATGTGCGCGTTTACGAGCAGTATAAAAACCATGGACTGCGAACTTACTTGCCCATGCCATTGTTTATTTCATCAATGGGTTACGGGGTTTGGGTAAACAGCCTGCGTTATTCCGTTTTCGATCTGGCTCATGATAATCCTGGCTGCTGGACGCTAAAAACAGAATTGGGCGATGAAACACAGATTACGCTCGATATTCTACTTGGTGATCGCACGCGGCTGCTCGATCTTGTCGCTCGCTTGAACGCACTGACCGGCCTGCCAGTTTTGCCCCCGAATTGGGCCTTCGGCTTATGGATAAGCGGCAACGAGTGGAACAGTCAGGCGCGTGTCGAAGAAATCATGAGGCAAAACGAACAATACGCGATTCCAGCCTCGGTCATTGTGCTGGAAGCCTGGAGCGACGAAAACACATTCTATGTCTGG
>JBNKZT010000089.1:0-18563 GCA_050301775.1 Promineifilaceae bacterium (SeqCode)
AACCGTGCAAAGAGCCATTGCGAGCGGGGGACTGCAAAACTACGCATTCTCGAGTCTCCTATATGCGCTGTCGTCGCATGAACTTTAACCAGCACTTCATTATCCTTGGGTATCGGTTTTTCGCTCTCTCGTAATTCAAGAACGTCGGGCGGCCCGTATTTTTCATATGTGATCGCTTTCATTTTGGTATCCTTTCTTATTTGAGGTGTATTCATTTGACCTCTTTTAATTCTGTCTGGCAGATAGGAAAGCGATTGCCGATGGATTAAATCCTTTCACGATCAGCCATACTGCAAGAACCATTTCTTGCAAGGCCAATGGAAGCACCATAACTAACTGGGTGGTTGACATCTGGCTGAGAAGGGCGAACGAACCTAAAACGCCGGAAACGAAATAGGGTACGGCTGCAAGCAGGCCCCAACCGGATAACCATCGCGGCACAAGTTTTGATCGGTACAATACATAGTAGAACATGAAGGCCCCCAGGATAAAAACGATTGTCGTAACATTACCAATTTGATTATGGGTTTGCAGAACTAAATCAGCTAATGACTGAAAATAGAAGGCATCCCCAGCGATTGCTTTGACATATCCCTGGCTTATCAAGGGTAGGGATAGCCAACCGATTACAAGGGCAAGATAAGTTACACCCTCAAGCGCCCCCCTGAAGACAACATATCCGACGGCCAGGGCTTCATTGTATTTTTTCAAGATTGGAAACATCATCACCGGGACCATCGCCAGGGCAAGACCCATCGTCAAAACAAAGAGCGACCCGATGACGATTGGGTTTGGATTCGTAGAGACTTGAGTAAGATAATCCGGCTCCTCAAGAACAGGCCCCGTAAAAACAAGGCTTAATATGCCTGCAATTGTCCCAATTATGTACAGTACTCCGACAATTATCGCGGTCTTTCTATTTGTATTCATTTTGAATCTCCTCGGCAATCCAGGCAGCGCAGTAAAAGCGACCAGAGGCTAATCAAAAGCACGCTGCCGCCTGATTTGCTAAATTGTTAGTTGATTTGGATTATTTTTAGACGTTGTTTTGTTACTTGTGTACCGAATTAAATTGGATCATCTTTGGGGTCATAAGAGAATACTTCTTCCAATGGCGAGTCAAAGACGAAAGCGATGCGAAAAGCCAGTTCCAGAGAAGGGGAGTATTTTGCATTTTCAATGGCGACGATTGTTTGTCGCGTCACACCTACTTTGTCAGCCAACTCTTTTTGGGTCATCTCATTATGGAAAAACCGTAATTTCCGAATATTGTTGCTAACCCTGGTTTCACCCATCTCAGAACCCCCTGCGATAAAGAACCAGTCTGGAAATATCGCCCATAATCTGGGCCACGACGCCAAAGAAGATGAGCAGGGTGAACATCACCAATGGTGGCTGCCCAAAGACAAATGTAAGCATTGCCAGAAAAACCCCACTTGAGGAGACAAAATAAGTAACTTTTGTCCCTCTCAAATCAATTAACTTATCTCGCTCATCTTGTAAATTGCTAATTTCAATATCAGGTTCTTTTTCGCCTGTTTTTATGGCCTGGACAATGGCCTGCATGATGGCGGAGATGATATGCGTCAAAATTGTGGCAAAAATCGTAAAGACGATCGCCAGAACAATGACGGTTCCCCAAAGGCGGAAAACGCTTGTTGTATTTAACCCTCCATCCCGGAGCATTTGAAACAGGCGGACAAGATAGATTCCCAAAATCAATGTGAAGCTGCCTAAAGATACGGCAATGTTTTTTTCTTGAAAGGACATAATTCCCTCACTTTGTCTATTTGTTTTTACTTTCAGTAAAGTATGATAGACATATAGTAAATCAAAACATACACTGTGTCAAGTATTTTTTACATCAATTGGCGAATTCGTGATGAGTTTGTCAATGCGTGGAAATTGTTGAAACATAAAAACGGCCGTTACTTAACGGCCGTTTCTCCCAAGCCCCCACCCAGTTGAACACTTTGTCAGGCTGCCGTTTCCGATTCAACAAGCGGCAGCAAGCGCGAATCTTCCAATGCGGCCGTGCGGTGCCCCATCCCGATCAGATATGCCTCATTGGATGAAAAAGCCATGAAATCTGATACTGAGTTTTGGCGCACAAGCATAACCAAATCCCACTGCTCTTCCTGAGGCCCAATCAAGTACCTGCCACCTTTGCCCAAAAATACCAGATCGCCGCCGCTTTCTTTGAGGAAAGGTAAGGTGTAATCGATGTATTTTTGATAGGCCGCCGCGCCGGATATGGGTTCATCGGGGGTGAGTTCGGGGTTTGCCGAATAATCGGCCACATCACGGAAGCGCAGAAGATTGAGCATCGTGACTGGGCCAGAGATATTCCGTGAGAAGAAGGCCGCTCCGGCCTCCTGCGAGACTTCTAAAAAACGTTGTTGTGTCATTTGATTTCCTTCTTATCTTATAAGTTTCTTTTTATTTTCCCTTGTTTGCTATGATGCTGCACAGTGATGACAATATCCCTTCTTCTTCGGGACCCAAGCCACTATCAACGTGGCCGGGGTCTCGGAGAAGTTGTTCTTATCCCGGCAGGGTTCATTTAGGCAGTTTCCAGCGCCAGGGTGCGATTTTGCCAGCGTTCGTTGTTGACGCCTTTGACCAACAACCAGACAGGGAAGGCAATTTCAGCAACGGCGATCACCGTGGCAATTAAACCGGGGGTCGTCGTATAGCCGGAGACGAACAGCAAGCCCATCGTGTCAAACAGATAGCCAAACCCGGCGGCGATGAACAGGAAGCCCAGCACTTTGGGGAAGTAGCCTGACTGGACAATCAAGTAACCCAGAATTAAGACATGCGGAACCAAGAAGGCGATGCCAATCGTGAAGCCAATGCTGTGTGCGTCGAGGAACAGCGTCACCAGCGCGTTCACCTGGTCTGGGCTAAAGGCGGCTGTGAAATCAGCGCCATTCAGCAGTTGAAAGACGAAGTAGTAGTTGAGCAGGTTCAAGCCGTGGATGATCGTCATGGCCAGGCGGGAAACGGCCGCTACCAGCGACAAGGTCTTGTTAACCGGCTTCAGCAGCACGTACAGCACCACAGAGAGCACAATCTCACTCAGCAAAATAACCAGCTCGCTGCCCACCGTGCCGAGGCGGAACGTGGCTTCGTTAGCGGCGATGTTGGCGGCCGTTGTCGCCGCATCTCCCGCCACAATAAACTGCTCCGGGATGACCATATGGGCAAAAATAGCGGCGACGGTAATAATCAGATACAAAACACCAGCGATGCGGGCGTAAGCGGATGGGGACAGTTCGGTAACTTTGGTTTTCATTTAAAATTCTCCTTTTATATTGAAAACTTTCATTAAAAATGACATCAAAATGGTTCTCTTACAAGGTAGTTCAATCGGACTCAAGGCAGTTGACTGAGCGCAGGGGCAGACCTAAATCACGCACTTTTTTGAGCAATCCGTGCAAAGCGGCTTGATCAACAACTGAGCCGGTAAGAACGGTGTCGCCGTTGTCTGCCAGCGTGATGGTCAAGCCATCAAACCAGTCGGCCCAGCGTTCATCAAGATGTCCCTGGAGGCGAATCTCATACAAGTTGGATTCGTCGTTGTTCTCAGTTGATGGGTGTGGTTGAACCATGCTGTGCCTCAATCGTTTGCCTGATGTGGCTCAATCGCCACGTCACTGCCTTGTTTATTTCATTGACCAGAGGATACTAATGAATGTGGTGAGTGGTCATCACCAGATATGGTGATCGAGGTGGTGATTTGTGGATGGTATGATGTGATGGAAACAAAAAAAGCCCCGGCAAGTGACGAAATTCATCTGCTGCCAGGGCTGAAATAGATAACTGTTATTTGATCAGAATGATGGCGGGTCTTCAACGAAACCAGCATTACAGGTCGAGATAATGAATTTTAGAAACTTGATTGCCTCAACTGTTCTCATCATCCTGGAACGGTAGCGTGACCTGTGCTGACCGTTTCGAATACCAATCGCTTCAAGAATAAGCTGATGCCAACAACCGGGTAAACACAAAAGCGCATATTCTCCTGCTTTCACTTTTGTCGTAATTGTGTTTTCCCGAAACGAATAGAATTGTCGCAGGACGCCCAAAACGGCCCATTGAATTCCCCAGTCAGAAAGCATGATGATGATGCGATTAGGACGTCTTGTCCAACTTGCCCAATAGGAATTCAGATTTTCCCTCATCGCTCTGATGAGTAAATACCAATCAACGGCAAAGGGTAATTTCTGGGGATCGGGGCCAAGGAGAAGCACGCCATGATTTTTGAGTATCCACCCTTCTACCGAATCGAATTCAAAATGTCCATCAAGCCGCAAGACACCATCATGAAAATACAAAACAGGTTTGATCTCATTTCCAGAATCACTAAGATCGTCCCATGGGAGATAGCTTCCCGACATTTTCCATTGAGGATGCGTTTTCTCTACAACATGATGGATGTGACGCAAACGATCAATTTCTGCTTGTGTCACCCGGCGTTCAAAAATGGCAACAAAATCTATGTCGCTAAAACACTCATTGAATCCTCCCAACGCAATCGAACCCTCTAAATAAAAGGCTTTCATTAAACCAGGGCATTGTTGGTTAATCAGGGATATAAAGTTCTGCAGGATAGGCTGAATCGCTTCCGGGACTCTTTGATTCATCTGGCCGTTCATCATTCATTTTCGCGGCCAAACAAGTTGAGTTCTTCAGCGCGACGCACGGCCGTTCGCCGGCTGTTCACCCCCAACTTGGAGTAAATATTTTTGGTGTGCGTGCGCATCGTGTTCAAAGACACCATCAATTCGCGGGCAATTTCCGGGCCTGTCAAGTCAGTTTTGAGGAGTCGCAGTACGTCCAGTTCACGGTCAGAAAGAGGATCGGGGAGTGGCTGGGTGGTTTGTGGTTGAGTAACGGCCGTTTCCCCCAAAGCCGCCAACACCTGCTGCGCATACACCGGGACTCCCCCCTGCTTCACCGCCTCCCGCAGCAACGCCGCCATTGGCTGGCCTTCATCCACAAAACAACGGACCAGACTACCCGGCGCGGCCACCGCCAATGCCTCTCCCAACTGTTGCACTGCCTTTTCGCTTTCGCCTGCTGCCTTTTGGGCTAACGATTGCAGCACCATCACCCGCAGCCGTTCATCCGCCCACGCTTTCGCTTCCGCCTGTTGGCGCACCGGTTCCAGCACCGCCAGCGCCGCAGTCGGATCGCCCTGCGCCAGCTTCACGCGGGCCTGACTAAGGGGGAGATCATGCGCCTCAGCTAATTGGTCGGCGGCTGTTAGATTGCCCTGATACAGTAGAGTTTGGATGCGAACAGCCGTTATTTCCCCCACCCAATGCTCAAAATGATGCTGCTGCACGAACTGGTCTGCTTCTGCTAACATCGTCAAAGCACCTGCCGCATCACCCTGCGCCAATTTTACGCGAGCCAGCAGGACGCCACAGGCAGCGGGCGTGTCCACATTTTCCAACTGCCGCGCCAATTCCAGACCTTGCTGTCCATACTGTTCAGCAATCGCCAAATCGTTCCATTGATAATGGATGCGGGCCAGTCCCACAAACGCTTCACACGCTGCCGGCCACGGCGGGTCGCCGACCAGTCGCAGAATATGCCGGAAAGTTTCCGCCGCTTGACGGAACTGGGTTTCTGATTCCTGAATCTGACCCAGGCAGGTCGTGGCGGCCAGTTCGGTCATGATATTGCCGGATTTCCGACTGTGGGCGATGGTTTCTTCGTAGGCCTGGCTGGCCGCTGCTCGATTTCCCTGCACCTGATAGGCATAGCCCAGCGCCCAGGTTGTCGTTGTCCGCATCGGCGCGTTGTCGGGGCGCAGCAACTCCAGAGCGCGGTGCGACTGAGTGATAATTGTTTCTACCTGATTTTTCGGAACGCCCAACATGGCCCGTATCGCGGCAATCTGGCCGAGCAAATCGTTCGTTTTGTCGCCATGAACCGCATCTTGCAGGGCTGTTTCCGCCGCTTGCAGGATTTCTTCGATGTTACCGTGCAGCCGGCCGGTCATTGTCAACACGGAAGCATACGTCACCCACAATGATGGTCTGGCCCTAAATTCGGCCTCCGGCAAAGACTCCAACCAGCGCCGTACAGGGGTCGCCTCACCCCGAAAGTAAAGGGGTAAATCTCCGCCCTCAATCAGACGCGCCGCGCGCCCAACGTCATTGGCCGCAGCCGCGTGATGAAACGCTTCCAGTTCCAGACCGTTGGCTTCATACCATTGGCTGGCCCGGATGTGCAGCTCAGCAATGTCGCTCTCTGTGATACTCTGCGTCAATCGCTGCCGCAGCAGCCCGGCAAAGAGGTGGTGATAACGATACCAGCGGCGCTCGTTGTCCAGGGGAATGAGGAACAGGTTGGCCCGCTCTAGCGATTCCAGGATCTCTTGGCCGTTGTTGTCGCCGGTAAGCGCGTTGCATAAAGGGCCGGTCAATTGGTGGAGAACGGCCGTTTGCAGCAAAAACCGCTGTACGCTTTCAGATTGCTGATGCAAGACCTCTTCCACCAGATAATCCAGTACAAAGCGGTGGCTGCCGCTGAAAGATTGGATGAAGCCGGCGGCATCGTCCTGGTATCCCCGCATGGACAGAGCCGCCAACTGCAAACCGGCAATCCAGCCTTCGGTGCGGGCGTCCAGGGCAGCAATATTTTCCTTTGACAGGTTCAGGCCCATCATCTGGTTGAGGAAAACGGCCGTTTCGTCAAAGCTAAAACGCAAGTCGGTAGCCCGCAGTTCAGTCAATTGGCCGCGCACACGCAGCCGGGCCAGCGGCAGATTGGGGTCCCCACGGGTAGTAATAACCAGGTGCATCTGGGGCGGCAGGTGTTCCAGCAAAAAGGTGAGGACATTGTCAACCGATGGGGAATCAACAACGTGGTAATCATCAAGAACAAGGATGAAGTTATCCGGGAGGGTCGCGATTTCGTTGAGCAGGGCCGTCAGGATCGATTCAGTGGGCAGTGACTGGGGGGATTGGAGCACAGTCGATACTCCTTTTCCAACATTGCCCGCAACCCTCTGCAAAGCGGCGACGAAGTAAGTCAGAAAGCGTGCGAGATCAGCATCCCCTTCGTCCAGCGACAGCCAGGCGGACGGCCGTTCACTACCAGTCATCCATTCACTGACCAGGGTAGTTTTGCCAAATCCGGCTGGGGCGGAGATGAGGGCAAGTTTGCCGTTCAGCCCCATGTTGAGCTTTTCGAGGAGTTGGGGGCGGGGGACGAGTAACGGCCGTACCCTGGGCACGTATAATTTCGTCTGCAACAAGTCGTCAGCCATGAGAAATTATAGGGGAAATATGATTCAATGGCGACACAATCGGGGGCAATTTAATTTCCGAACCTGTTGGCGAAATCGAATTCATAAAACTAACCTCGCGAAGCGAAAAGTGACCCTCCCCCGAAAAAGTGTACGATTTCTTAACATCGTGTCCACTTTTCCAAGGGAGGACCATATCATGAGGTGGCTTTGAAAGTGTTTATTCAGGAGCATCATTCAAACCTATCAGTGCATTTTTAACTACTGCCATTTCTTGTGCCGGAAGTACTAATGACTTTTACCGCAAAATTTTATAAGATGAATCTATCTATTTAATAGTTCATCTATTTGAAACTTCCTTAATCATCTAAGGGAAATTTTCAGGGAGTAAGTAATATCATGCTTATCACTATCGCCACAATTTACGCTTCATTTTCCTTTGTAACCTCAATTTTACTGCTGGCCGCCATCAGACTTTCATCACAAATTAGCCAGCAAGAACAATTGGTTAACGTTACCACCATTGCCACACAATCACCGCCAAACATCACTGCTCCTTACTCGCTGAAAGACTGATTTTATCATCGCCGCGCTTACATCATAGACCTCCTGAACAAGACCGCCACCTGGTGTGGCGGTCTTTTTTTATCGGTGATCACCACAATGACGTAATCAAGTTATAATCGGGGCCATGCGGCAGCAATTCAAGCCATTGGATTTATCAGATGTATCATCGATTGTGACGGGTTTGTTCCTGGGCCGGTTTCTAAGTGAGTTGGCTCCAGGTTTGACCGAGGACTCCCTGCTGGGGGCTGTCGTTGTGACTTTGTTGTGTCTCATCGGGTCGTTTTTTGTTTTGCGCCGCCAACAGTTGGAACAAACGTGGCCACTGCTTGTTCTCCTGATTTACGTGATTTATCCGGAACCTGATCCACAAACGGCCGTTTCCACCCTTCTCCTTGTCTTCATCATCTACCTCTTCCAACTGGAGCGCCCTCTAAAGTTGATGTGGCCGCTGCTGCTAACGGCCGTTACTTTCACCACCCTCTACATCGCCACCCTGTCCCCCGGCATCCTGCCCGCCGACAACGGCGAATTCCAGGTCGTAGCCGCCAATCTGGGCGTGGCCCACCCGCCCGGTTTTGCCCTCTACACCCTGTTGGCCCATTTGATGACCCGGCTGCCCGGACTGGGAACAGCCACCTACAAAGTCAATCTGTTTTCCGCTTTGACCAGTGTACTGACCCTGCTGCTGGTTTACCTGACGACGTATCGGTTGACAAAAAAACATGGCGCAGCGGCAACGGCCGTACTCACTCTAGGCACCGCCACCACCTTTTGGGCACAGGCCACCACCGCCAACATCCGCAGCCTCACCGGCCTGTTTGCGACAGCAATGATCTATACCCTGGTACGCCTTGGAGAGGCGGCAAAAGACGACAAGACTAGAGACTCCGAGACTACACGACTAACTCCCAAAGACCATTGGCTCATTCTCTTCGCCCTCGCCCTGGGTTTCGGCGTGGCCCATCATGCGTCGCTGGTTTTTATAGGTCTGGTTTGCCTGATTTTTGTGTTCGTAATGGATCCCGGCCTGCTGCGGACACCCCGGCGCTGGTTACGGCCGTTTCTAGCCGGATTACTTGGTTTACTTCCCCTGCTCTACTTCCCCTTACGGGCCGGAGCTGATGTGCGCGGCGCATCCGGTGGGCTGGCAACCGTTGACGGCTTTCTCAATCACGTCCTGGCCCGCGGCTTTCGCGGTGATTTGTTTTACTACCTCACGCCGGCCGAGTTGTGGCCCCGTTTTCAGGTCATGTCTAACGTCTTGACCTTCCAATTTCATCCCTGGCTGCTGGCCGGGATGGCTCTGGGGTTAGCCCTGCTGCTGTGGCGCAACCGCAAGCTGGCGCTGCTGCTGGGCGGACCATTTGCCTTGCACACCTTCATCACCGCCACCTATCGCGCCCCGCAGACGGTGGAATATATGCTGCCGGCTTACGTGCCGCTGGTTATCATGCTGGGGCACGGCGTTGGGCAGGTGGCAGGTGGCAAGGGGACAAGTAGGCAAGTGGCAAGGGGGCCAGTGGCAGTGATTTTTGGCGCGGTGATGTTGGTAACGGCCGTGTACCAGGGTTGGCAGCATTATCCCAGCTTTGCAGTTTTACATCAGGACACCTCGGCGCACGACTATGCGCAAGGATTACTGCGGCAAGCACCGCCGGACAGCACCATCCTGGCCGACTGGCATTGGGCCACCCCGCTCTGGTATCTGCAAGAAGTCGAAGGACAGCGATCCGATGTCACCACCCAATTTGTTTTTCCTGAAGGTGAGTCATACGCCGACAACTGGGCAGCTCGAATTGGTGAAGAATTGGCAAACGGCCGTTCCGTCATCGCCACCCATTTCGACGAAAACGCTTACGCCAGCCTACCCGTCCCCGAACCACTGGGCGACGCCTTCCTCTTCCGCCAACAGCCTCTCGTCGCTCTACCCAATGGCTTCACACCCCTTGATTTAGCTCTCAACGACGAAATCCGTATCCTTGGCTATCAACTAAACAGCACTAAAATCGAAATCGCTCAGGAAACTATCATAACTATTGCCTGGGAACCAATCTCCAATCTCCAGTCTCCAGTCTCGGTATTTATCCACCTCATCGGCTACGACGGCCAACTCTACGCCCAGGATGATTTGCAGGTGCAGCCCCAGCCGGGCATTACCTTGACCCAATTTCGGCCGACACCGCGTTTGGGCGCTGCTCCCGGCGATTTTGCCATCATGTTGGGCACAGCGGACGACGGCGACAACCGCCTGTTCATCACCAATCTCGCTGTGACGGCCATGAGCCGGCCGCCATACACGCAAAATCCCGTCTACCGCACCCTGCCCGACGGCCGCCGCCTCGTTGGTTATGATTGGGACAACACCCTGAACGGCCGTCCCCGCCTCTACCTGCACTGGCAAACCGAACAAGGATACCAAACCGAAGTCCGCGACGACATCAGCCCTGATGGCTTCACACTGCCCACTACCTTTGGCCCCTGGGGCGTGATGATTAACAATCAAACATTGCCCATTAACCATCAACAATTCTACGTTCCTCTGGGCCAGAGCATCGTCTGGACCGGGCAGCCACTTGACCAGTCTCCAGTCTCCAGTCTCCAATCTCTAGCACTACGCCAAACCTTTCACAGTAGCCGTCCCGTCCTGCATGATCTCGTCATCTCTGTCCGACTCATCGGCTACGAGGCCGACGGCTTCCACTGGGCCTGGTGGGATTTAGACGACTGGGTGCCGGCTCTGGGCGCGATTCCCACGTTGAAATGGATTGGGGGCACGGCCGTACACTCTCCCCACACGCTGCAAGTCGATCCGGCCGCCCAACCTGGCCAATCCATCGGCGCCACCCTGCGTCTGTACGACGCCTTCACCAACCGGCCGCTGCCCATCCTCGACGAACGTATCACCAACGAACTACAACTGCCCTGGATTCCCATCGGCCAAACCATCATCGCCGAATAACAATTCCCTTTTGGAGTAAAAACATGAAACACTCAACTCTCTCTGCATTTTTGTTGACCTTTTCGGCCAGTTTCATCCTTTTGATTTTGCTGATTTCCGGCCTGTCACACACCCAGGCCCAGTCAAGCAGCGACACCGCATTCACCGTACCGGGTCGGGAACCGCTCGATTCTGGCGGCGGCAGCCTCGACCTGCCCACCGACGAATTAACCGATGCTGACCGGCAAACTATCCAGGCCCAAATCAATCTGAGTATGGCCCAATTAGAGACTGATGGCCTGTTTGCCATGGATGAAACAACGGCCGTTACCCTTTCCTGGCCCATCAGCGCCGCCAACGGACTGGATGATTACGGCTATCATGGCATCTCCAACTTCGTCGATCACGATTCGCGCTACGGCTATTTACAAGATTACACCTGCGGCGACCGCACCTACGATCTTTCCGGTTACAATCATAAAGGCACTGACTTTTTTACCTGGCCCTTCGCCTGGAACAAGATGGATAACAATGAAGTTGTCGTCGTTGCCGCTGCCCCCGGAACCATCGTCTACAAAGAAGACGGCAATTATGACCGCAGCTGCTCAATCGGTGGCGGAAGTTGGAACGCCGTTTATGTGCGTCACAGTGATGGCTCCATTGCCTGGTACGGCCATCTCAAAAGCGGCTCGCTAACCAGTAAAGGCATAGGCAACACCGTCGTCACCGGCGAAGTTTTGGGTGTTGTCGGCAGTTCCGGCAGTTCCACCGGCCCTCATTTACACCTGGAATTGTATGACAGCAGATTAAATTTGATTGATCCGTACACTGGTGCTTGCAATCCATCCGATTCCTGGTGGGAGGCGCAACGGCCGTACTACGATACGGCCGTCAACAAACTCATGACCAGCAACGCCCCCGTCGAATGGACCGACTGCCCCGCCGCCACCATCACCCACGAACAAACTGAATTTGAGGGCGGCGATACCATCTACTTCACCACCTTCTACCGCGACCAATTGGCCGGACAGCTCAGTCAATACACCATCTATCAACCAGACAACAGCATTTACCAACGCTGGACAGCCGAAAGTAATGCCAGTCATTACGCTGCTTCCTGGTGGTGGTGGTCCTACTCGCTGCCCATTGATGCTCCAGGTGGAGACTGGCATTTTGAAGTTGTATTTAACGGGCAAACTTACGAAACAGCCTTCAAGATTGCCAATTACATCAATCTGACCGCGCCGGCCGGGACGGCGTTCTGGCAACCAGGGGCAACAATGAGTATTACATGGCAAGACAATTTTACCGATGAGGTAAAAATAGATCTGCTGAAAAGCGGCTTATTCTCAGACACAATTGCCGCCGCTACACCCAGCGATGGCAGCTATGAATGGACGCTTCCGGTTAGCAGCACCATCGGGTTGGGGTATCAGATTCGAGTGGCTGATGTGGTGGATACGGCCGTGTCCGGCGCCAGTCAACCCTTTGCCATCGGCCGCCAGGATCAGTTCAACAACTTGTTCCTACCGCTCACCCTAAAAGAAAATTGACGCCTTGCCAATTCGACACTTTTTTATAAGTTATTTAGAACTTTTTTGGCAATTTTAAAGAAGACAAGCTTAGAATACAGTTATAAACTAACAGGAGTCTAATAGTGCTTTGGTACTATGAGATAAGAATACAAATGTTCTTCCTGTCACATATTTCAAAAAGGAAAACAGCCTTCAAGCAGTAAAAGATGGTATGTAATGAATAAAAAGAATAAGCAAGTCGTCCTGATTGTTGACGACGAACCAGTAACCCAGCTAATGGTGACTGTTATATTGCAACGCAAAAATTTTGCAGTCATCACCGCTAACAATGGTCAAGATGCGTTGGAACATTTGATGAAAGAAGATATTGACCTGGTCATTGCTGATATTAATATGCCCCAAATGGGTGGACTGGCCATGCTGCAAAAGCTGCGCAGTGACGGCCGTTTCCAAAACTTGCCCGTCATCATGTTCACTGCCCAGGGGCAGCGCCATATTCAGTTCGATGCCATCACCAAAGGAGCGACTGATTTCTTAACCAAGCCTTTCAGCTCCAGCAAACTGGCCGAGATAGTCAACCATCATCTTGTACCCTCGGCTATTTAGGAATCGTTTACAATAACTACTGGACACTGGCGTTTTTTGAATTCCTCTCTGGTAGGGGCATGGCGACGCCATGCCCCTATACTCGACTGAAATTTTATTTTCGCCAGACTCCAGTAACTATTCAAAAAGAAAACGATCCCTCTCAAACAAGCGTGGTTTTTCCCGTTCAAAATGCACAAGTTAAAAACTGCGCTTGCCTTAATAATAGGAACCTTTATGAACCAGGCATTGGCACTCACCGTCGAAGATTCCGATCTGTTAGCCGAATATTTTGCGCAAGTCCTGCAAGCAGCCGGATATAAAACCGAAATTGCCGAAAACGGCCTGGTTGCCCAAGAAAGGCTGCACGAAATCATCCCCGACATCGTTTTGTTAGACTTAAACTTGCCCTTTGTTTCCGGCGAACAACTGCTGGCCCAAATTCGGGATGATTCACGGTTAAGCATGACCCACGTCCTCATCGCCAGCGCCGACGGAACCCAAGCCGGCCAGCTTGACGACCGCGCTGATCTCATTTTGCAAAAACCGATCGATTACGATCAACTGCGCATTCTATCCGCCAAATTCCATCCCGATTACAAACCTGCAACGGGCTTGCTTAACCAGACATAAACCATCACCTCCCCATCAGAATGCTGCTTGCTCCCGTTCGTTTAACGAAGCAAGATATAGTTCCACCCGCCAACTGACCAACTCACCAATTGACTTCCCGACAACCTGAAACGCCAAATCGCTGAAATACTGACACACGACATCACTAAACTAGTGATGAGCATTGCGGTATTGCTGATTGCGAACAAAGAAGGGGCTTGTTACAATTCAGCAAGCACTATGCTCCCGGAGAAAATGTATGTCTCTATCTAATTTAAGCGAACAAAGCCCCACCGGCGACTTGAAAGCGGTCAACAATATTTCCAAATGGCGCGATTTGTTTAAGGTAATCATCATCCTGTTCAAAATGCGCATTGTCTTTTTGCTGTTGATGGCAGCTACAGGCGGCGCATTTATGGCAGCTGGCGGCTGGCCCGGCCTGAGTACAATGGCTCTCATTTGGGTGACGGGCGGCATGGCCGCGTCGGGCGCATCGTCGCTCAATCAATATCTGGAACGTAAATCAGATGGGGCGATGGGACGGACGAAGAAACGGCCGTTAGTCAACGGCGACATCCCTAATCCCAATTGGGTTCCCTGGGTGGGTATTGCCCTAATCATCCTGCCTGTAACGGCCGTCCTCCCTTCCAATCCGGCCCTCTCCTTCTTTTTACTTCTGGGCGCATTCATCTACGTCGGCATTTACACCATCTGGCTCAAACCGCGCACCCTGCTCAACATCGTCATCGGCGGGTCAGCGGGCAGTGCCGCCGTTCTTAGCGGCAGCGCCGCCGTCGGTCACTGGAATGATCCGGGTGCATTAGTCCTATCGCTCATCCTGTTCCTATGGACACCTTTCCACTTCTGGAGCCTGGCCCTGCTTTACCGCGACGATTACACGCGGGCCGATGTGCCCATGCTGCCCACCCAAACCTCGCCGCGTCAGGCGGCCTGGTGGGTCATGTCGCATACGATTCCCGCCGGACTGGCCGGGCTGCTGTTGGTCGTTTTGCCGTCGTTGGGCTGGCTCTATTTTTTGCCCATGTTTTTGGTCACGGCCGATCTATTCTGGCGCAATGTCAAACTCATCAAAGACCCCTCGCCGCCCAACGCCCGCAGCCTGTTCATGGCTTCCAACATCTACCTGACGGCCCTGCTGCTGATTATTTTTATTGATTCGGTGCAGCCGTTTTTGAAGGGGATTTAGGTCTTGGTCGAAGTGACCCTGTATTCCAAACCCGGCTGTCATTTGTGTGAGGATGTGAAGGAAATGCTGGACAGGTTAACGGCCGTTCACCCCCACCATCTCACCGAAATCGACATTACCAGCGACCGCGACATCTTCGCCCGCTATCACCTCACCATCCCCGTCATCCACATCGGCCAGACTGAATTACAGGCTCCCATCTCCACCGCCCAACTCCAGGCCGCCCTGACCAACGCATGAACAGCAGTTCCCCACCAACGGAAGTCGCCCTCTTCGTCACCTGTTTGGCTGACGCCTTTTTCCCAAACCTGATCGACGACACCATTTGGCTGCTGGAACAGGCCGGCATGACTGTTACCATTCCCGCCGGTCAGACCTGCTGCAGCCAGCCGCCCTACAATACCGGATTCCACAGCGATGCGCGGTGAATTGCCACCCATTTTCTGGACGTGTTTGCCGATGCGCCGATCATCGTTTCTCCTTCCGGTTCCTGCGTGACGATGGTGCGCCACGAGTTTCCCAATCTGTTCCGTGACGATCCGGCCCGGTTGATTCAGGCTGTGGCCCTCGCCGGCCGAACCTATGAACTATCCGAGTTTTTGGTGAATGTAGTGGGGAAAACGAACTTTGGCGCGCAGTGGCCCGGCCGGGCTACCTATCATGATGCCTGCCACATGGCCAGAGGATTGGGCCTGACCGCCGAACCCCGCGCCCTCCTGGCTCAGGTCAATGGATTAAAGTTAATCGAAATGGTCGAAGCCGATGGAACAGTCAGCGAACCCTGGTGCTGCGGTTTCGGCGGCGCGTTTGCCGTCAAACAATCGGCCATTTCCGGAGCCATGCTCAACGAAAAAATCCGCCGCATCGAGGCCGTAAATGTAGATACCGTCATCACCAGTGACGCCGGCTGCATCATGCACATGAACGGCGGCCTCCAACGGCAAAACAAGCCCATTCGCTTCCTCCATTACACCCAAATCTTGCGCGAAAAAATCGATTAGCGCATAGATTTGGACCCCCGTAGAGGAGCCTTCCAGGCTCCGGTTCCCAGGCTCCGGTTCCTCATGATAAAATCTCCTTATGAACCATCAAAATTTCAGCGTTGACGTCCTCTGCGTCGGTCACGCCCCCTACGATTTGACCTTCGCAATCGATCATCACCCCGACCCGGATGAAAAGTTGTTGGCTGACGCATTGCACCAATGCGGTGGTGGTCCGGCCGCCAACGCCGCTGTCACGGTGGCCCGATTAGGTCATCGCAGCGCCTTTGCCGGTTACCTGGGCCGCGACGTGTACGGCGATTTACACCAGCAGGAATTGGCCGCTGCCGGTGTGCGGACAGATTTGATTGTGCGCGGCGAAGCCCCAACCCCGCTCTCGGTCAGCCTGGCCAAGCCGGATGGCCGCCGGGCGTTGATCAATTACAGCGGTGACAAAACACCGCTGCCTGCCCACAGCATCAATTTCAGCCAATGCCGCCCTCGCGTCATCCTCTTTGATGGCTGGGAGCCGGACATCTCGCCGCCGCTGGCCCGTTGGGCGCGGCAGGCAGACATCCCCACGATTTTAGATGCCGGTTCTGTCCATCGCGGCACAGAAGCGCTGGCTGGATTGGTCGATTATTTGATTGGCTCCGAGAAATTTGGCCGCACCTTTACCGGCGAGGCGGACCCGGTACGGGCAGCGGCAAAGTTAAGCGAGTTGGGCGGAACGGCCGTCATCATCACACTCGGTCAGCAAGGGTTAATCTGGCAAAAAGGGACCGAAACCGGCCATCTGCCCGCCTTCCCGGTCAAGGCAGTGGACACAACCGGAGCTGGCGACGCCTTCCACGGCGCATTTGCTGCCGGACTGGTACGCGGGCTGGCCTGGACCGAGCTGCTGCGCTTGGCCAGCGCAGTGGCGGCGCTGACCTGTACAAAATTGGGAGCGCGATTGGCAATTCCGACGGATACGGCCGTGAAACGACTCCTGGAAAAGAGCGGGGATTAAGGGATTGGGGGATTTTGATGGGGCAATCCCCTAACCCGGACAAGCCAGAAAAGAGTTGCCACGAATTTAACGAATGGCACGAATTAAAACGCCTAAATTCGTGAAATTTGTGTAATTCGTGGCAAAAATCCTTGTACACAAAACAAGAAGTTCACTAATAAGCCCCAATCCCCGCCCCAAATCATGAGAAATCATTGAGCCTGCTTGTGATTTATTGCACAGTTTACTACACTTACGAACATGAAAAATGTAGACGGCCGTTTTCCCGACCACCAACCCATCATCCAAGTCCAAAACGTCATCAAACGATTCCCCGTTGGCGACAGTGAAATCACCGTCCTCAAAGGCGTGAATTTTGACGTGATGCCTGGTGAATTCATCACCATCGTCGGCCCATCGGGCAACGGCAAATCGACCCTGCTCAACATGATCACCGGCATCGACCATCCCAGCGAGGGCGAAGTCATCGTTACCGGACAAAAAGTCCACACCTTGAGCGAAAATGAGCTGGCCATCTGGCGCGGCGAACACGTCGGCATTATTTTTCAGTTTTTTCAACTCCTCCCCGCCCTTAGCCTGCTCAAAAACGTCATTTTGCCGATGGACTTTGTTAAAAAGTTGTCGCCTAAAGAACGCAAAGAACGGGCGCTGCATTTGTTGGACACGGTTGACCTGGCCGATCAGGCCCAAAAACTGCCCGGCCAGGTCTCCGGCGGCCAACAGCAGCGAGCGGCCATCGCCCGCGCCCTGGCCAACGATCCACCTCTGTTGGTCGCCGATGAGCCGACCGGCAACCTCGATTCGGCAACATCAGACGCCGTTTTTGCCCTGTTTGAGGCTCAGGTAGCCCAGGGTAAAACAGTGGCGATGGTCACCCACAGCCGCAGCCTGGCCGCCCGCACCCCGCGCGTCATTGAGATTCGGGACGGCCGTATCTACAGTGATTCAGCATCTCAGCCAGTCAGCCAATCAGCTAATCAGCCGATGGCTGAAATGCTGACAAGCTGAAACGCTGACAATCTTCAAAATGAGCGTCATCTGGGACAAAGTCTGGTTCGATTTATGGCAGCACAAGGCCCGTACGGGACTGGCTGTGCTGAGCATTGCCGTGGGCGTCTTTGCCGTGGGCATCATCTTCGGCATGGTTGACCAGCTTTTGTCCACGATGGATGCGTCCCATCAATCCGTCCAGCCCTCCCACCTCAATATTGTTTTACGCCAATTCATCGACCGGGAAACGGCCGAAAATCTAACCAATATTCCTGGCGTAGTCGGCGTGGAACCGCTCAACATCCGCTCCGTCCGCTACAAAACCAGCCCCAATGGCCCCTGGGATTCGGGCACCATCGTCATGCGCGATGATTACACCAATCAAAAATATGACTTTTTGGAGCTAAAAGAAGGCGTCTGGCCCGAACAGTCAGCCCTCGATGTCGAGCGCATCACCAGTGATTATTACGACATCGACATCGGTGACGAAATCATCATTGAGATGGATGGAACGGACCGCGCCTTCCCCATCACCGGCAAAATTCGCCATCCGTTTGTGCCGCCGCCTGATTTTGGTGGCAGCGCTTACTTCTTCACCGATGCCGAAGGAATGGCTCGACTCAACATCCCCGAAGGGCTGTTTGTGCAGCTTTTGGTACGGGTAGCGCCGTACAGCGAAGATTATGTGCGCGATCGGGCGGCGGCGATTAAGGAACAGTTGGCCAAACAGGGAATCGGGACCAGCATTACGGTGTATCAAAAACCGGAAGAACATTGGGGACGGCCGTTTGTATTCGGTATTACCATCGTCCTGCAAGTTCTGGCCATCGTCTCCCTGTTCACCAGCGTCATCATCGTTATTAACACCAC
>JBNKZT010000090.1:0-18444 GCA_050301775.1 Promineifilaceae bacterium (SeqCode)
GTTTTGCCACTGATTAACACGGATTTGCACGGAAAACATAACTAAATTCGTGTCAATTCGTGGCTAAAATTTCTTTCCCCGACAGCCTCCTAGCCCTCCCGGAGGGTGGCTTGGTAGTTACCCTCAATACAATCCACACCACACAAAAATGATTGACTTCCTCCGAATTTCGGATAGGATGCTGCAAACCCTAACCTGAACTGCGAGGAAACAACGTGGAACACAAATTACAAGAATTAAAAAATCTGTTATTGGAAGTGGACGACCTGCAAATGGCAACGGCCGTTCTCTACTGGGACCAAACCACCAAAATGCCGCCCGGCGGCGCGGTCGCTCGCGGTCGGCAGGCAGCGACCCTGACCCGGCTGGCTCATGAAAAATTCATCGACCCGGCGGTCGGCAAACTGCTGGATGCGCTGCAACCTTACGCCGACAGCTTGCCTTATGAAGACGACAACGCCAGCCTTATCCGGGTGACGCGCCGCCAATACGAAAAATCAACCCAAATCCCGCCCCAGCTTCTGTCCGATTTTTATACACACAGCGCGGCCACGTATCAGGTCTGGACCAAAGCACGACCGGAGAATGATTTTACGGCCGTTGCCCCCTACCTGGAAAAAACCATCGACTTCAGCCGCCAAATCGCCGACTGCTTCCCTGGCTACGAGCATATCGCCGATCCCCTGATTGATTTCAGCGATGAAGGCGTGAAAGCCGCCTCCATTCGCGCCATTTTTGGCGACCTGCGGCAGCAGCTCGTACCCATCGTCCAGGCAATTACGGCCCAAGACCCGGCCGACGATGCCTGCCTGCACCAGAGCTTCGACGAGGAAAAGCAGCTTGCCTTTGGGCTGGACGTTATCAAACAGTACGGCTACGACTTGAACCGGGGCCGGCAGGACAAATCACCCCACCCGTTTACGACTAAATTCAACCTGGGCGACGTGCGCATCACCACCCGCGTCAAGCAAAACGATTTGAACGAGGCACTGTTTAGTACACTGCACGAAGCCGGCCATGCCATGTACGAGCAGGGCATCAACCGGGATTTTGAGGGCACGCCGTTGGGAACCGGCACCTCGGCCGGTGTCCACGAAAGCCAGTCTCGCCTGTGGGAAAATCAGGTCGGGCGCAGTCGTGGCTTCTGGCAGTTTTACTATCCGAAATTACAGGCCAGTTTCCCACAGCAGTTCAACAACGTGAGCTTCGATACATTTTACCGGGCGATTAACAAAGTCAGCCGTTCTCTCATCCGCACCGACGCCGACGAGGTGACTTACAATTTACACGTCATGATCCGGTTTGATTTGGAACTACAACTGCTGGAAGGAACACTGGCTGTGAAAGATTTACCGGAGGCATGGCACGGCCGTTACCAATCTGATCTGGGCATCCACGCTCCCAATGACAGCGACGGCGTCCTGCAAGACGTACACTGGTACGACGGCTGGGTCGGCGGCGGCTTCCAGGGGTACACGTTGGGCAACATTATGAGCGCGTTGTTTTTCGATACGGCCGTACAGGCCCATCCTGATATCCCCGCCCAAATCAGTCAAGGCCAATTCGACACACTCCATGGCTGGCTCAAAGACAATATCTACCAGCACGGCAGCAAATTCACCGCCAACGAGTTGATCCAACGCATCACCGGCGGTTCGTTGACCATCGAGCCATATATCCGCTACTTGCGTACCAAATTCGGCGAAGAGTACGCACTTCCTCATTTGTAAAGCGATTTGCCAAATCTACAATTACGCAGGAGCGGATTTAACATAATATAACATCAGTCAGTCAAAAATATCTCATCACAGTAAATGATCATATTCTTTATCTAAAAACTTTTAGCGATCTACCTGCAATTCAGGCTCAAACATTGGAGGAAAAAATGGAACTGACAACTGTAATGATTGATAAACCGGAAACGATTAATTTTGTGCTGGGGCAATCCCATTTCATTAAAACGGTCGAAGATATACATGAGGCATTGGTAACGGCCGTGCCCGGCATCAAGTTTGGTCTGGCATTCTGCGAAGCATCGGGGAAACGGCTCATCCGCTGGGCCGGCACCGACCCAGACATGATTGAACTTGCCCAACAAAACGCGTCAGCCATTGGCGCCGGTCACAGCTTCATCCTGTTTTTGGGCGAAGGCTTTTTTCCCATCAACGTACTCCAGGTCATTAGAAACGTACCCGAAATCTGCACTATTTTTTGTGCGACAGCCAATCCAACCCAGGTCATCATCGCCGAAACCGGACAAGGGCGAGGCATTTTGGGCGTCATCGACGGCGGCAAGCCAACCGGCATTGAAGGCGAAGAAGATATTGCCTGGCGCAAAGGGTTTCTGCGGCAAATTGGCTACAAATTTTAGTTTTCTTCAAAAACATGACAAATATCATGCCATATGGGTGTCATTCGAAACTCCCACCCAAACGCAGAGTTGATATAGTTTACTGGTAGTCAAAAACTATGGGCAGCTCCCATATCATTTCGACTGAAGAGAATAATTTTTTCCGCCACATTCGTTCTTCCTCGTTTAACTCGTCGAAATGACAAAACTTTTACAGTGGCAAAACAATTATCAATCAGAAAGGTAAACCCCACCCATGAGTTCCGAAACCGCCTATCGCAAAGTTGATCGCAGCGGCCGGGCCAATCAGGCGCCTGTCCCCTACCTAAAACGGGAAATTGCCGAACGTATCTGCGATTTTGAAGAAGTCATCCTGGGTTATGACAGTGAATTGGCCGAGGATGAAGCCTCGCGCTGTATGCAATGTCCTGATCCCCAACCCTGCACCTTAAGCTGCCCGGCCGGCAATGATATTCCTGAAGCGTTGTGGCTGACCAGCCAGGGTAAGTACGTGGAAGCAGCCCTTGTTTTTGCGGCTACCAGCCCCCTGCCGGAAGTATGCGGCCGTGTCTGCCCCAATCTTTGCCAGCAGGGCTGTGTTTTGGGTAGACGGTACGGCGCAGTTTCGGTCGGCAAATTGGAAGCCTTTGTCTCCGACATAGCCCGTGAAGCCGGCGCTCTGGCCATCAAAGTTCCTGCGCAAAAAACTGGTAAACAAATCGCCGTCGTTGGATCCGGTCCGGCCGGCATCACTGTTGCCGAAGACATGGTCAAATTGGGTCATGCCGTAACCGTTTACGAATCGTGGCCGGAACCGGGCGGTGTGCTGGTGTATGGCATTCCGGCGTTCAAACTCGATAAGGAAGTCGTTGGTTACAAAATTCAGGATTTACGGGATGCCGGCGTTCAATTCATCACCAATATTCGGGTGGGTGAGGATGTGTTAATTGAAGATTTACAGCATGATTATGATGCTGTCTTTCTGGGCACAGGCGCCGGTATTGAGGCGACAATGAGCATCCCCGGCGAAGAACTGGAAGGGGTTTGGAAATCAACCGATTATCTGGTGCGCGCCAATGTCAAGGAAGCGCATCGGCCTGAAGACAAGAAGGTTGTCCCCGATATTGGCAAACGAGTAGCTGTCATTGGTGGTGGCGACACGGCCGTTGACTGTGCCCGCAGTTCTATCCGTTTAGGCGCGGAAGAAGTCACGATTGTCTATCGCCGGACGGAAGCCGAGATGCCCGGCAACAAATCAGAACGCGCCATTTGTGTGGAAGAGGGAACGCAAATCAACTATCTGCAAGCGCCGGTTGAATATATTGGGGATGAGAACGGCCGTGTCAAGGCCATGAAAGTCATCAAAATGGAGCTGGGTGAACCCGATGCCTCCGGCCGGCGCCGTCCAATCAAAATGGAAGGTTCCGAATTCATCCAGGAAGTCGACACCGTCGTTCTGGCTGTCGGTTATTGGCCCGACCCGCTGTTAGGCGACAAAACCGAAAACCTGGCTACGCACAATTGGGGTCTGATCCTGACCGATGAAACCGTAGGCGCAACCACCCGCGAAGGCGTTTTTGCCGCCGGTGATAACGTGCATGGTCCCGATTTGGTAATTACGGCCGTTGCCAGCGCCCACAAAGCCGCCGCCAGCATGGCCGCCTACATTGAAGGTAAATCGATCACACTGCCTACCCCTAAGCCGCGCAAGAAACGATAGAACAACCTTATCAAAAAACAAAAGAGGCCAAATTCGATTTAGAATTTGGCCTCTTTATTTTATCGTGTTATGTGCCTACTCTGGCGGCGTGTTCAGCATGAATGAAGCGGCGTGTACCTGTCTCGGAACGGATTAAAAGCGAATGGGTTTCGGCATGCATCCCATGATAGCGTAAGGCAGTTAACAGCAAGCTGTCTGTAATGCCGGTAACTGCTATAAATATCTCGTTTGTCATCACCATCTCGCTGCATGTCAAAATTCGTTTTTCATCCAGACCGGCGGCACGGATAGCATCCCGTTCAGCCTGAGACTGGGGCGCTAACCTGGCTAACATGGCGCCATCCATAGATTTGGCGGCACAAGCCGCGACGACACCCTGCGCGGCCCCCCCTACCCCCATCAGCAAATCGACCCCGGTACCTGGCGAAGCGGCCAAAAATGAGCCTTCCGCATCGCCTTGATCGCGCAGCAAAATAGTTGCGCCGGTCGCCCGAATTTCTTCGATCAAATCATGGTTACGATCACGATCCAGAATGATGACAGTCAGGTCATGAACTGCTTTCTTTTTCACACGAGCAACCAGGGCCAGTGTCCAGGCGGCAGGCGCATCCATGCATTCGGGAACGATGACATGGGCCGCATTCCGATCCACGACAATCTTTTCCATATAGGCTGCCGGTGCTGGCGACCACAAGGTATCTTTGGGCGCAACTGCGACAACCGAGATGGCGCCAGACTGACCTTTAATCAAAAGTTGTGTTCCATCAATCGGATCGACAACGGCATCGACTTCCGGCCCCAAACCGGTGCCTATTTTCTGTCCCGCCCCCAATAATAATTTACCATCAACAGGACGCTCTTCACCGATAACGATACGGCCGTTAATATTCAACGTATTCAAAGCATCATACATCGCCTGGGTGGCCGCACGATGGGCTAGTTCAACGTTACCTGAACCAATCCAGCGGCCGGCAGCCAGGGCTGTCGCTTCGGTTACCCGCACTAAATCCAGGCCAATATTACGCGTTGGAATGTGGATATTCATAAATTACTCCAGTTGACAGCACTCAAATCAAAACCATTCACTTTCAAAAGTGTCAATCACTGCCAAACGAATCAATCGCTTCTAACAAGCCCGCTGCTTCCCAGGCCAATATGCCGCCGGCCAAAATCGATACATGCAACACACCCATATGCTGCAGCGCATAGGCGGCCCGGCGGCTGCGGCGGCCGCTGCGGCATACTACGACAATTTGCCGATCGCCGGGAAATTTAACCGTGTCCAGGAAGATGGTTGATAATGGCACAGAATGGGAGTCGGGTACATGGCCCCGTTTGAATTCGCGCGGTTCGCGTACATCAATGACATAGGGTGGGGCTACGGCCGTATCCACATGCTGCAACCGCCATAACTCTTCAGGCGTAATCGAGAAAATATGCTCCGACGGCACGTCGCTTTCATGGGGAATCCCAATTAAATCGACCTGCTTGGGCAAATTCTGACACTCTTTATAAACACGCAGCGGACATTCATATATGCAAATCACGGGATCAAGAATGCGGTGAAACAGATGCTCAATTGCCTGATCTTCATCTAAAAAGTGGTCATGTCCCAACATCGCATCAAAACCAGTCGATTGCATCAACTGTGAAACTGGGGAACTCACCCGCACCAAAAACACATCACCGCCCCGATCCCGAAAGACACGCATGACACTTTCCAGCATATGAATCCCGCTAAAATCACAATGATTCACGTGATTCATCCGAATCAGTAAAAACCGTTGTTCAGCATGCTGCTCGGCCTGCGCCAAAATCAGTTCCTCAACATGGTTCACCGCCCCAAAATATAAATCACCTAAAATATCAATCACACCCAACTGCGGACAAGTCGGCACATCGGGGCGGTAAACGAAATGTTTATAGTTGGCATCGGGCAAAACAGCGTAGACACGCGGCGTACTGGTGCGCACGATGTATAAAATCAACGAAAGCATGATACCCAGTAATACGGCAAACTGAATATCCAGAAACAATGAACCGAACAAGGTCAACACCATGATGAATGCATCGCCCTTTGCACCTTTCCAGATGCGGGCAATTTCAACCCGGTCAACCAGGCCATAGGCAATCGGAATAATAACGCCGGCCAAAGCAGCGATAGGGAGATAGGCAGTTAATGGGGCCAATGCGAAAACAGCAATCAAGACAAAAATACTGGAAAAGATGGAGGAAAAGGGTGTTTTTGCGCCGGTTTTGAAGTTAACGGCCGTTCGCGAAAAAGAAGCTGCGCACGCATACCCGGAGAAAAAGCCGGCAAAAATATTAGCAATTCCCTGCCCGACAAATTCCTGATTGCTGTCCAGCCGCTGTCCTGTCTGGGCTGAAATCGATCGGGCAATCGCCGTTGTTTGTACCAGTCCAATCGCCCCCACAGCCAACGCCCCAGCAGTAAGACGAGATACCAATTCAAAATCAAATAGTGGCAGTGACACCAACGGTGGCAGTGAACGGGGCAGCTCACCAATCAAGGCCACACCAGCGTCATCCAAATTAAAGACAAAAACAATAGCCGACGCCAAAACAATACCCACCAGCGGTCCAGGAATACTGCGATTAACACGTGGCAATAAAATAACCACCAGCATCGTGACAACCCCGATAATGACCGACGGTATATGGATATTGGGAAATGAAGCAATCAATCCCTGCGCCGCAGCAATGGGGTTCGCAGTAGAAAAACTAACACCTAACAAAGGACTTAACTGCTTGATGACAATTAAAATACCGGCCCCAGCCGCAAAGCCAATGATCACCGAATGAGAAACAAAATTGACCAAAACGCCCAAACGGAACAGCCCTAAAAGGAGCTGAAAAACACCCACCATAACCGCCAAAAGACCGGCGGCTAACAAAAATTCTTGGGTGCCTGGTGTGGCAATATTCACCAGCGAGGCCGCGACCAACAGAGAAATGGCGTTGGCCGGTCCATTTTGCAGCTGATTTGATGCTCCCCACAAAGCCCCAATAATGCCTCCCACAACGGTAGCATAAATACCCATTTCTGGCGGCAGTTCAGCGATGACGGCAAAAGCAATGCCCTGGGGCAAAGCAATCACTGCTACTGTAACAGCAGCAATTAAATCTGACCGCAAATTGGCCCGATCATATGTTTGAAACATGCGCAACGGCCGTTTCAAATAAAACAATGTCGGTTGCAGCCAATTGACCAGATTGACACGCTGACCCAGGTTTGCCACCATACTTATCGTTCCTCAGTTAGGAAAAAGAGTTTAACGGCCGTTAAACGATTCCGGCGGATTTTCATATGCCAGCACACGGTAGGGGTAAACATTCACAATCGTCGTCTCATCAACCTGCGTCACCCGCGGCGCATCCTGACGATACAAATGAATATGACCATGCAGCAAATAGCGGGGTTTGAATAATTTGATAAAGGTATTAAAAATTTTGAAGCCGGTGTGGGCAATATCAGAGCGGTCGTGAATACCAAAGGGGGGGGAATGAGTGACAAGAATGTCCAGGTAACGGCCGTAACGCTGCCGATTTAACAACAAACGGGGCACCAACCGCGTCACCTGCTGCCGCATCTCCGCCTCACTATACATCAACCGCGCTTGCGGCCGGTAACGCATGGAGCCTTCCAACCCGGCAATCAACAACCCCTCATACTTTATACAGCGTGCATGAATATTCCGGCCACCCCGAACGTCCGTTAAAACCCGACCATCGGCCGTATATTGCGGCCCCTGATCATGATTACCCATAACATAAACCAACGGCACATCCAGTGCCGAAATCAAAAAATCTAAATAATAAAAAGGAAGATCACCACAACCTATGAGAAGGTCTATATCGGCATACTTTTGCTTGACATCACTACAATAAAGATGGTCCAATACCCGATCGCTAACCGCTAAAATCTTCATGGGGCAGGCCATATCCTCGTCTGATTTTGGGCCAGCTTATCCAGAATTGCCTGTTCCAGATCGATACCGGTTACGCTGGCCAATTGGAGCAAATAAAGCGCCACATCAGCCAATTCACCGGCCAACTCAGTTGTATCTGATGGTGTTTCACGCCATTGAAAATGTTCTAAAATCTCAGCAGCTTCAATCGCAATGGATGCCGCTAAATTGCGCGGCGTTTGTGGCTTAGGAGAATTGGCATCATACCAACCTTTACCAGTCACAAATTCATGCATATGATTTTCCAGGCTTTTCAAATCCATGACACAATTGTAGGAGGAGACATTAAAAAAGTAAAACGCAATGCCTGGAAAGACATTACGTTTTACATATGTGCTTAGAAAAAGCACTATTTCTGATGATTACCAGAAAATTGGGCGGCTAAAACACCGCTTATATACGATTAGTTACTTTTAGCCATGTGGGCGATCAAATCCAGGCACTTGCAAGAATAACCCCATTCATTGTCGTACCAGGCCATTACTTTTACAAATGTATCAGTTAAAGCAATACCTGCGCCGGCATCAAAAACAGATGTGCAGGATTCCCCAACGAAGTCAGTAGAAACAACCGCTTCTTCGGTGTAACCAAGAATGCCTTTCATTGCCCCTTCAGAAGCTGCTTTCATGGCCGCTTTAATCTCGTCATAAGAAGCCGGTTTTTCCAAATTAACAGTCAGATCGACAACAGAAACATCAGGCGTTGGTATACGCAAAGACATGCCCGTTAATCTACCGTTCAATTCCGGGATAACCTTGCCAACCGCTTTCGCCGCACCGGTAGTAGATGGGATCATGTTTTGACCAGCACCGCGTCCAAGTCGCCAATTTTTGGCTGAAGGCGCATCAACCGTCTTTTGAGTAGCCGTTGTAGCGTGAACTGTTGTCATCAAACCTTCTTTGATGCCAAAGCTGTCATTCAGCACTTTAGCAATGGGGGCCAGACAGTTTGTAGTGCAAGAAGCATTGGAAACGATGTCCTGACCAGCATAGGTATCGTGGTTGACACCCATAACAAACATGGGGGTCGCGTCTTTAGAAGGAGCCGACAATACCACCTTCTTCGCACCCGCTTCAATATGGGCACGTGCTTTTTCATCTGTCAGGAACAAACCGGTACATTCAAGCACATACTCCGCACCAATTTCGTCCCACTTCAGGTTTTTCGGATCTCTTTCTGAGGTGACACGAACTGATTTACCGTTAACAACCAGGTTCCCGTCTTTCACGTCAACTGTACCATTAAACCGACCATGGGTTGAATCGTATTTGAGCATGTAAGCAATGTAATCAACATCCAACAAGTCGTTGATACCAACAACCTCAAACTCTTCAAGCTGGACTGAACGACGGAATACCAGGCGGCCGATACGTCCAAATCCATTAATACCAACTTTAATCGTCATTTGAATCTCCTTTATATCATGTAAGATATACACTAATTATACTGCTTTTGCAGTGGTTGATAGGTGTAAAACGTCACCTTTTTGGCATTACGTTTGACCCTTTACGACTGTCAGACAAGAATCCAAGGATGGCTTGAGCCAGCTTTTGGCTGTCGTGCCGCCAGGGCCGTTCTTCATCAACGAGGTCGGCTGTGATCATTTTGACTTGTTCCGGGGCAGTGGGTGGCAACCCAGCAGGTTGCGGTGGCAGCCCGGTTGGCTGTACATAGATCGTTTTGCCCCCACCTTGCTCGGCAGGAACAGAAAGATTGTCATTTGCCAATACAACATCCAAACAACCGGTGGGAACGTGTTGTAGGATTGCGGCTACATGATCGGCAACAGTGTAATTATCCGTCTCTCCGGGCTGAATGGCAAGATTACACACATAAATCGTGGGGGCCTGTGCCCGACGCAGTGCTTCGGCCAGGCCAGGAACCAATAAATTGGGCAAAATACTGGTGTACAGGCTGCCCGGTCCCATCACAATCAAATCGGCACGAAAAATGGCTTGAATCGCTGGCGGATAAGCACGGACATCGGCCGGCTCCAAATAAACATGTTGGATATGGCCGCCAGCTTTGGGAATGAGTGATTCGCCGGTGATGTGTTGGATAACGGCCGTTTCCCCCTCTCCAATTTCTACATCTGCCGCCAGCTTTACCTCAGCCAGCGTCGAAGGCAGTACCCGGCCACGTAAAGCCAGAACCCGCTCGGCTGCCAACAGCGCCTCATCAAAACTGCCGGTAATGCCGGTCAACGCCGCCAGCAGCAAATTGCCAAAAGCATGACCTTGCAGATCGCTTTTGCCGTTCTGGCCAACCGCTCCGCCAAAGCGATATTGCAGCACCTGGGTCATTAATGCCTCATCACGAGCCAGCGCTGCCAGATTGTTACGAAAATCCCCCGGCGGCAGAAGGCCATATTCTTCACGTAAACGACCGCTGCTCCCACCATCATCAGCAACAGTTACGATTGCTGTAATGTTGTGGGTATACGGCCGTAACCCACGCAATAAATTGGGCATCCCCGTCCCACCGCCAATGGCAACAATGTGCGGACCGCGACCCCGCCGACTGTAATCATACAACGACTCCACAACAGCCTGATCAGGATCGCGGAACGGGGCTACAAGATTGGTACCTAATCGGGTAATGGCAAACACAATAACGCCCCCCCCCACAAACAACATGACCACAATACGCCAAAAAACGGGCAGTCCTTGTAAAGAAACAATATTATAAACAACATCAGGCAGCCAACCCGTTTGGTGCAGCGATAAAATAGAATAGACAATTCCCATGCCAACCAGCCCCACGCCAAGCAGCGCTAAAACCAGCCATCGCTTCAGGCCCATCCCTAAAGAGAACCAGCGCCTCTGGCTAAAAATTGCTTGTCGCAGTCGATTTTTTTTGCGCATGAAAATTGATCCTCGCTCTACCCGACAAACTCATTCTAACAATCTCGACATTTGTCGTCAATGTGGCTGGCAGAGGCTAAACGGCTGTGTTATGATCGCCTCATGAATGAGATTCCGGTAGTTATCGTTGTTGGGGGTCAAGGTACCCGAATGCGTGGCAGCACCGCCACCAAAAAAGAGCTGGTTGAAGTCGGCGGCAAGCCGATATTGTGGCACGTAATGCGTATTTTTTCAGCGTATGGGTTTCATCGGTTTGTCCTTACCCTTGGTTATGGAGCCGACCAGATTCGCCGCTATTTTTTGCAATACGAAGCGATGTCACGTGATTTGACGTTGGAAGTTGGCAGTCCGGCAAACGGCCGTTCCCCCATCCACTATCACAACAACACGGGCCACCCACCCTGGCAAATCACACTGGCCGATACCGGCTTAAACACCGAAAAGGCCAGCCGCATCGCTCGCGTTGCCTCCCACTTGAACGGGGAGCGTTTTTTTGTTGCTTACGGTGATGATGTGAGCGACGTGAACCTGGAAGCCCTGGTCAACTTTCACCGCCAGCATGGTAAATTGGCCACGATAACGGCCGTTCAAGTCGATCTGCAATACGGCGTCGTCGAGGCCGATGGGGCTGGCCTGGTTTCCGGCTTTGTCGAACGACCGCGCCTGCCCTATTGGATCAACGGCGGTTTCATGCTCTTCGAACAACCCGTTCTGGAAATGATGTCCGCCGGCGACGACGTCAACCTGGAAACCCAGGTCCTACCCCAACTGGCTGAACAAAATCAACTCATGATTTACCGTCACAGTGGCTTTTGGCAGTCTATGAACACCATGAAAGACACCTTAACCCTGGAAAATTTCTGGCGTGATAATCCACCCTGGAAAATATGGGAAGATTAACGACACTGGCAATCATCATACCGGCCTGGAGAAAATAAGTGAATAATCAATTTTGGCGTGATAAACGTGTATTTATAACCGGCGTAACCGGCTTGCTTGGCTCCTGGTTAGCCGCCGAACTGGTTCAGCAAGGGGCTGACATCGTTGGACTCATCCGTGACCAGGTAACCCAGTCACCACTTATCCGCTCTGGCGTCATCAACCAGATTACGATTGTTCGCGGGGAAGTTTGTGATTACACAGAGATAGAAAGGATTTTGGCCGAGTACGAAATTGATACCATTTTCCACCTGGCCGCGCAAACCCAGGTTGGCATTGCCAATCGGGTCCCCATGTCCACCTTTGAAACCAACATCAGAGGCGCCTGGATTATTCTAGAGGCCGCCCGGCGTAACCCGACCATTCGCCGCATTCTCGTGGCCAGCAGCGACAAGGTCTACGGATTACAAGAGGAACTGCCCAATCGGGAAAACGCACCATTACACGCCCAATATCCTTACGATGTTTCCAAAGCGTGCGCCGACATGATTGCCCGCACTTATGCTCATATTTATGACATGCCTATTGCCGTTACCCGATTTGCCAATCTTTACGGCGGCGGCGACATCAATTGGAATCGCCTGGTTCCCGGCACAATGCGCAGCGTCCTGAGAGGGGAACGGCCGGTCATTCGCTCTGATGGCACATTCAAACGGGATTTCACCTACGTCCGCGATGCCGTCTACGGCTATCTGACCCTGGCCGAGCAAATCGGCAGGCCCGATGTGCGTGGGGAGGCATTCAATTTCGGCCAATCGAATCCTGTTTCGGTACTGGAAATGATTAACAGTATCATCAAATTGTCGGCCTGTCCCGACCTGGAACCAATTATTCTGAACGAAGTCAAACACGAAACGCAAGATCAGTATCTATCTTCGGAAAAAGCAGCCCGCATTTTGAAATGGCAGCCCCAATTTACGTTGGAGGAAGGGCTGCGAGAAACGATGGAATGGTACCGCGATTTCCTGGGATTGTAAGAAATTGACGCGCGTCTTAGTTACCGGGGCAACCGGATTTATCGGCCGTTCCCTGGTTCCCTACCTGTTAAATAAGCCAGACACAGCGGTTACAATTTTGCGTCTTGAAGCAGAAAGTGGACGGCCGTTTCCCCCACCCCTCGCCTCTTTACGCCAACAATTCGACATCGTCTACGCCGATTTGCGCCATTTTGGCCTGACCGCACGGGCCGTCCGCCAGGCCGAACCAGACGCCGTCATCCATCTGGCCGCCATTGGCGCTACCGATCCCTTCCTGCCGGTCGATATGGCGCTGCGCCACAACGTCACCGGCACGATCAACCTGCTGCGAGCCTGCTTCGAAAAGTCAACCAGCATCCGGCAGGTCATCGTCGCCCGCACGCCCGGCGAACGGAGCGCGATGAACGTCTATGCCGCCAGTAAAGCCGCCGCCTGGAACTTTTGCCAGATGTACGGCCGTACCCAACACTGGCCCATTCACGGCGCGATGATCTTCCAGTGCTACGGTCCCTACCAACCGAAACACGCTCTCATTCCATCAGCCATTACCACCGCCCTGGCCGGACAAGATTTTCCCATGACCAGCGGCGAACAAAAACGGGATTGGATTCACGTCAGCGACGTCGCCGCCGGCTTCGCGGCCGTGCTTGGCGCTCAACTCCCTCCCAGCACAACCGTCGAGTTGGGCACGGGCCAGCTCACCAGCCTGGCCAACGTCGTGCAGCAAATTTATGACCTGGCCAACAAGGGCGGCCGGCCTCAATTCGGCGTCCTGCCTGACCGGCCGGGCGAAGAATCGGTTCAGGTGGCTGATACGGCGCGAACGAAAGAATTGGTGGGGTGGGAAACGGCCGTGTCGCTTACCGATGGTCTCTCTTTTCTCTTAAATCCTCCGAGTAACGACCCGTCATTGTAAACGGCCGTTTCTGGCCCCCCAAAAATCACCAACCTGCAAATAATCGCTCCCCTCTATGAAGTGGGGTGCGCGGGGTGTTTGTTGCCGGTCGGTAAATCGCCGGCAAATCGCCAGGAAATGAATTCCCAGGCTGCTATAAAAAGTACGCTGAAGCACACTAAAGTCTGAAGTCGGCGTTGGCGATTATCTTGAACGTGCTTTCAGCACGTTTTTTGTCTCAGCCTCCAATTCCATTCGGAGGAAAGGGCCGTCAACAAAAGTTCAGCGCACACCTGAAATGTAAACCAGTTGACATCAAAAACGTTTTGGAATATACTAAAATCATCTTCCAAAACGTTTTGGAAGGTTTTATCCAAACCACTCCACCCACAAACCTGCATCATATAGACAAGTCCAATGACCGCAACGCTTAAAGATATTGCCCACATAGTTGGAGTTTCTGTAACCACCGTTTCCAGGGGATTAGCCGGTTACAGTGATGTTTCCGAAGAAACACGCAGCCGCATCAAATCCGTCGCTGCCGAACTGGGCTACGTTCCCAATATCACTGCCCAACGTCTGCAAAAACAACGTACCGACACGCTTGGGTTCATCATGCCCACGTTTGGGCCACGTTTTTCAGATCCCTTTTTCAGCGAATTTATCGCCGGTATTGGCAATGAGGCCGCTGTTCACAATTACGATCTGCTTGTCTCCGCGCATGCCCCCGACAGCATAGGCGAACAAAATGCTTACTTACGCGCTGTCAAAAAAGGCTGGGTCGATGGCTTGATTGTTGTGCGTACCCGCGAAGATGATGCCCGCATTCAATTACTTTGTGAACATAAATTCCCCTTTGTCGCCTTTGGCCGCACCAACGATGCACTAGAGTTCCCCTTTGTGGATGAGGACAGTGCCACCGGAATGCGCTTGTTGGTACAACATTTTATCGATCTGGGTCACAAACGTATTGCCTTCATTTCACCGCCATCGGGTTTGATGTTCGGCCGGTATCGTTTACAAAGTTTTTATGGCACCATGCAAGCCAATGGGCTGGCCGTTCAACCTGAATGGATTATTACCGGGGATATGACTCAACGTGGCGGGGCAGAAGCAGTCGAACCATTATTAGCACTTAATCCGCGCCCCACGACCATCATCGGTGGCAATGATTTGATGGCCATAGGCGCTATCAACCGCATTCAGCAGGAAGGGCTGCGCGTAGGCGTAGATATTGCTGTGGGCGGTTTTGATGACATTCCTCTGGCCGCTTACATGACCCCACCCTTGACGACGATCCATCAACCGATTTATGAAATTGGCAAGGCCACCTGCGCGATGCTGATTGATGTGGTAAACGGCCGTTCCCCCCAAAACCCGCACACACTCCTCACCCCCACCCTCGTTGTGCGGGCCTCCAGCGGCAAACCAATAACCAGTGCATGAGGAGGTGAGCTAAAACAAGAAACAGAAAATGATAAAATTTGTAACCCAATTTTTACTTAATTACCTGATTTTGGAGGTTTGAAGAGAAATGAGAAAAGCAACAATTTTTTTACTAGCATTAATCGTACTGGCCTTAGGGCTTGTCGCCTGCCAGCCCCAAGTCGTTGAAGTCACCCGCGTCGTAACCGAGACAGAAACCGTCACCGAACAAGTGGAAGTCACCCGAATGGTCGAAGGTGAAAGCGTCACCGAGATGGTCGAAGTAACCCGTGTCGTCGAAGTTCCGGCCGAATCCACCGAAAAAACAGTCGTTGAGTTCTGGACCACCGACAACGAAGAAGATCGCGTCAATACCTACGAAGCCGTTGCCGCCCGCTACATGGAAATGCACCCGGAAGTCGAAATCCGCATCGTTCCTATTGAGGAAGGTGGAATTACGCAGCGCATCGCCACGGCCCAGGCGGCCAATCGGCTGCCCGACATCGTCCGCATGGGCGTTGAGCGCGTCGCCGCCTTCGCCGCTGACGGTATTCTGGATGAGGATGCCGCCATGGTCACCATTGACAGCATTGGCCTGGATGATTTCCGCGCCGGCCCATTGGCCATGGTCACTAATCCGGCCACTGGCAATTACGCCGCTATTCCCTACGATGGTTGGATTCAGGCCATTTGGTACCGGCAAGATATATTCGATGAAGCTGGCCTAAATGCCCCCATTTCCTGGGACGACATCAATGCCGCTTGTGACGCATTACCCGGCACTGGAAATCTGCTTTACGCCATTGGTTTAGGCACAGATCCCGGCCAAAACTACGGCCACCAGATTTTTGAACAAGTCGCAATTTCTAACAATGCCTGGCCATTCGATGCTGACGGCAATGTCACAATGAACACGCCCGAAATGATTGCCGCCCTTCAGTTCTACACCGACTTACAAAAATGTGCTCTGCCTGGCCCGCAGTACTGGCGCGGCGCCCGTGAAGCGTATGAACTGGATCAATCGGGTATGCTTTTCTACAGCACCTACATCATGGACGACCTGGTTGATGGCTCTGGAGCGGATGGAACGTCTCTAGCGCCAGAAGGAACGGTAGAGATCGCCGTTGAAAATCTGGCTGCCAACACCGGCTTTGCACCGGAAATGGTTGGGCCGAATGGCTCCGCTTCCTACGGCCAGTTGGTTACTCTGGGCATCATGCAAGGGGCAGACCCGGTGGCGCAGGATGTCGTCAAGTTCTTCCTGACTGATGGCTACCAGGACGTGTTGGCGCTGGCTCCATTTGGTAAGGTTCCGGTGCTGAAGAGCGCTGTGGACGACTGGATGAGCAGCAGTGACTACTTCGCCAACTACGCTCCTGAAACACTGGACCAAATTGCCAACGGCTACGAGACAATGCAGCGCTGGCTGTTCCGTCCTGACTATAATGCTGCCCAACGGGCTGTTGTTGGTGATATTGAAGGCCGCTTGCTTATCCCCACAGTTGTCAGCAATATCGCTCTGGAAGGCACGATGACGCCGGAAACGGCCGCTGAGTTCCTGCAAACAGAGGTTGAAGGCCTGCTGGCCGACCGCAGCGAATAAATCTTTATCTTTTAACAACGAGCGCCAGTCACTTTAAAAGTGGCTGGCGCCTGTTGTCGTAACAGGGGGTTTTTATGACAGCATTATCAGAAAAGCCAACGGCCGTTACTCGACGGCGCCGTTGGAACTCAATGGATGCCAAAGAAGCACGGTTGGCCTGGGCCTTGATATCACCCACCGCGCTCATCGTCTTTGGCCTGGTGCTGTTCCCGGCAATCTTCAGCATCTGGATCAGTTTTCGGGATGTGACCCTGGGCAACCTGAACGACGTGTTCCACGCACCTTTTGTCGGCTGGGGTAATTATCGGGCTGTTTTTAACGATTTTGCTTTCAAATGGCAGGGGTTTGATAGTTGGGGTGCGGCCGTTACCAGCATTGTTTATACGCTGACGGCCACCATCTTAACCCTGATCACCGGTCTAATCGCTTCCCTGGTTTTGAATCAGCCGTTTCGTGGCCGAGGTATCACCCGCGCCATCTTTCTGTTTCCCTACGTTGCGCCCATCGTCAGCGTCGCTTATGTTTGGCGCTGGCTGCTCGATCCCAAGCCTTCCGGCGTCCTCAATGACATCCTCATGGGATTGGGCATCGTGGACCTGCCCCAGGCATTTCTCTCTACCCGAGGGCTGGCGATCATTATTGTCATCATCTTCGAAGCGTGGCGCTACTTCCCCTTTGCTATGCTCATGATCCTGGCCCGGCTGCAAGCCATCGACAGCACCCTTTACGAAGCGGCCGAAGTGGACGGCGCCAGCACCTGGCAGCAGTTCTGGAATGTCACTTTACCTGAATTACGTTACGTACTGGGCGCCATTTTCCTGCTGCGCCTCATGTGGACGTTCAATAAATTCGACGACATTTTCCTGCTGACCGGCGGTGGATTTGGCACCAATGTTTTGCCTGTGTTGACCTATCAATTCAGTTTCAAGCAGTTTAACTTTGGCCGCGGCGCAGCCACAGCGATGATCTTGCTGGCGATTCTCGTCGTTTTCATGGCTTTTTACATTGGTATCGTTATGCGCAATATTGATGAGGATTAGGGGGATACAATGGCAAATAACAGCAAGAAAATGAACTTCATCGAACAGTTGGCCCAGCGTTTTAGTTGGAAGGGGCTGCTCTTTGCGATTGTACTCACCTTCTTTCTTACCAGCATTCTCTTCCCTTTTTATTGGATGGTGGCCTCTTCGTTTAAGACGCGGGCAGAAATTGGGGGACGCGAACCGGTTTATGTGCCCAGTGCGCTGCGTCTGGAAGCGTACCAAGAATTATTGGACCCCAACAATCCATCTTATCAGGATTTTGGGGTCAACATTTTGAATACGATTAAGGTGTCGGTGCCAACGGCCGTTATCGCCGTCATCCTGGCTGTGTTCGGTTCCTACGCCATTGCCCGATTAAAATTCAAGGGCAAAAACATCATGCTCAACGCCATTCTCGTCGTCTATCTATTCCCCGGCATCCTGCTCATCATTCCCCTGTTTTCCATGCTGGCCCGGATAGGCGACTCGGTCGGCTTTAACGTGCAAGACAACCTGGGCGTTCTGGTTTTCACCTATCTGGCCCAAACGCTGCCGGTGGCCCTCTACATGCTCACCAACTATTTCCGCACCATCCCCTCCGAAATCGAACAGGCGGCGCTGATCGACGGCTGCAACCGCTTTGAAGTCATCTGGCGCATT